>NZ_FPBW01000004.1:0-248171 GCF_900116795.1 Methylobacterium sp. UNCCL125 | reverse complement strand
GGACTTGGCGTCAGCACCCAATCCCTAAGCCACATCAATGCTTTACGCTACGCTCGCCACCACAGATCCACTGCCCTCGTGAATAAGACGGGCTAGGCTGCGACGGCGTCCCAGGGGTTGATGACCTCAAGGCCGCAGCCCTCGAAGCCCCCCACGTCTCGCGTGGCGATGCGGAAGCCGGCCGCCGCCGTGACGGCGGCGATCAGTGCATCGAAACCCTCGATCCGAACGCCGGCCATGCGCCGTGCCGTCGCGATCCGCGCATAGTACTCGGCGGCGCGGCTGTCGAACGGAAGGATGTGTCCGGCAAACTCCTCTGAGAAGATCGCCTGGACTACCGACTCCAAGCCCTCACGGCGGCGTCCGGCCGGAAGAGTCGCGACGCCGTAGAGGATTTCTGCCCGGTTGATGCTCGTTGTGTAGAGCGATGCGCGGGGTTGCGCGGCAACCCATGCGATTACGGTCGGGTCGGGCTCCGGCCGCATCAGCTCCGAAATCACGTTGGTGTCGAGGACGATCACAGCTCGAAGCTTAGCGGCTCTCCGATCGAGATGGCCGGATGGTCGTCAAGCTCGATGCCGCCGAGGGGTGCGACCCGCCGACGGATCGCTTCTGCCAGGTTCACCGACTCGGCCGCCTCGGTGTCCAGCGTATCCGAGAGGATCGAACGCACCTCGGCTTCCATCGATCGACCGTTCCTGGCGGCCCGCATGCGAAGCCGCTCTTTCACCCCGCCGTCGAGGTTACGGATCGTGATCGTCGCGTTGGGTGCATGAGAAACCGCCATGCTCTGATTGTAAGCGTTGCTAGCGCTGCTAGCAACGAGATCGTTTTTGGTACTTTGCATCCGGCCTCCTCATCGCTCGATGTGCCGACCCCGCTCACGCTGAGACAGCGGATCGGGGCGGCCGAGGCGACGGGCAAGCTCCCCTACCAGAGCACGGGACACCCGTGCCGGTGCCTGTGTCAAACGACGCCCGTAGGCATCCACCAGCCGCCACGTCGGCACGATGAGCTGCTCGACGCCGAGCCACACCGTGGCCTCCCGCAACAGACGCGCTGCGCGCATCACGCGCGGCACGTCCAACCCTCGGCCGATGGGCTCGCGCGTTCCCAGTGATCCCTCGCGCACGAACGCGACCCGGTCGGCGGCGTAGTCGACCACGTTGATCTTCTCGCTGTAGGTCCGCGCCTCGCGGAACAGGCGCTCCAGCACCATCGCGTCGGTCGCCGGCATGCGCGCATCCTCCTGACGCTGTCGGCACAGGGCGTCGAGCCGGTCGCGCTCGACCACCACCCTGGCCTCGTGCCGGTGTCGGGTCAGGCCGACGTAGAGCTCCCGCGCGTCGGTCGCCGCCCCGACATACATCACCGCTGCGGAGGAGGTCCGGCCCTGCGCCGCGTAAGCGGTGCCGGCATAGGCGTGCACGATCCTGGGTTGAGACCGCGCCCGGCCGAACCGCGGCTGTTGCGCCAGATCTGACCACGCCACCTCCAACGCGCGACCATCCTCCAGCGTCAGGCGCAGGCGTACCGCTTCATCCGGCTCGGCCGTGATCGCCGCGACCCTGGCGCGGTTGCCGTTGCGCAGCCCGAGATGCGGCAGGCTCTCGCCGAAGCGTAAGGCGTCGCCGACTGCGAGCGCGAGCGGCGCCGGCCTGTCGTCGCGGTCGCGCGCCGGCAGGGTGACCAGGTCGGGGCCGAGGCGCCCCTCCGCCCGCAGCACGGCCCGCGCCCGGACGTTCAACGCCGCGGCGTCGGCGTTGCGCCGGGTTACGATCAGAACATCCTCGCCATGCGCCGCGCGCTGCTCGTTCCAGACCGCGAGCACGCGCGCCTGCGCGGCCTCGGCGCCGGCGACCAGTTCGATCCGGTCCCGAGTCGCGTAGGCGCGCAAGCCCGCCTCGACCTCGCCGCGTGCCATCAGCACCGAGGCGGCGCGCTGCCACTCCACGGCCTGCCGGCGGACGTGTTCGAGCACGGCGGAGCGCCCGACCACGTCGGCGACCGCCCGGAGCGCGCTCGCGCCGCCGACCGAGGCGAGCTGCCGCCGGTCGCCGATCAGCACCACCTTCGCCCCGGCCGACTGGGCTGCGCTCAGCACGGCTTCCAGGTCACGCGTCGCGACCATCCCGGCTTCATCGACCAGCACCACGGTATCAGCATCGAGCGTAGCCGGGCTGTCGAGCCTGTGGGTGGTATCCGGGCCTGCCGCCCGTGTCAGGTCGTGGCGCCAGCGCGCGATCGCCTGCGCCGGGATCCCGGTCGAATGCCCGAGCTCGTCGGCAGCCACCCACGACGGCGCGAGGCCGATCACGCGGAGGCCGGAGGCACGGGCAGCGGCGACCAGGGCGGCCGCCGTCGTGGTCTTGCCGGTCCCCGCACCGGCCTGCAGCAGCGACACCCCGTCCCGACCAGCGGCGTGACGCACGGCCTCGCCCTGCTCCGAGCTGAGGTGAGGGGCGTGCGCCAGCGCGTCCTCGACCGCCTCGGGCGTGATCCAGCTCCGCTCCAGGGGGCGATCGGCGGCGCGCAGCATCGCGGCCTCGCAGGCGGCGATGCCCGGGCTGGTCCAGCACGCGCTGGCGCCGGGCACCATCGCGGCATCGGCCAGTGGCATCAGCGTGCCGTCCCGCTCGAGCCGGGCGAGCTCCGCCGCCACGGCGTCGACCCCGAGGCCGGCGACACCGGCGATCTCCAGGGCCCGCTGGAGCAGGTCCTTGCGTGCTAGAACGCTCTCGTGCCGGAACAGGGCCGAGGCGGCACGCGCCACCGGGCCATCGCCGGGGATCTCGGGCGGGTCGAACGGGAGATCTCGTTCGCGCTCGGTGGCCATCGCCAGGGCGGGGTCGCGCTCGGGGTGACGCGCGGCCAGCCACGGATCGATCGCGCAGGCGGCGAGCTCCTCCCGCCAGCGCGCCTCCAGCTCCACCCCGGTCGGCAGCTCGTCCTTGCCCCGGCGGGTCGCCAGGGCGGCGATCTCGCGCTGGGCGCTGCTGGCCCCCGCCCCTGCATAGGCGAGGATCTGCTCCGCGCGCTTGGAGAAGGCCGCGAGCAGCGTCTCCGGCAGCCCGGCGACCTCCCACTGCCCGCGCCCGGCCTCGCGATACTGCAGGCCGAAGCGCTCGCGCAGGTCCTCGGCGAGGGCGGCCCTGTACGCGGCTCCCACCCCGAGCTGGGCCGCGTACAGACGGTCGGGCTCGATGGTCAGGTGTGTTCTTGATTTGTACCGCCCGGATCCGGCATTCTCGGGCGTACCGGCGACGTTGATCAGCACGCAGTGCGTGTGGAGGTTCGGATCGCCCTCCCGGGTCGTATAGTGGTCGAACCGGCCGACGATCAGGTCGCGCGGGCGATGCTGCTCCGTGCCGCCGGCGCCGGTCCGGACGGTGACGAGCCCCTCCGCGACGACGAAACCGAGCGCTCGCTCGACGGCAGAGCGGTGGGCGGCCTCGATCGCCGCGCGCTGCTCGGGCGTGCCGGCCATCCAAAGCACGGAAATCGACTTCCCGGGTGTCAGGGTGCAGTCGACCCCGGCCCAGTGACCGGGGCCGGCGCCGCGGACCAGCGGCTTGCCGGTGCCTGGATGGATCCCCGCACACAGGTCGCGGAACGAGGCCGCATCGATCGCAGCACCGTGGCGCACGACCGTCTCGCCGCTGCTCCACCACACCCCGCCGCCGTCTGCGAGGTAGTACTCGTCGCGTCGATCCGGCCGGGCCTCGCGCTGGCTGTCCTGCGTGTAGTACGCCGCCACCGGTGAGCCGGCACCCAGTCGGTGTAGCGAGGCGGTCACGGCACCGGATCGACGACGCCGTCGCCCTTGCGCAAGCGGCAGACCTTGGACAGATCAATGCCGGCCGTCGGCGCACCGAGTTCGCCGACGGCCTGAGCCATGTCGAGGATGGCGCCGTCGACCTGCTCCAGGCGCTCGACCAGGGTCCGGTGACGGATCGCCACCTCCAGGTGCTGGGCGATGCACGCGGCGGCCAGGCTCTCGGCGGACCAGCCACGCTCGGCCGCGGCGGCTCGCAACCGCGCGGTGAGCGCCGCCTCCAGGGTCACGGTGAGCTTGACCTCCTGGGTCATCGGCGTACCTGCTGCGCGTGGATCGGGTCGGCAGCCGTGGCACGGTCGAGGCGGTCGGGCGAGGCCCACGCCGCCGTGCGGTTAACGCTGGGTCACTTCAGTGCGTGAGGTGTGACCCATCTCGACCATGGTCTTTTAACGGCAAACGCAACGGCAAAGGCTGGCAGCCCTGGCAAGCGCTCTGGGCCAAGCCACCGTTAACCCCGGGTCGGGCAACCCTCCCGGCCATGACCCTCGATCCCAAGCGCCTCGCCCGGGACGCCAAGCGCGTCCAGGCCACGCGTCCCGCCGGCGGCATCGGCCGGGAGACCACCGGCGTGACCCGCGCCGTGCGCGACGGCCTGCCGATGATCCGACAACTGCGCGAGGGCGGTATCACCTGGGCCGCCATCGCCGCGGCGATGAGCGCCCAGGGCGTCACCCAGGGTGCCGGTCGCCCCCTGACCGCGTCCCGGCTCACCGCCATCGTCGGACAGGTCGAGGCGCAGCTGCGTCGACAGGCCGAGCAGGCCACCGCACGTCGCGGTCGCGCCGATCTCGCTGCTCCTCAGCCCGCGCGCACCGACCTCACTGCCGCCCCAGCGCTGATCGCACCGGTCCCGCCCGCTTCGCCGCCCGCTCCCGACAGTACCGCGCACGCCAGCGAAGAGGCGATCCGGCGCGCCGGCCTCGACGCCCTGCACAAGCTCCTGAAGAAGGCCTGACCTGATGCCGCGTATCCTCCTCGTCGCCCAGGATAAGGGTGGCTCCGGTAAGACCGTCCTTGTGCGCGCGCTCGCCGAATGCCTGCCCACCGCCCGCCTGATCGAGATCGAGGCCGGCCGCCGCTTGGTCGAACTCGACGACCGACTCGCGTTTTTCCCGGTTCGCGCCGAACGCGGTGAGATCGACCGCACCGGCGGCCAGGCCGCACGCGCCGAATTCGACGGCGTGCTCAACGCCATGGCCGCGGCCGAGGGGCCGGTGATCGTCGATGTCGGGGCCAACACCGCCGGCTCGCTCCTGCCGCTGATCCGCGAGGCGGGCGGGCGCTACGGCCGGCGTGGCATCACGTTCGCCCTGCTCGTCGTGGTCACCAGCGAGCCCGGCGCCCTGGCCAACGCCCCGATGCTGCTCGACCTCGCAGCACCGTTCGCGGCCGCCCGGTTCGCGGTCGAGAACCAGGTCGAGGGCCCGGTCGACCCGGCCGCCCTGAAGGCGCTCGGCAAAGGCGTCACCCTGACCCGGCTGGAGCGGCTCAGCCTCGACGCGCGCGCCAACGAGCTCCTGCAGAAGGGCGGCTTGCGGTTCATCGGCGAGGACCTCGCCGGGGCCGAGGATAACCTCATTACGCAATTCGGTTTCGCCGAGGCCGGCCGCATCGTCGAGGATCTCACCCGTTTCCGCGCCAAGGCGATGGCGGCTACCGCCCCGGCCGCGGCGTGGTTGGAGGGCTGAACCCGTGGCCCGCATCGTGGATGCTCGCTTACGCGGTGCCGAGGAGGCCGAACGCGCCGCCGCGCGTCGGGTCGGACAGAACAGCCGAGTGCGGCTGACCGAACTGCTGCGGCTCGCGCCGCGCGAGCGCATGGCCCATCTCGAAGACGCGGCCCTGATCGGCCCCGACCGGGTCAGACTGCGCCGCTCGATCCAGGCCGCCTTCGCCAAACCCCGGCGCCGATGGTGGCCGCGTGGCCGGATCCTCGCGCGCGGGCGCCGCCTTGGCATCGCGCTGCTGCGCGGTGCCCTTCATCCGGCCGTGCTCGCCCTCTTGGTGATCGCGGGAGGCTGGTTCGAGCTCGCCCGCCGGGCGACGCCCCGGATCGAACGCTCAGTGTATCCGCTGACCGCCATCCTCTCGCGACCGGATGGCTTCAGGATGACCTACACGCTCCCGGCCAATACCTGGGTCCCGGTCGAACGCCTGGAAGGCGACCTCGCCTGGGTCCGAGTGTGGAATGAAAAGCAAGGCTACCTGTACGGCGCGGTCTGGCGCGCCGGCCTCGACCTGTCGCCCGCGCGCTGATCGGATCGGGGAGGCGCGGACCCGCCCTCTCACATCGCCTCAAACGCACCCCAGGGGTCGGGTGTCTCCTGGCCGATCCGCGCTCAGGCATAGGGTCCCCGAAACAGGTCGCCGAGCGCCTTGCGCCGGAACAGCGTGGCCCACCGGCGTCGGCGATGCTCGGGGCGATCGTGGATCATGTGGCACCGCTGACAGAACGCCGCGAGGTTGGCCCCGACGTTGTTCGCCGTGTCGTGGTCGCGGTGGGCTGCGGCTAGGACCACCCGGGTCCGACGCACACGCCCGAGGATGTCCACGGATCCGGGCGCGCGGCGCACGCGCCGCCCGTTTCCGTCCCTCCAGGACGCCGCCTCCCCGTCCCACCAACAGCCATCGCCGAGGTGGGCCACGCGCTGCCCATGCGGCCTGCCGCAACACTCGCAGCGCCCTCCGGCACGGTCGAACCGGATCACGCGGGAGAGCTGTGGCCAATCGATCGGATAGAAGAAGCGGTGCTCGCGCCTGATCGGCATGGTGCAGGTCGAGGACAAGACGTCGAAGCCTGACCGTAGAACGGAACCGGTCGCGGGCCCAGGGGTCCGCTTACGTGGCTGAACCCGGTGTCATTCACCTGACGGCCCAGATCTTGGACCACGATCAGAGCTCCACTTGAGCGCTACCGGCTTGGGGCATCGCAGAGGATGTCCGAAAACGTATGCTCACCGCCGACGCCTATGCCGGTCGCCAGCCCCGTGATCAGTGTCACAGATGGTGGGCACCGGACCTTAGTCTTCTATCAGGAAGCAGACGTTCCGTTTGCGTGAAGAGTTTCGGGCGCCGTGAGGCGTACGAAAGTCTCCGAAGAAGGAACCCGCGGGGACCGAGGCGCTCAGCTATGGGGATTGGTCGTTTCGGCCCGATGGCGGGGTGTCTGTCGGTGGCCAGCGCGTGACCGTGTCCCGGCCCGCACGTGGCGGCTGAGGCCGATCCGTTGCCCGCCAGGATCGCATTGTGAGGCCGAGGCGGGGGGCATACCCGGGCGGGGATGGCTGACCACGGGGTCGTCGGCCGGCACAGGCGCACGACGGTCCATGGCCTGTGGCGTGGTGCTCGCAGCAGGCGACGGGCCTCAGGGCGGGCCGGGTCACGTGGCCCTCATCCGGGTTGAAGCCGAGGCGGTCGGCGGACCTCGCGGCTGCTGGAAGCGGCCGAAGATCTCGACGACCGTCATGCGCCCACCGCAGCACGGGCACGGGGCGAGCCAATCGGATGGCTGCGCTGCCTCAGCCGGGGTGATCGGCGGTGCGGCGGCCAGCAGGTCGCGGATGCGGGCGAGATTGGCGCGGCGGGTAGCGCTGGCGAGCAGGCCGTAGTGGCGGATGCGGTGGAAGCCCTTGGGCAGGACGTGCAGGAGGAAGCGCCGGATGAACTCGTCCGCGGCCAGCGTCAGGACACCGTAGCGCTCCGGCCCGTCGCGGCGATAGTCCTTGATGCGGAAGGTGACGCCGGCCGCGTCGAAGCCGACGAGCCGCCGGTTCGAGATGGCGACGCGGTGGGTGTAGCGCGACAGGTAGGCGAGCACCGCCGCGGGTCCGGCAAACGGCGGCTTGGCGTAGACGACCCAGCGCTTGGTTCGGATCGGCGCGAGATGGCGCAGGAAGGCGCGGCGCTCGGCCAGGGGCGTCAGGCGTCCGAAGAAAGCGAGCCGTCCAGACGCGTGCAGGGCGGTCAGTCCGGCCAGGAACAGGCGGCGGAACAGCTTGGCGAGGACGCGCACCGGTAGCAGGAAGCCGGGCTTTGCTGAGATCCAGCGGGTCCCGTCGCGCGAGAGGCCGCCGCCGGGCACGATCATGTGGACGTGCGGATGGTGGGTCAGCGCCGAGCCCCAGGTGTGGAGGACGGCGGTCAGCCCGATGCGGGCACCGAGATGCTTCGGGTCGGCGGCGATGGTCAGCATCGTCTCGGAGGCTGCCCGGAACAGCAGGTCGTAGACGGTGGCCTTGTTCTGGAAGGCGATCTGCGCGAGCTCGGCGGGCAAGGTGAACACGACGTGGAAGTAGCCGACCGGCAGGAGGTCGGCCTCGCGCGCAGCCAGCCACGTGCGGGCCGCCGCGCCCTGGCATTTGGGGCAGTGCCGGTCGCGGCAGGAGTTGTAGGCGATGCGCGTGTGCCCGCAGCCGTCGCAGGCCTCGACATGGCCGCCCAGCGCGGCGGTGCGGCAGGTCTCGATCGCCGTCATGACCTTGCGCTGGTGCAGGCTCAGGTGCCCGGCCCGGGCGGCGCGGTAGGCCGGCCCGGCGGCGCGGAAGACGTCGGCGACCTCCAGCACGGGGGTCGGCCCGGCGCGTCAACTGCCGGCCGCACGCTCCCCGGCCTCGAACAGGCCGAGCCGATCGAGGGGACTGGTCACGGTGCGCACCGTGCGGGTGGCGACCTTGGTGTAGAAGGCGGTGTTGTCGAGCTTGGCGTGGCCGAGCAGGACCTGGATCACGCGGATATCGGTGCCGTCCTCCAGGAGGTGGGTGGCGAAGCTGTGGCGCAGGGTGTGCGGGCCGACGCGCTTGGCGATGCCGGCGACCCGTGCGGCCTCGACGACGACCCGGTGTAGTTGCCGGGTGCTGATCGGCTTGAGGGCGTGCTGGCCGGGGAACAGCCAGCCGCCGCCCAGCATCACGCCCTGCTGGCGGCCGGCCCGCCACCACAGGCGCAGCAGGGCCAGCAGATCCGCCGAGAGCAGGGCGTTGCGGTACCGCCCGCCCTTGCCCCGTTCGACCCGGATCAGCATGCGCGCACTGTCGATGTCCGTGACCTTCAGCGCTGCGACCTCGGCCACGCGCAGGCCGGCGCCGTAGGCCACGGCCAGGGCCGCCCGGTGCTTGAGGCAGGTCGTGGCGGCGAGCAGGCGGGTGACCTCCGCGCGGCTGAGGACGACGGGCAGCGTGCGCGGATAGGCCAGACGGACGAGCCGGTGCGCCAGATCCGGGCGGTCGAGGGCGTGGGTGAAGAAGAAGCGCAGGGCCGAGACGATACTGTTGAGGGTCGGCACCGGCACGCCGGCCTCGCGCTGTTCGACCTGGAAGCGGCGCAGATCCTCCGCGGTGGCCGTGTCGAGCCTGCGTCCGAGGAAGGTGGCCAAACGGCCGACGTCGCGCAGGTAATTGCGCTGGGTCTCGTGCGAGAACCGGCGCAGGCCCATCTCCTCGATCAGGCGTTGGTGCAGCGGGCTGATCACGGGGGCGGGAAGCAGATCGTGCATCGTGGGGCTCCTCGGATGAAGGAGCCGCGATGCTCGGCCCGCCGCCGACAGGCCTCAACGACGCGCGACGGTCCGGGTGCTACCGCGACTTCACCACCCGCGCCCTCCCGCGCAGCGGGTTCGTTCTACGACCCAACGCGGCCGCTCATGTCGCCAACGACGCCGCCCGAAAGCGGCCTTTCGTCAGCCTGATGATTTCGGCAGGGGGGCGCGAAGCCAACCGTTCCCCGGAAGTCACATTCCTGTTCACCGCACGAGCGATTGCGGGCGAGAAGCGGCTATCGCGCCGTTTGGCTTACGGCATGAAGGTCCGCCAGCTATATGCGGTCAGGCGCTCGGGTCGGTCGGCCGCGCCGCGATAGGCGATATGCCCATCCGGACGCACAAGCACGAGGGCGGATTGGCCTTCCACGCCGTAGGCGTGGTGGGCCTTGCCGTCGAGGTCCGACAACACCGGCGCCCCTTCCGCCTCCGAAACAGGACCCGCCAGGACGAGACGGGGTCGCACCCAGCCCCACGGGGCGACGGCCTCAATGGCGGCGCGCAGCGAAGCGCCGGCTTCCGGGGTCCGCCCGTCGAAGCACACCAAGGCCCAGCCCGTCGTGACGCCGTCCGGATTGTAGATGAACGGGAAGAGCGACGTCGTCCGGCCGTTGACCGTTACCTCGGCCTCTGGGGACCCGCTCACCGGCCTTCGGTCCGCGCTGGAGGAGATGGGTCACACCCGAGAGATGGTCCTCGTTGAGCGGGCTCTTCGGGTAGCTGACCGAGAGCTGCTGCAGGTCGTCCGTACCCTGTAGGAGGGCGCCGATGCCGGGCACCACCTTGTCAGCCAGCCCGAGGGCCGCATCCGTGACGGGTCCCCGGTAAACGGTGCGGCGGAAGCCCTTCGCCTGTTGTTCGCTGAGCTTGGCGTGCTCGCCGCCGCGCTCGGCATCGTAGGATTCGAGAACGACGGGGGCCGCCTCACCGCGTAGCACCGCCGCGAGCCGCCACGCGATCTCGACGGCATCATGCAGGCCGGCATTCATGCCCTGGCCGCCGATGGGCAGGGACAGGTGCCCGGCATCGCCGGCCAGGAACACCCGGCCGCGGGCGTATCCCGGCGAGACGCCGTACTGGAAGCGGCTGTGAGTCAGCCATTGCGGGTCGGTCAGCGTCAGGGTCTCGTCGCCCGTGACTTCCCGGGCCACGGCCTGGATCTCGTCGAGCGTCGGATCGCGGTCCGGCACGCCCGCATCGTCGGCCAGGAAGAACAGCCGGTGATAGCCGCCCCAGACCGGCATCACGCCGCAGAAGCCGCGCTCGCAGTAGAAGAACCAGAGCTGGTCGGGCTCCAGCGAAGGCCGCCAGGACAGCTTGGCGTCGACCTGACGGTTCATCCGGCCCTCGAACCGCTCGGGCTCGAAATCGAGGTCGAGCAGCGGGCGCACCGTGCTCTTGGCGCCGTCGACCGCGATGAGGTAGCGGCAGCGCAGGCGTTCTTCCGGCCCGTCGTCGCCGCGCCTAACCGTGACGGTCACACCGTCGCCGTCTTGAGCGACCGACACCACTTTGCCGCCGCGCTGCATCCGGCCGCCGCGCTCTCCGTAGGTTTCGATCAGGGTCGTCTCGATGACGTCCTGCCTGCTGTAGAGGACCTGCGGGTGGGGGCTGGTGACGTCGTCGATCCGGATCGGCGTCGTCGCCGTGCCGTTCATGAAGAAGTTCACCAACCGGACCGGGTAGGCGTGCTCAGCGATGGCATCGCGCAGGCCGACGGAGGCCAGGAGCTCCTGCGGCCGTGCCCAGAGGTTGTTGGCCCGGGAATACGCCCGAACCTCGGTCCGCTCCTCCAGGATCAGGCAATTTACCCCGTGGTGGCGCAGGGCGCATCCCGCGGTCAGGCCGACGGGACCGGCGCCGACGACGATGACCTCGGCGTCGTAATGTGAGCCCATCCGTTCCCCAGCCCGAGGCTCCCTTGCCATCTGAAGCGTCGTGCGACGTCGGCGTCGACGGGTGGGATTTCCGGCCTGTCTCGATGCACAAGATCCTCTATGCCATGGCCATCTGCGACGTCTGGCCGGAGGAGCTCCAGGGCAGCGAGGAGGCTGGGGGCTAGCTGAGGTCAGCCATCGCGTCGAGATCCTCGCCCTCGGGTGAGTTTGTCAGCTCATTTTCGATGAGCTCCTGCCGCTTCCGACGCATCCACTCGAAATGCTCGATATTCGCGTCGGCGGCCGCCTGTAGGCCGGTCGAAGCGCGAATATAGCCGTAATGACCGGGAGGCCCGAATAGCAGCCAGGGGCGGTACTTACAGTGCAACTTTGTCGTCACCCTACCCGAGAGCCACGGGCCATACCGAAACCTACAGGCGAGCCAGAGGCGATCCGTATCCGTACCAGGAATGACGAGCTCCCAGGCGTGGAGGTAGGCAGGATCGGCGCGCTCAAACTCACGCATGAGGTACGCCGCCTTATAGTGGTTTATCCAGTTCTCATGCCTACGGGGATCGCCGCACAACGTCGCCTTGATTTTCATGCCGTCTATGACGATCGACAGGTTGCGCGGCGGCGCGCACGGTACTCTGGCCATCGACCTCTCCCTATGCAGGCGACGATCGTACCAGGGCCGCCTGAATCGTAGGTTCGGATTTACCTGAAATTTTACCGGGCCCGTTAACTGTACGGGGACATGTCGGCGCGCGTGAACGAGGTCTACGAGCGGTTTAGCCCCCGCATCGAGGACTACTCCATCGACGAGAGCTTCCTCGACCTCACGGACGTGCGGCAGGCCGACAGGATGCCGCTCGCACGCGACATGCGTGCGACGGTTCAGGCCTGGACCGGCATCCCGAACTGCGTGGGCATCGGGCCGACCAAGACGCTGGCCAAGCTCGCCAACCACGTCGCGAAGAAGGTTCCGGAACTCGAAGGCGTTTGCGACCTGACCGACCCGGTCCAGTACGCCCACTGGATGGCGCGCATTGAGCCCGGCGAGATCTGGGGGAGCCTGCGCGTGCGCCTGGGCCATCTGTCCATGGCGGTGCTGGGCTTCGTGATCCGCGTGGCAGCCGGAACGCGCCCGCTAGGGATGCCGGCGTCAGAATAGGGCCTCGACCGCAAGGATCTCGTCGCCGCGATCCGCGTCGCCGACACGGCATCGGCGGCGGTCAGGAGGCTGGAGGAGGTCGTTCAAGCCAGGACGCTCCCGTCCGGCGACCAGTACGAGGTGCCCCTCGTCGAGGATCTGGTCGAATACGGGGATGCGGGCTCGTAGCCCCGTCAGATCGTCGCGAGCGTTGAGGTCTAACGCCGGGGCGAGGGATCGTGGCCGGTCGGGAGCCTCACCGCGTGCCTGACCAGTCGGCCCGGCTTAGGCAAGACTACGCTCCTAAGAAGCCTAGGTGAGATTGGAGGTTAAGTGATCAGGGGATGGGCTCTTCGGGCGGCCCGCCCTCGTCGGTGTCGGGCGGCGTCCGCTTGAGATGTGCGATGCGGCTTGTGCGCAGGGCTTTGGGGGCAGAGTGAAGAGCAGTCGGGTGGCTGAGTAGTTCGCCCAGCTCGATTAGCCGTCCGGCCAAGTCGCGTTGGCCGCGAGTAGCCAGTCCGCGCGCCCGGGCGGCGACCCAGGCAGGAATGGGTCGTTTTTCGGCGCACCATGCGCTCACATGAGAGACCTGAGCGCGGTGGTCGTCGTCCGAGAGCGCCTCCGCGAGGGAAGTCGCGAACCGAGGTCCGTAGAGGAGCTCGCCGAGGCGGGTCAGGGTCTTAGGGGTCATGACGTTCTGCATTGGAAGGTCGGAGTGAGCCGGACCTTGAAGGTATCGCCCGAGAGCTCAAGCGGCGGGCGGCACGATGTAGCCGCCAAATCCAGCCGGCCGCGTCGGCGCCGGGGACTGTATCCCGACGTCTGCCGGCAAGCTGGCTGAACGAGATTGGCTGGCATTCCAGGAACAATATCACCTCGTCGAGTGCGGCGAGGTCGAGGTCGGGAAGGTCGAAGTCCGCCGCTTAGGGCGGAGCGTAGCCGGATGGCGATGTGCTGGGTCATCGAAATGGATCCGGGCGGCAGCACAGGTGCGAGGTCCGGGGCATGGATGCCCCGGCGTCTGTCTTAGAGCGGAAGGGGCCGTCTTGGTCCAGCGAAGCGCAGAGCCGTCTTAACCTCTGCCTATCAGCGAAGTTGGTGCCAGTTGAAGCCACGGGCGCGCATTGCACTGACGATCAACTTCTCGCGAAGGTCGGCAAGCATGCCATCCACCTCGTCGATCACCTCCCCGATCACCACCTGCGCCTCGGCCGCTTCTCGTTCGAGATACGCGTTCAGAGCGGCGTCACTCGCATACTCGTTACGCTCTTGCGCCTCCGCCTCTTCGTCCGACAGGGGGCCAGCGCCCAGCATGTTGCCCGTATCCGGGTCGATGCACCTCATCGTCTCTGTTCCTTTCAGTGTGGCAGCCCGTTGGGTGGGTGAAAATTATTACCAGAATTTTCGTTCTGCATCTTTGTTTGTGGCTGGGTATGGTAAATTTTAATACCAGAACGATTGGCTGCTTATTTTGGCTTTGGCCCTGGGTCGGTCGACCACCTTTCATGCCTCGGTCTTCATAGACCGCGCCGCGTCCCGACTGGACGAGCGGCACCCGGCGCGCCGGGGTGTGGGCGGGCTGCCCTCATTGGCCGGGGCGCCTGCCCGGAGATGTGGATTCCCGGGATGGGGGCGCGCCTGGAGGGCGGCGGGATCCCCGGGGCGCGGGCGCCGGCTGGCCCGGGGGGATGCTGATGCTGGCGGGGATCGGGGCGATGCCCGAACGGTGAGAGCGTGCGATGGCGAAACAACCCGACACCCTGGGGGTATATCGACCCGGCGGGCGAGGCCCTGGGGCGGCGCACAGCCCCTCGCGCAGGCGCGCGCGTACAAATACCCATCCACCACCCGGCACGGCCTGGCGGGCATCCTGGGGCCTCGGCCCATCGGTGTCCCGATCCGATAGGCGGGCCGACCCCGGCATGGGCGCGCCGGACCGATGGGCTGGTTGCAGGCCGGCGTCGTGTCGCGCCCCATGCGCCCCACGGGCAGGCATGGGGATCCATGGGGCCTGGATGGGGGCGCGTGGAGCCCGGCGAAGGGGCTGTCGTGCCCCATCCCATGCCCATGGCGTGCCCATGGGGCCGTGGCCGGTCATGGCCTGGTATCAAGGGGTTAGGCGGCACGCGTCGGGGGCGGCCGGCCCATGGGCGGCCCATGGGGGTCCATGGGCTCTGGATGGGGTCAGCGGCCGGACAGGCCCCGGTCCGAGAGGATCCTGCCGAGGCGCTGCCGCACGGCCTCATCGAACCGGATGGGCAGGTCCTCGTAGGCGCGGGCGACGATGCCTTGGAAGTCGAACCTGGGCCGCCTGTATTCCTCGTGCTTGTAGGCGGCCACGAGCAGGCGCGGGGCGGAGAGGTTGTGGACCTGCCTCACGCCACGCCGGCGCAGGCCGGTCGCCTTCGTACGCTCGGGACGCTCCCAGATGCCCTGCGTGCCCCATAGGGGGGTGAAGAACACGCCCCGGCGCTTGGCGTCCCTCGCCTTCGTCGTGCGGTGCACGGCCTTGCCCTGGGCCTTGGGGCTGGCCCGGCGGGACAGGCCTTGCAGGACGTTGCGGCGCAGCCCCCCGGAGGCAGGGTCTATGAGCTCCGGGGCGACGGGGAGGAACAGCCAGGTCTGGCCCGGGCCGATGTCGCCCGGGACGCGCGTCCCCCCCATGATCTGGTACTTGTAGAAGGCTGACTGGCGGTCCCGGATGTAGATGCGGGCTGTCAGGTCGCCGTTGAGGCGCGTGCGCGTGTACCCGAAGGCCTGCTGGACGGCGAAGGGGACGGGCCGGTCGAAGACCCGCTTGGCCTCATCCCGGAGGGCATCGCGGGCCGCGAACACCGTGCCGTTGAGCGCATAGGAGGCCGCGTACGGGATCACGTCCTTGGCGAACCCCTGGAGCTGGCGGGCCCAGGAGGTCGTGCCGACGTTGAACCGGAGCTCGACTAGGGGACGGTCAGACATGCCGGGAAGCGTGCCGGCGTGCGCGGGACCGGACTAGGGATGGGTATTGAGCACCCACCCCCTGTCAGTCCTGCCGGGGCGCGAGACGGTCGGCCAGGGCCGCGTGGATGGCTTCGCGCCGGAGGACAACTCCTCCATGCGTCCTGCCCCTGAGCGCTCGTGCGGCGCCCGTGAGGATGTCCGCGAGGTCGACATGCCTGCGTACCGCCCCTTGGCCTGCAGGGGCCACGAGAGCCTCCCTGAGGGCGTCGACGATGGCCGCGTCAAGCTGGCGGGGGTCGGGCGCGCCGCGGTCCCTGAGGGCCTGGCGCTCGTCGCGCTTGCGCTTTCTGTCGGCATCGCGACGGGCGGCCCGGGAGGACAGGACCGGGGCGGGGGAGGCCGTGGACATCGAGGGGGACGGGGACGGGATCATGGGGCCGATCCTGCCGTCGCCCCTGGCAAGGGACCAGGGCCCTGAAACGACGACACCCCGCCCGGAATGCCCGGAGCGGGGTGTGTGTCCTGGCGGACATTGTGGTGCAACGCGGCCAGTCCCGGACGGCTCGCGCCGCCCATGCCTCAATGTAGACGGGTCGCGGGCGAGGGACAATGCCCCAGCATACGTAGGGGGCGGCGGGGACGGGGCGCCGGCTTCGCCTTGGCCTTCGGGGCAGGCCGCAGCCCCCTCGTCTGCGTGCCGCTCTCGACCTCGCCCTGCAGGATCCACAGGGCGAACATGAGGGCCTCTCTCCTGTTCGTGGAGGGGCTGGAGCGACCCTCCACGGTCGGCGTGGCAAGGTGGTGCCAGTACAGCGCCTGGAGCCTGTCGGCGTGCTGGAAGGCTTTCTGGGCCCCCGGCAAGGGGTAGTCCGCGGCGAACAGGGGGTACAGCCGTGCCAGCTCGGGGTCGGTGTCAGCCTTGATCCAGGCCGGGATGGGCTCAGGGTCGGCGGCGGGGGCAGGCAGGGCCTGGGCGGCGGGCGGGCTCACAGGCGAGGCTACGCCAACTGATAGAGTCCGTAACGGAACTGAGACGGTGTCGACGGCCTCGGAGAGGGGGGCGGGAGCCTCGGGGTACGCCTTGAGCGCCCGGTAGACCGTGGCCCTGGAGCAGTCCAGCAGCGCGGCGATCTCGGCGACAGGCAGGTCGGCCGCCGTCGAGATCTCGCGGGCGAGACGCGCCACCTCGGACAGCGTGACGGCATGCTGCCCGCGGGCGACGGCCCCGGCGCGACGCCGGGCGTGCTTCATCCTCTCGGCCGCGGTCATCGACACGCGGGCGTCGGTGCCGGGGATCAGGCGGGACAGTCCGGCCTCGCGGGCCAGCGCCTCGGTCAGCCCGAGCTCCATCATGATCGTGTCGTCGCGGTGCCAGTAGAGCGGGCTCACCTGCCGGCCCCGGTACTCGACCGTCTCGCCCGCCTCATGCCGGCGCAGGCGCTGCTCCACGGGCCGCAGGGCAGTGCGCAAGGCCTTCTCGGAGAGCCCGACGAGCGGGGCGAGCTCGGCCGCCCACGAGGCCGCGTCGCCGCCCATGCCGGCCCTCGCACGCGCGCACGAGATGTGATGAGCCATCAGGGTCCGGATCCGCATGGCCTCCAGGCGCTCGGGCCCGAGGTGCAGGGCGAGCCGCATGAGATCCTGCTCGATGGCGGCGTGCCGGCCGTACGCGATCCGGACGCGGCGCTCGGCGACCGGCCGGCCCTCGGCCTCGGCGCGGGCCCGGCGGGCCTCCCGGTCGGCGTCGCGCTCCGCGAGGTACGCCTCGGTCTCGGCGCGGGTGTAGGGCAGGACCGCATCGGCGAAGGGCTCGAAATCCTGGCGCTCCACGTCCGCCCAAGAATCCGGCCACACGAGCCTGACGCGCTCGCCAGACTTGGGGTTGATGGATCCGGCGACCCGGTGGACACGGGCGAGGTCGCCGACGGCGCGGTCGAGGTCCAGGCCCTCCCACAGGCCGGCCATGGCGGCCGCCTTCGCCCTGACGCGGTCGCTGCCGGCCCCGCGGCCGGTCGTGACGGCCTCGCCCCAGAATGACCGCAGGGCGCGGCGGACGCGCCCCTTCACGCTCGGGGGCAGCGGGGTCTCGGACAGCCAGACGAGCCAGAGGCCGCGGCCGGAGTGGAGCACGTACGACGGGCGCGGCACGCCGGCGTCGTCGAGGCGCTGCAGGACGATGCCGGCGACGATCTCGGGGGGCAGGCCGCGGAAGGGGGACGTGGGCCCGATCTCAAGGTCGGCCCACGCGAAGGCGTTGAGGCTGGCGATGTCGTCGCCGCGGCGAGCGCCGTGGAACCGCTGGAGGCTGACGAACCCGGCCGTGGCCGCGTCGGCCGACGTCGCCAGCTCGCGGCCGCGGAGCGCGACGCTGCCGTCGAACTCCGGGCTCAGGAGCACGGCGTTCCCGCGGGAGCGGGCCGGATGCAGGATGGCGAGATGCGCCGCCCGGGCGGCCAGGGCCACGCGCTCGGCGGCCGCCTTGGCATCGGGCACGGCCGGGCGCGCCGGGACGGCCGCCGCGCGCCGGGACGTTGCGCGCTGGACTGCGGCCTTCGCGGAACGCGCGCGAAGCTCGGCCGAGAGGGCGCTCTCGTCGAGCATGAAGTCCGGGATCTCGGGGATGACGTAGTCGGCGAGGGGCTGCATGCTCTGTCCGGGACGAAGGCCGCCGCGGGGCACCACACCCGTCGACAAGAATAGATTTGACCGTCCGGCCGCCTGGCACAAGCCCGGCCGCGCCGGCGCGAAGGTCCTCGGTTAACGCCGCCCAGGCCGCCGATCCGGCCCGCCCCGAGGCCCATCCGCCTGGCTCGCCCGCGCCCCTGGAAGCCCGCCGCGGCCCCGCACCGGGCTGATCCGGCGACTCCGCGCGACCGACGCCGAGACCCCTCGCCAGCCCGATCCTGGGGCATCGCCGGTGCGTGAACGCGAAACTGCGTAGACGTCGCGGCGGGGCCGGCCGGCGCCCCGCGGGGGCTGGATCCAGGCCCTAAAGAACCGAATCGCCCGTCCTCGCGACGAATCGCGCGAAGGTTCCCGGCTCTTACCGTGCGCGGTCCCGCGCGCCGCTGATCATGGCCCCTGCATCCACCAAGCAGGCCCCATGTCCGCCCCGACACCAGTCCCCCCCGACGTCATCGTCGACCGCTCCGGCGGCCGGCGGGCAATCGCCACGAACCATAGCGTTCGCCGCTACGTCGAGCGGTCGCTGGGGATCGGCGAGGAGGTCCTCGCCGGCCTTGATGACGCCGCGGCGGTCGAGGCGCTCCACGCCGCCGGCTACCACGTCCAGGCCTACCGGGACCGCCTCTCGTATTTCGGCGGCGTGCAGCTCCGCTACCGCGCCGACGGCGTGGTCATCGACGGGATCCGCCTCGTGCTCGACGGCGAGGTCGTCGTGACCGTCGTCGACAGCCGCAGCCCCGTCTCCCGCCGCCAGGCCGCCGAGAGGGCCGCAGCATGAAGATCGAGCTCGTCCACAACCTGGAGGCGGTGATCCGGCGCGCCTGGTCCATCCGGTTCCTCGCCCTCGCGACGGTCCTCGATGCCGCGCAGGCGAGCGTCTCCTTCTTCTCCGGCTCCGAGCTCGTCTCCCCGACGACGCTGAGCCTCGCGAACATGGGGCTGGCCCTGGCCGCCCTCGGGGCGCGCTGCGTCGCCCAGCAGGGCGTCACCGCTCCGGCCCCGCAGGGAGACGCCTGATGGCCTTCAACCTCTCCGCCCTGTTCCGGCGCCGCCCTACCGCGGCCGCGCCCGTCTCGCCGCTGCCTGTCGGAAGGGTGCCGTCCGTCCCTCTGAAGGCCCCGGCCGCCAAGGGCACGCTTCGCCGGCGGATGGTAGCCGGCACCGCCGCGGCCGCGCTGGCGGTCACCTTCGTCCAGACCCGCGAAGGCACCCGTCTCAAGGCCTACCGGGACATCGTCGGCGTGGCCACGATCTGCAACGGGGAGACCCGTGGCGTCACCATGGACATGACGGCCACCCCGCAGCAGTGCGCCGCGATGCTCCTCAAGGGCCTCGGCGAGTTCGAGGGGAACGTGCTCAAGTGCGTCCCGGGGCTCGCCAGCGCCCCCGACGAGCGCCTCGTGGCCCACGTCTCGCTCGCGTACAACATCGGCGCAGGAGCCTACTGCAAGTCCACGGTCGCCCGCCGCTACAACGCCGGCGACATCGCCGGGTCGTGCGACGCCTTCGACATGTGGGACAAGGCCGGCGGCCGCCGGGTCAAGGGCCTCTCGATCCGGCGCGACGACGAGCAGGTCCTCTGCCGGAAGGGCCTCTGATGGCCCAGCACCTGGCCTCGCTGGGCACGCTCCTCTCCCACGGCTGGACCGCCTTCTCGCTCACGGCGACCCTGGCCGGTCTGGGCGGCGTCGGCCTGATCGCCCTGGCGCTGGTCGCGGCCGCCTGGCTGCCGGGTTGGCTGCGCCGACCCCTCATCGGCGCCGGCGTGGTCCTCCTGGTCGGCGCCGCGCTCTACCAGGCCGGGCAGGCCAAGGGGGCGCACGACGCCTTCGCAGTCGAGTCCGCCAGGACCCTCCAGCGCGAGCGCGACGAGGCCGCGGCCGCCCTCGCCGAGGTCCGGCGCCAGGTGGCGGCCGCCTCGAAGATCTCCGACGCGGACAGGGCCCGGGCCGACGCGGCCGAGGCCTCGGCGAAGGTGGCGGCCGCCCGGGTGCGCGAGCTCCAGCGCCACCTCGCCCGCACGCCCGACGCCGGGTGCGTGACGGACGACGACGCCCGCCTGCTGAGGGGCCTCTGATGCGCCGCGCCCTGACCCTCGCCGCAGTCGCCGGCATCGCCGTCGCGCTGGGCGGCTGCCCCGATCGCGCGGCCCTCGACCTGAGCGGCCGCGCCGCGCTGCCGCCCGTCCCGGCGGACCTGGCGGCCTGCATCCACCGCACCTTCCCCGAGATCCCCGCCCGCGCCTTCGGCCGGCGCGAGGCCGTCGGGATCATCGCCGACGCCAAGCTGCTCGACCGGGCCAAGACCGCCTGCGGCGAGCGCGCCCTCGCATGGATGAACGGGGTCTCGGCCGCGTTCGGGAGACCTGTCCAGTGACCCTCGATCCGACCATCTCGCTGGGCGTCCTGCTGGCCGTCGGCGTCACCGTGTTCCTGGCGGCCCTCGGCGGTTACGCCGGCTACGTGACCCTGAGGAACAAGGTCACCGAGGTCGAGGGCCGCGGCCGCGACACCGACAAGGCGGTCGAGGCCTACGGCACGGCCCTGGCCGACCTCCGGCTGCACGTCTCCGAGACGTGCGTGAAGAAGGAGGACCTGAAGGAGATCGAGAAGCGGCTGTTCACGAAGATGGACACCGTCGAGCACAGCATCCGCAACGCCCTCACCGAGATGATCCGGAACATGCGTCCGCGGCGGGGGGACGACTGATGCGCCGCTCCTTCTGGGTAATCTACTGGGGCGTCAGCCTCCTCTGGCTTCTCACCCTGTTCGTCGCCTCGTTCGGAGCCAGGATCGAGGCGACGTTCGCCCCGGTCCGCATCGAGCAACGCGTCGAGGCTGTGTCCCGCGAGGCCGGCCGCCTGTGCTGGTCCTCGGTGGCGCTCAAGGTCCGCGACAAGGCGAGCGACGACGTCGACGTCTACGTGCGTGTCGCCGGCGGCGAGCGCCTGGTGGCCTCGGTGTACCACGCCGATACCCTGATGCCCTGGCGGGCGTCGGCCGCGCCCCGGCCGGGCCCCGTCTCCATGCGGTACTGCCTGACGCTGCCGCCGCACGTCCACGACGCGGATCCCGTCGAGGTCGAGTGGCAGGCCTGGTATCCAGGGCTCCTGAACCTGTGGCGCATCGGCCTGGTCATGCCGCACGTCCTCTCCCCGGGGACGGCGCCGTGAACCTGACCCTCGCCGTCGTCCTCCCGCTCGCCTGCTGGTCCCCGCCGCCGCGGCCCCTCGTCGACGCTCCCGTGCTTTCCGCCCTGCGCGGCGAGCCAATGCCCCAGAGCGGCCGCCCCGACGCGGTCGCCGATGCCCTGGCCGTCCTGTCGCCGGCGAAGAGGCGGCCGCGCCGGTGACCACCTTCGCCGTCGGCGCCCTGATCGCCCTGTGCCTCGTGCCCCCGCCCCGGAGATCCCGTTGACCGACGACGCTGCCGCCGCGGCCGTGATCGAGGCCGCCCGCCACCTGGTGTTTCGGGAGCGCTGGCGCATGGAGCTGCCCGACGACCGCGAGATCCCGGACCGCCTCGCCGCGGCGCTGGAGAGGACGCTCGCCGCCCTCGATGCCGCGAAGCCCGAGGGGCAGGAGTGATGGGCTGCCACCTCGACCGCCACGACGTCTACCCCTCGGTCCACGAGGTGAACCCGGTCACGGTCGCCGGCCTCATGGACACCCGCGGCCGGGAGGCCTGCCGCGAGCGGTGGCACTGGCTGAACGATCACTACCTGTCCGACCTCGCGGTCCGCGGCCGGCGCCTCATCGCGTCCGGCAAGAAATGGGCGGGCCCGACGGCCCCCAAGCGCCGCGGCCCCAAGCCCGGCCAGGGCCGTCGGAAGGCCGCCGTCGCCGGCTGAATTCCCGGCCGCGCTTTGTGCCTTGCCAGGGCATTTTCTAGGATTGCACCCGAACGACACATGGGTGCGATATGCGAAACCTCCACGCCTTCCTCGAAGCCCGGCCGGTCGTGCTCTCCTCCGAGCTCCGGGGCGCCGGCTTCTACCAGGTCCTGATCACCGGGGCCGTCCGGGACGGGCGCCTGGTGGCTCACGGTGCCGGCCTGCTGTCGACGCCGGCGGCCGCCTCGGCCCCCCGGTTCGAGGACGCGGCCATCGCCCTCGTGACCGGCGGCATCGTGGCCCGCCGCACCGCCGCCATGCGGCACCAACTGACGACCGACATGCCACGCGCCGTCGAGGTCCTCGTCCCCCACGACCGCACCCGCATCGCGACGAGCCTGCCCGTGGCCCTGCTGCGCTCCCGCCTGCCGGCGTCGTTCGCCGTCGGCATCGAGGAGGAGGAGGTCCTCGGCGTCCGGTTCCGGATGACGAACCGTGCCCGGACGGTCGTCGACCTGTGGCGGGGGTCTCGGTCCGCCGCCCATGCCGTCCCGCCCCAGCACCTGCAGGAGGCCCTCCACGCGTACCTGGAGGACGGCGACGCGACCGAGCTGATCGAGACCGCGCGCCCCTTCGGCCCCGTCGTCACGACCCGCCTGTCCATCGCCGTCGACACCCACGCCAACGCCCCCAGCCGGAGCTTCTGACCATGGCCAAGGATACCAACCTCGCTGCCCTGCAGGCCGCCGCCCGGGCCCGCAACCTGCCCCTCGCCACCGTGTGCCAGCGCTACGCCATGGAGAGGCTGTTCGGCCGGGTGTTCGCCTCGGGGCACGCCGACCGATTCGCCGTGAAGGGGGGCGCCATCGTGTTCCTCGCCGAGGGCGTGCACCCCCTCGATGGCCGCTCGACCAGCGACGTCGACCTGCAGCTCCCGGCGTTCGAGGGGACGATGCAGGAGTTCGAGGGGATCATGCGCGAGATCCTCGCGGGCGACGGCGCCGACGGCGTGGCGTTCGACCTGTCCACGTGGTCCGTGAAGGCCGAGCGCGAGGCCGGCTCGATCGGCGGCGGCTCCGTCACCGTCCAGGCCGTCGTCGGCGGCCAGCGCATCCGCGTGAAGGTCGACGTCGCCTTCGACGAGCGGTCCAAGATCGCCGATCTCGTCGAGGTCCTCGTCCCCTCCGTGCTGGGCGGCGAGCCCGTCCGGATCCGGGCCGTGCCGTTCGCCCACACCGCGGCCGACAAGATCCAGGCGATGCTCCGCCACGGCCCGAAGACCTACAGGCTGCGCGACCACTACGACCTGTTCGTGATGCTGACACGCGGCCATGCCCGCCTCGACGAGGTGGCGGCCGCCCTGCCGGCGTCGCTCGCGGCGTTCGGGATCCCGCTGCCGGCGGACGCGGATGGGATCCCGGCGCTGGCCGAGGCCCATGTCGAGCCCCGGCGCCGAGCCTGGGAGGCGGAGCGCGCGTCCCGCCGGTTCTCCGTCGCGACCCCGGAGTGGGGCGACCTCAACGCCCGCCTGCGCGAGCTCGTCGGGGACGTGCTGGAGCGGTGCCACGCGTCACGGCCGGGGCTGGCGGCCTAGGGCGTCCGACGCCGTTCCGGCCGCCAGCAGGGCGGCCAGGGTGATCAGGGTACGCATACGAATACTCCACTGGATACTTGCTACGTGCGCCCGACGTGCGCCTACCTGCGGCCTCCGCGCATGTGGTTTGTCATTCCGCGGCCCGATCGCATGCCGTTTGTCGTGCGCGCATGTCGATTGTCGCCGCGGGCGTTCTGTCCAAAACGGGCCCTGCAGCGGGCGCTTCGTCCAGGCCGCGGGCGTTCTGTCCAGGCCGCCGGAATCCATTGATCGGACACCGGCGGCCTCGGAATCCATCGATCCGACACCGCCGCGAAGGGTTTGACACCGGCTACCGGGGATCCAGCCCGTAGTCCGGCAGGCCGTCGAGCAGCGCGTCGATCTCCTCGTCGGTCGGCGGCGTGTACGGCTTGGGCTCGGGCGCGGGCGGCTCGGGCTCGGGCGCCGGGGCGGGGCTGCCGAGGCGGTAGAACCGCCCCTCCGTCCGGACCCACCCGTCGCCCCTGGCGATGAGGGGGGACGTCCACGCGTACGTCGTGCCGAGCCTCGGATGGCCTGTCACGAATCCCTTCAGCGAGGGCTTGTCGCTCCCCGGGTACGTCGTCTCCTCGTACCTATCGATGAACGGCGCGTCGGCGAGATCCGCCGGCGTCGGCGTCCAGCCGGAGGCGAGGAGGTCCTCGTCCCTGGCCCTGGCCCGGTTGCGCTCCGCGATCTCCGCGAGCGACGGCCTCTTGAACCTCATAGCGGAACCCCCCTGCTGAAACCTAGATCGATGCAGGCCCCCAGTCTGATGAGGCCCCACGAATAGCACCATGCCCACCCGCCGATGCCGTTCGCTGGCTCGTCTTCGATCTGCTGGACCGTGCTTGTCGTCACCCGGCTCCCGTCCGGGTACCGGGGGTGCCCCGAGATGACGCCCGTGAGCACGGCGCCGTCGGCCGCGCGGTCGTCGGGTTCGAGGAGCCATTCGTCGAGGAGTGGCGCCTGCGAGATGCGGTGCAGGTCCGCGGGGAGCCGGGACGGGTAGCGTTGCCTGACCGTCATGTCCGCCCCCCTTCCTCGTGCTCGGCCTTGATGAGGGCCTGGATGACAGCGGTGATCTCGGCCAGGTCCCCGGGCCTGATGAGACCGTCGCGGACGAGTGCGATGGCGTGAGCGGCGATGCCGAACAGCGCGAGCTGACGCTCGGAGGGATCGGTCCGGTCCATGATCGCCTCCCTCATCGCCGCCGCGCCGGTCCGGCCTCGGCGACCAGCCGGGCGACCCGCGCGCCATCGAGACGGCGCTCGACGAGCAGCGCTTCCGCAATCCGGCGTACGGCTCCCGCATGCCGGCGGACCGTGTCCCGCGTCTCGGCGTACAGCCTGTCGAGTAGGGCCGACGTCTCCGCCTGCAGGCGCGGGTCCGTCGCGAGCGCCGTGACGGGATCCCGCTCGACGGCAATCAGGCTACGCTCGCCCAGACCCCACTCGCCCAGCATACGGACCGCGATCCTCGTCACGGTGAGCAGGTCCTGGCGCGCGCCCGAGCTGGCGCTGTCGAGGATGATCTCCTCCGCCGCCCGGCCCGCGAGCCCGATCCGGATCCGCGCCTCGGCCTCGGCGCGCGTCCATACCCCGCTGTCCGCCACGACTAGCTCGACCCACCCGCCGACGCCCTCGCGCGACTGCAGGGTGACGATCAAGTCGCGGTCCGGATCAGACAGGTGCGCCTGCAGGGCGTGCCCGGACTCGTGCACCGCCAGGCGGTACAGCGTCGCCTCCGGCGTGTCCGCGTCCCCGGCCCCGGCGACGTCCAGCAGGTCATCGAGGGCGAGCGGCCGCCCCGCGTGCCGGGCGCGGCGGCGGGCGTCCTCGACCAGGGCCTCGATCATCGCGCCAGTGTGCCGTTCCGTCCGGTACGCGACCGGCAGCAGGTCCGCGTCGCGCAGGTCGTCACCGAGGCGGACGCGCAGCATCGCGACGCGTTCCTCCACGTCCGGCAGGCCGATCATGATCGTGCGGCCGAGACGCCCGGGACGTCGGATGGCGGGGTCGACGCGGTTCACGTCGTTCGTCGTCCCGATGACGATGACGCCCTCGCGGCCGCCGGCGCCGTCGAGTTGTTCAAGAAACCCGTTGGTGATCTGCAGGACGTAATCTGCGTGCCGGTGCTGCACTGTGCGGCGGTCGACGAAAACGTCGACCTCGTCGATCAGCAGGATGCACCCGCGCCGGCCCGTCGCCAGGGCCTTGGCCCGCGCGAAACATTCCCTCATTGCCTTCAGGGTCGTACCGAGGTGCGCCTCTCCGGTCCCTTGCCACTCCATCAGGGACGAGCTGATGAGGGGCAGCTCGCTGCTGTTGGCGAGGGCCTGCGCGAACAGGGTCTTGCCCGTGCCCGGCAGGCCTCCCAGCAGCAGCCCGTTGCGGACGGTCGCCCAGTGCTCGCCCCCACGCCAGGCCGCGAGGTCGGCGATGGCGCCGCGGCCCCACTCGACGGCCTCCCGGGCACCGTGGAGTTGATCGAGCGTCAGATCCCGCCCGCGGCCCGATGCCGGCGTCGGCGTGACGAGCCGGACGATGTGCTCGACGCACTGCCCGGGATCCCGCCGCGGGCGCACCGCCGCGGCGACGTCGGCCGCGGTGAATGTCAGCCCCTCCAGCCGGGCCCGATCGGCCTCGGACACAGCCTGTCCGGTCGTGCCGCGGATCACTGCGGCGACGTCCGCACCGGTGATCGGGGACAGCGTGAGGCGGTGGTCAGCCGCCCGGACTGCGACGGCCGGCAGGCACCCCCCTGCGTCCGGCGAAAGGGCCAGCACCGGCTTCTCGCGACGCAGGTAGGCGACGTACTGGCGCTCGCGCTTGGCCGCATCGCTCGGCCTCGCCGGTGCGTCCTCCACGAGGATCTCGACGCCGAACGGGATCGCCCGCTTGCTCTCGGCCGTGTCCTTGAAGAAGGCGAGCGTTAGCTGCTCCGGGACGTCCAGGATGACGACGCCACCCCCGCCGGCCAGGGCCTCACGGACGCCGGGAACGTCGAGCGTGCGCCGTAGCTGCAGCGACGCGGCATGCGCGACCGGCGGCAGCCCGAGGTCGACGTCGTCATCGAGGCCGTCGAAACAGGCATCGTCAGCCGGCTCGGCGCGGGGCGCGGGGCCGGCGGTGACGACGGCCGCCTCGTCGATGAGGTCCTCCCAGGCCATCTGGCGAGACAGCAGGCGGCTCTCGGGGCGCCATGCGTTCTCCGCGTCGTACGTCCCGAGCTCGATCTGGCGCGCGGTGAACGAGGCCTCCGCTCGCGAGCAGAGCGTCCGCCGGCGATCAACAGGATCCGCCAGCGTCGCGAAATGCATCTCCAGCGCATGCATCGTGCGAACGGCACACTCGTAGTGCCCGGCGATGGCGCCGCAGAATCGCGCCCGGCGTGCCCAGTCGTCGAGCGCCTCGCGGATGAGGGCGGGCAGCGCCCTGTCGACGGCGGCGAGCTCGCAGGCCTGGGCGAAGCCGAGCACGTGGACGACGTGGCAGTCCGCCGTCAGGCCGGCGGCGGCGAGCCGGACGGCCGCCGGCATGTCGGAAAAATCCGTCTCGAACGCCCACGCGGACATATCGGCGCACGGGTGACCGACGGTCGGATGCCCGATGGCGAGGTGGTGAAACGTCGGGAGGTCGGTGAGGGCGTTCGCGGGCGTGTGATCGCCCGTGCGGGCGCGCTGCGCCCGACGCTGTGCGTCGTCGGTCATGGACTCTATCTCCAGCGCCCATGCCGACCTGTGCCAGCGGGGCAGGTGAGAGGGTCTACAGCACCCGCCTTGCCATCCGGTTAACGGTGGTTGGGATCCAGCGCCGTCAGGCCCCGGAGCTCCACCAGGGCGCCCGTCGCGTCGGTGAAAAGGGCGGCCGCCCCGATGGCACGGTTGGCGTCGAGATACCGCGCCGCAGCCCGCACGAGGGCGGCGAATTCCTTCGCGTCGTGGCGCTGCGCGATCCTCACGACGCCAGAGAGGGCGTTCGGGGGAAGCCCCTGTTTCCGGACGCGGTCGCGCGCCGTCGAGCGCCTGTTCATGCCGGTGAGCTCGGCCACGGCGGAGGACCAGTCGTCGCCCCAGACGCGGCCGGCAAGGGCATCGAGGGCCTCGACGAGGGCGACGCCGTACGCATCCCTCGGGATCGGGACCCGGCCGTCGGGCCCCTCCAAGTGCGGCTCCCGCCCGACGTACACGAGCTCGCCCTCGCGGCCGTCGAGCCACACGCGGCCGAGGCGGAGGTCGCCCGGCTCCGGCATCGACGGCGCGGCGAGCTCAAGGCGGACGAGTGGCGTCATGGACCGTCTCCACGCGGGGGCACGGCCCGATGCCATGGCCCGCCGACCGGTGGTGCCCGGCCGCCCTGGTGCGGTCAAGCCGCCGGCGCCGGCGTAAGGCACCCCCCTCAGCCCGGGTGGACGAATCCGCGGAGCATGCTTCGATCGAGGCGAGCGGCGAAGGAGTGAGGGCGTCATGACCGAGGCCGAGATCCACACGCTGGCGGGCAAGATCGCCGCCCTGTCGCCCGACGAGCAGGCCGAGTTCGACCGGTCGCTGATCGGCATCAAGGCCGAGCTGGCCCGCCGCGAGGAGGAGCGCCTCGCCAAGCTGCGTGCGCTCACTGACCACCAGGTTGTCGACGTCATTCTGGCGCCTGCCAATCCCGACGTCGACCACGCCCTGGCCATTCTCCGGGACGCCGGCTTCGTCCGGGGCGCGACGCTGCACGAGGCCTACCGCGCCGGGTACGAGCGCTACGGCTACGAGCACCTCGGCGACGGCCACCCGCTGCAGGACGAGGACGCCCCCGACTTCATGAGCGCCCGGGACTACGACCTGCGCGAGCTTGCGAAGGATCGTGATGTCCCCGCCTACATGCAGGGGAAGGCCTGAGCCATGGGCGCGATGACGACCATCCGCATGGCCCTGAGCGGCGAGGCCGGGGACATCGACGCGTTCCTGGCCGCTCACGTCCGGCCTGCCAGCGGCGGCGGCCACACCCTCGACTTCGACACCCTGCTCGCCTGCGACCACTCCCGGTCGTGGGAGGGCATGTACGAGGCCTGGGGCTGCCGCTCGCATGGCTGGGACTTCGAGGTCGTCACCCGGATCCCGACGACCGTCGAGCTCCGGTTCGAGGTGAAGGGCGCAGAGGCGCGGGCCGAGCCTGTCCTGGCGGAGATCGCCCGCCGCTACCCCGGCCTGTTCGGGACCTTCGCCATGGTCCCGGACACCGAGACCTGGGCGGCCCAGGGGCTGCTGCACGAAGGCAAGCTGCACCTGCAGGAGGCCGAGTGGACGGAGGCGATGTACGCGCTCGTCGAGGGGCATGCCTATGGCGAAGCGCCGGGCGAGGAGGACTGACCATGGGCCCCTACAATCACCTCCTCGACGGCGACGTCTGCCGTCGGATCCCGGGCCTGCCCCGGCACGAGCCCCTCGCCCTCGTCTCGCTGCCGGCTGATCTGGCCGCCGCTCCCCCGGCGCCTGGCGAGGTGGTGTCGGGGATCCAGTTCGACTCCGCCGGCACCCCGACCGCCTACGTCATCCCACCGGACATGACGCCGTTCGCCGACGAGATGGCGGCCGCCATGGCGCCCCTGTTCCAGCGGCCGCCCGCCCGCACCCGCGACGCCGACCTCCCTGCCGTTTGGAGCGCCGGCTGATGGAGGCGCTGCTCTCACACACGATGACCGCGTGCACGGCGGCATACGTGCAGACGTGGCACGGCTGGCTGGCGTGGGCGCGGGCCGTCGACACCATGATGGGGGGATCCCGTGGCTGAGACCGTCGCCTCGAAGCTCCAGCGGGCTATCGATGAGCCCATCCCCGACGACGGCCACACGGTCGCGGACCTGATCCCGTTCGGTTGGGCACCCGGCAAATACATTGGCGGGTGCCGGGACTGCCACGAGGTCTTCACCGGCGACAAGTGGTCCCGCCGCTGCAGGGCCTGCGCCGTGAAGGCGTTGGAGGCCTACCGCGCCCGGCCGCGCTGGCAATCCGGCGCCGACGGCATCCCGACCGACCGCCCGGTGTGGGCCTTCTTCTACCAGGGCTGCAGCATGAGCGAGGAGCCGGTCCTGCTCGCTCGGGGCAAGGTCGAGGAAGACGGCGAGGAATTCACGGCCGAGGGCGAGACCTTCTTGCGTTACGGGCACGTCATCGCCTGGATCGAGGCCCAGGAACGGCCGCCCCTGACCGTCGAGGCGGTCGAGTCGTTCGTGGCGGCCCTGGGCGACCATAAGCTGTCGTTCGGCGCCGACCACATCTGCGAGGACTGGCTGCACGGGACCGCGCTGCAGGCCGTCGTCGACGGGCACCCGGACGCCGTGGCCATCGCGGCCGCGGCGCTCAAGAGCCGGGACCTGCCCATCTCGCGGTACTACGGCTGAGGGAGGGGATCGTGAGCGCCACCGGATACTTCGGCCCCTACATGCTGGGGCAGGCGCTGGCGGCCGAGCCAGGCGCCAGTGTGGGCATCCCGTATGCCTTCCTGCTGCAGGTCGCCAGGGCCGCGATGGATGCCGGCGTCTGGGCTCCGCCGGCAGGCGTCCCGGTCGAGGACGCCTTGGACTCCTTCGCTGCCGGGATGCGGTTCCGACCGGAAGGCGAGACCGTCCTGTGCGACGGCTCCGACGTCGAGGAACGCACCGTCTACGCCGACGGCAGCTACTCGACGCGGCTGGGCTGAGGGAGGAAGGCATGAGCGAGCGACCCGACGAATACTGGTGGGTCGAGTGGGCCGAGGGCATGTTCGAGCCGGCCCGCATCGAATACCCGGATGGGCGCCCGCCGCAGATCTCGGAGATCGGGTCGGACTACGCGATGGACCTCGCCGAGCGAGGCGTGCGCCTGGTGGCGCCGGTGGTCCCTCTCAGCATCGCCAGCGACGTCGCTGCCGTCACGGCCGAGCAGCACCGGGATCTGGGCGTGGCCCTGGCCGAGGCCATGATGGCGATGTTCCGGGCTTCCTTCCACGGCGGCACGCCCCTCATCGCGCTGCGGGGATCCCACCTGATCAGCCCCGACGTCCAGGCCGACGTCGAGCGCTGGTACGCGACCTGGGACGCCCGGCACCGGGACGGCATCCGCGCCATGCACCGGGCAATGGACCTGCTCCGCGAGGCGAAGGACGAGGCGGCCGCCTAGGCAAATGGGGCGCCGCCCGTACAATCGACCGCAGCCCCGTAGGAGCGGGGTGCCTTCCGGTGACGGGGATCCCCGCCATGCCGGGTCACCAGGGCCTGCCGTACCGGCACTCCTCGCTTCCACGCGAGGACGCCCCATGCCCTTTTCCAACGATGTGCTGGCCCGGTTCTGGGCCAAGGTCGACGTGCGCGGCCCGGACGAGTGCTGGCCCTGGACGGCCGGGACCGACCGTGCCGGCTACGGCAAGCTCAAGGTCGATGGCCGCGACGTCGGCGCCCACCGGATCTCCTGGGAGATCGCCAACGGTCCCATTCCCGCCGGGCGCCTGCTCCGGCACGGATGCGACAACCCCGCCTGCTGCAACCCGGGCCACCTCACGCCCGGCACGCATGCCCAGAACATGGTGGACGCTGTCGAGCGCGGCCGCCGTCCCGGTCTCAGGGGCTCTCACCCCCGGGTCAAGCTGACCGAGGAGGAGGCGGCCGCCATCCGGTCCTCGAACCTCCCGGGCGTGGTCCTGGCGCGGCAATTCGGCGTGGCGAAATCGACGGTGACCTGGCTGCGCCGCGGGCCGTCCGCAGCCCTGGTGGCGCGCAGGGCGAGCCGGCGGGCGGAGGTCCTTGCCGGCGGCTGAAGTGGTATCGATGTGGTATCAGGCCGATTTGGGCCTGATACCACCGAGGCTAAGTGCCTGAGATAATTGGAGCGGACGATCGGACTCGAACCGACGACATTCAGCTTGGGAAGCTGACGTTCTACCACTGAACTACGCCCGCCCACATGACTGGTCCGGATCCGGCGTTGACGACGGTCGATCCGCCCGGTCCCAGGCCTTCATGTGCGCCAACCGTCTAGCAGTTCGACGGTGATGGCGTCAAACGCATGGGAACCTCTCAGAGCGGCTCCGAGGCCCGAAAAATCTCACGCGAACTGTCCGCGGCACGTGAAAGGATCACGGTTCCGAGGGCGATCTTCCTTGTGCTGCCCGGCGAAGGCGCGATGGGTTCGGATACGCCTTGCGATCCGGTGGAGGCGCTGACCCAGATCTCCGACTTCGCGGCCCGGCATCCGACCACCTGCATGGCCGTGCGCGCGAATCAGCGCGATTTCTGGGTGCCCTGGACGGCCGAGAACTCGTCGTCATGGAGCCGGTCGATCGGAATCCCGGTCCCAAGCGCCGCCTGTCGAGAACAGCCTCCTCGTCGCGTGGCGGCTTGCTCTGGTGGCTCTCCTGGCCCCTTCGCGGTTCAGCCCGGGCCCCGCCCGCTGCGTCGGGCCGCTGGCTGCGCGTCTGACCGACGGTATTCAGGCGACGCGGGAGAGGCTGCCGGTCTGTGCCCCCTGCGTGCCGCGTGCGGAATCGTAGGCGCGATTGCGCAGAGCGGTTTCGCTGGGGAGTTGATCGATCACGTTGCCGGACGCGGGATCAACCACCTGGAAGACGATCGTGCTCGTGTCCGGGTCCTGAATGTAGCGCGCCTTACCGCCGTTTGCGCCGATGTCGAGCTTCACCGCGGGTTCGAGGGGCGCGGATGTGCTCTGGGGCACGGGGGCCTCCTGCGTCACGGCGGCGGCGGCCGTCGCGCCGAGGGCGTCGAGGCCCTGCGGCCCCGACGTCGGGGGTGTCAGCGGACGGATCTCCATGGCCGGTCTCCTGCGATCCTGTGATCGAAGGATTGAGACGGGCGGCTGCCTAACCAGCGGTTAACGGCAGCCGGCGATCCACCGGATGGTGGCTCGCGGTCCGAGATGCGATGAACATCCCGTTAGCGTTGCGACACAAATCCGTGCGGCTTTCTACCCGAGAGGCGGCTCGTCGCGCATCTGATCCATTCAGCCGCCACGGTACCGCGGGCCATCCCGTGTCGTCCGGAGGGCGGTTCAGGCAGATATCTTCCGATGCTCGCCATCGCGATGCGGGCGCTCGCCGTGCAGGAGACTGGAGACAATCAGGGAAGCGTGACCCGTTTGTCCGCAGGCCTCGCTGCAAGATCGTTGCGCGGCTCAATGCCATCCTCGGGCGCGGACCGGTCGATGTCGGACGCGCCCGCATCATCGTGATCGCATGCGCAGCCGCAGTGCTGCATCCGGTGCCCATTTTCAGGCTCCGGATACCCGCTTGCTCAGCAAGGCCGCGTCGGGCGCATACGGGGCACCTGACAGGAAGCGCCTGCGATTGGAAGCGCTCCGCTCTGTCCAGGCGGATCAGAGAAGGATTTGCGCCCCATCATCGAACTGAGCAACCCCGCGGGCCGTCGGCATCGCCGCGGATCAGATGCGTGCGGCGATGCGCGGTACCAATGGCGCCCGACCCGGAGCGGTCCTCGACATCGAGGCCCCGTGCGGTGGAACGCCGGGGCGGAACGGCGGCACGCCCGCATCCGGATCGGACCGGGCGTGCCTTGGCCTCACTCGGCGGCGTCGACGTAGAGCTTGCCGCCCTCGGCCAGGAACTCCTCCGACTTGGCCCGCATGCCGGCTTCGGCCTCGGCCTTGGACATCGCGGGCGACGCGCCCACGACTTCGCCGGCTTCCTCCATCGCCAGCACCTCGGCGCGCAGATCCTGCGTGATCTTCATCGAGCAGAATTTCGGCCCGCACATCGAGCAGAAATGCGCGACCTTGTGGGCGTCCTTCGGCAGGGTCTCGTCGTGGTAGCGGCGGGCCGTATCCGGATCGAGGCCCAGGTTGAACTGGTCCTCCCAGCGGAAGTCGAACCGGGCGCGGCTGAGCGCGTCGTCGCGCAGCTGCGCGGCCGGGTGGCCTTTGGCGAGGTCGGCGGCGTGGGCAGCGATCTTGTAGGTGATCACGCCGGTCTTCACGTCGTCCCGGTCGGGCAGGCCGAGATGCTCCTTCGGGGTGACGTAGCAGAGCATCGCGGTGCCGAACCAGCCGATCATCGCGGCGCCGATGCCCGAGGTGATATGGTCGTAGCCGGGGGCGATGTCGGTGGTCAGCGGGCCGAGGGTGTAGAACGGCGCCTCGCCGCACTCCTTCAGCTGCTTCTCCATGTTGACCTTGATCTTGTGCATCGGCACGTGGCCGGGGCCCTCGATCATCACCTGGCAGCCCTTGTCCCAGGCGACCTTGGTCAGCTCGCCCAGCGTCTCCAGCTCGCCGAACTGGGCGGCGTCGTTGGCGTCGGCGATCGAGCCCGGGCGCAGGCCGTCGCCCAGCGAGAACGACACGTCGTAGGCCCGCATGATGTCGCAGATCTCGTCGAACCGCTCGTAGAGGAACGATTCCCGGTGCCCGGCCAGGCACCAGCGCGCCATGATCGAGCCGCCGCGGGAGACGATGCCGGTGACGCGCCGGGCGGTCAGCGGCACGTGGGCCAGCCGCACGCCGGCATGGATGGTGAAGTAGTCGATGCCCTGCTCGGCCTGCTCGATCAGCGTGTCCTTGAAGACCTCCCAGTCGAGCTTGAGCGGGTCGCCGCCGACCTTCTCCAGCGCCTGATAGATCGGCACCGTGCCGATCGGGACCGGGCTGTTGCGGATGATCCACGAGCGGATGTTGTGGATGTTGCGGCCGGTGGACAGGTCCATGACCGTGTCGGCGCCCCAGCGGATCGACCAGACGAGCTTCTCGACCTCGTCGGCGGCCGAGGAGGTCACGGCCGAGTTGCCGATATTGGCGTTGATCTTGACCAAGAAGTTCCGGCCGATCGCCATCGGCTCCAGCTCGGTGTGGTTGATGTTGGCCGGGATGATCGCCCGGCCGCGGGCGATCTCGTCGCGCACGAATTCGGGGGTGATGAAGGGCGGGACCGAGGCCCCGAAGCTCTGGCCGTCGGCGAGTGCGGCCTCGGCGCCCGCGAGCATCTTCTCGCGGCAGACGTTCTCGCGATGGGCGACGTAGATCATCTCCTCGGTGATGATCCCCGCGCGGGCGAACTCGTACTGGGTCACCCTCTGGCCCGGGGCCGCCTTGCGGATGGTCCGCTCGGCGGGGCAGGGGGCCACGAGCTTGTCGCCCGCGAAGCCGTTATCCTCGGGCTTCACCGCCCGTGGGGCGACGGCCGCGTAACCGCGGGCCGCGATCCAGGGCTCGCGCACGCCGGGGAGGCCGGCATTGAGGTCGATCCGCGCGTCGGTCTCGGTGTAGGGGCCCGACGGGTCGTAGACCCGCACCGGTTCCTCCTTCGGATCGGAGAGGACGATCTCGCGGTAGGGGACGCGGATGTCCGGCCGTCCGGCCGGGCTCGCATAGGCCTTGCGCGATCCGGTCACCGGACCCGTGGTCACGGTCTCCGGGCTGCCTTTCACGTCCTTGGGGAGAACGGGTGCGTTCATCGTGGGCCTCTCCTCGTGCTGGAGCAGTCCGGTCCACGCGATGGCCGAGATGAGATGGGGCCGCGCGACATGCGACCGCAGGTTCCCGTCCCTCCGCCGGTATGAGCCGGATCAGGTTCAAGGGTCAGGGCAGCGTGCCCAATCTCAGCCCCCTGCGGGGCTCCCCTCGGAACGGTTCCAGACTCAGGCGCGCGGACGGCTTTGTCAATGCTGACCGGGCGCCCTAGAAAACACATCCCGAAAACCGTTCGATCGAACGCATCCGCTTCTCAACCCCACGGCCTCCCCCGCATCGCATGCGACTCCTCGCCGGCCTCCTGCTCGCCGTGCTCCTGCTCTGCGGGTTGGCCTGCGCCGCGCTCGCCCTCGGACAGCGCCGCTTCCTCTATCCGGGCGCCTTCAGCCCGCCGACACCCTGGCCGGTGCCGCCCGGGGTCGCGACGATCACGGTCGCGACCTCGGATGGCGAGACCCTGCACGGACTGTGGCGGCCGCCGCGGCCGGGCTGCGGCGTCATCGTCAGTTTCCACGGCAATGGATCCCGCCCGGAACCGCACGCGGAGCGCTTCGCCGCGGAGCCGTGGCGGGCGCGCGGCTGGGGTCTGCTGACCGTGGCCTATCGCGGCTATCCCGGCTCGACCGGCAGCCCCAGCGAAGACGGCCTGATCCGCGACGGCCTGGCGGCCGTGAACGCCGCGCGGGCACAGGCGCCCGACGCGCCGATCCTGCTGCACGGCCATTCGCTGGGGGCGGCCGTCGCGGTCGCCGTCGCCGAACGGGTGCCGACGATCGGGCTTTACCTGGAGGCCCCGTTCGACTCGATGATCCACACCGTGCGGCTGCATGTCCCGCTAGTCCCCATCTGGCTCCTGCGCGACACATACCGCTCGGACACGCGCATCCGTGGCGGAACTGCGCCGGTTCTGATCGTGCAGGGACGCGACGACACGGTGGTGCCGCTCAAGTTGGCGCAAGGCCTCGCCGCAGCAGCCGGCCCGCGGGCGCGGATCGCCGTGATCCCGGGCGACCACGTGTCCATCCTGGGGGGCCGGGACCGAGAGGCCGAGGCGATGTTCAGAGAGCGTGTCGGTCCGACCTGCCCGCAGCCGGTCGATCAGCAAGGATAGGAGAGGGGGGCGCGTGGTCGGACGGCGCTCGCAGCGCTGGAGCGCCGAGGATCCGGACGCACCGGGTGCGCAGGGCCGGCCCGAGCCGGTCTGCCCGCTCTGTGAGCGCCCGATTCCGCATCGCGCTCGCTCCAGCCTCCATCACCTCACCCCGAAGCTCAAGGGCGGAACCCATCGCGGTACCGTCCGCCTGCACCAGATCTGCCACTCGGCGATCCATGCACGCTACAGTGAGGCCGAGATCGCCAAGCGCCTGGCCGATCTCGAAGCCCTGCGGACCGATCCGGAGATAGCCCGCTTCCTCGCCTGGGTGCGCGGCCGGCCGGACGATTTTCACGCCGCGACGCGTATGACCCGCGCGCGGCGGTCGGCGCGGCGCAAGGTCTGACCGCCGGCGTTTACCGACCGTTCGTCACATCCGCAGGTTGCGGCGATCACGTTCATCGCCGTCAACCCAAACCGGTCCAGGATCCCTCCGATCGCGAGGGTGGGACGATGGCCGGGGTCGGGGATACGGGTGATCGGCTCGCCTGGGTCGATATCGCCAAGGGGATCTGCATCCTCCTGGTGGTCATGATGCATTCCGTCACGGGCACCGGCGACGCCATGGGCGGGGAAGGTTTCCTCCATCCGGTCGTGGCCTTCGCGAAGCCGTTCCGGATTCCGGACTTCTTCCTTCTGTCCGGCCTGTTCATGGGGCGGGTGATCGACCGCGACTGGCGCCTGTTCTCCGACCGCCGGGTGGTCCATTTCACCTATTTCTACCTGCTCTGGCTCGTGATCCAGTCGGCCGCCAGATACGGCAAGATCGCCGGCGATGACGGCCCCACGGCCTTCGCGGCGCATCTCGCCCATGCCCTGATCGAACCCTACTCGACGCTGTGGTTCATCTATCTGCTCGCGGTGTTCTCGGTCGTCACCAAGGCTCTGCGCCGCGTGCCCGACGCCGTGCTGCTCGCCGGTGCCGCCGTGCTGCAGATTGCCGACATCCGCAGCGAGTCGACCCTCATCGAGGAGTTCTGTGCCCGATACGTCTTCTTTGTCGCCGGCTATCTGTTCGCCGGCCGCATCTTCGCCCTCGCGGACGCGGCCCGGCACCGGGTCCGGCTCGCCCTGTGTGGCCTCGCCGCATGGGCGTTCGTGGAAGGTTGGCTCGCGCTGACTCCGTCGGGCCTTCCGAATCACCCGACCCTCGCCAGCCTGCCGCTGGTGAGCCTCGCCCTCGGCGCCGCCGGTGCGCTCGCGATCGTGGTGGCGGCGTCGCTCCTTGGCCGCGTCGGGGGGCCGATCGCCGAGGCGATCCGAACCTGCGGGCAGCGCTCGATCGTGATCTATCTCGCCTTTTCGCTACCCATGGCGGCGACCCGGGAGATCCTCGTGCGCACCGGAGCCATCGCCGATATCGGACTTGCAAGCCTCATCGTCATGACCGTGGCGGTGCTGCTGCCGCTGGTCCTGGAGCGGCTGGTTCGCGGCACGGCGCTCGATCTGCTGTTCGTGCGGCCGCGCTGGTGCCGGCTCGTGGGGTCGGAGTCCCGGACCCGCCCGGTCCTGCAGGCGACCTGAGACGGGCGGCTTCAGCCCTCGAAGGCGATGCCGATCCGGCGGCTGCGCCGCCATGCAACGGCCGCCGCGCGCGGCTCGGCGCCGGCGCTCACGCGGAGCGGGAACCGGTCCGGCACCACATGATCGCCGTCGACCTCGATCTGGGCGCCGACCTCGGTCGCGTCCCAGACCAGGCAACTGACTTCGCCGCCGTCGAGCAGGACCGCGCCGAAGGTGAAGGCGTTCTTCCGGAAGACGCCGCGGCGATTCTCCCTCATCGACTCCCCCATCCGCACCCGCGGGTCCGCGGAGACGATCTCCGCGGTCCGGGACGATGCCGGATGGGGGTTAACAGGGCAAATACGATCCCTTGCCTGCGCTCTCAGATCGAGATCAATAGTCGTCCGGATCACCCCTGTAGCGGCGCGGCCCAGGCTCATAATCGTCGTCGTCCGGGCGGCGTGCGCGCGGCCGGTCGTAGTCGCGGCCATAGCGATAGGCGTCGCGCCGGTCGTCGTAATCGTCGCTCCGGTACCCGCCACCGCCGTATCCGCCGCCGCCGAAGCCGCCACCGCCGGAGCCGCCCGCAGTGATGCGCGGTGCGTACCAGCAGCTCTTCGCCTGGCCCGGTGCGGGATCGCCGAAGGTCTGGCTGTTGCAGGGCACGGCGCCGCCCTGAGGAAACGGCCGACCGTTGGTCCGGCCGGGCACGCCGTAATAGACGTTGGTCGCGTAGGGCATCCGGCAGACGCCGCCTTCCTGGGCGCAGCCGACCAGATTCACCGTGTCGAGCTGATAGGCCTGGGCCGGCGCGGGCATCACCGTGCTGGCTCCCAGCATGATGGCTCCGAAGGCCAGAGCAATCCGAATCTGCACGTCCCCGATTCCCCATTGCGTCGCGGTCCGCGTGCCGAATAATCCGGTCGGCGGCTTCCGGCCAGCGGCCGCGCTCGCTATGGCGTCGCGCACGGATCTGTGCGGGCTGTTTTGGCACCGCCATGACGATGATCGGGCGGAGCCACCCGTGATCGAACGGGATAGGGCGCCCCAGGAGGCCTTGATGAGGGATGCGTCCGCGCAGGAGCTTCTGTTGCTCAGCGCGCTGCAGGAATGCCGGATCCAGCTCGACGCGGCGCGCAAGGACGAGGCGGCCCGCGCCGCCGTCCGGGAGGAGCTGGAGGCTGCCCTTCGCCGCGAGGCGGCGCTCTCGGCGGTCGTCGCCGAGGAGCGCGAGCGGACGGAGGCCGTCCGTCTCGTGCTTCAGGCGCTGCTGATGAGCATCGGCTGGTTCGGCCTGCGCCGACGCCTGTTCCGGTCGCGCATCGCCCGGCTGGGCCGCGAGACGCCGGATTCAGGTCCGCAATCGGCCCGCCATTCCGTGCTGCTCGCGGAGGCCCGACGGGTGCTCGGCGCGCCGGTCGTCCAGCCTCCTGCCCAACGCTAGGGCGTATCGGCGCGCGGGATGGGGAACGGGCGCCGAACGCTTCGATAACGGCCCCTTAAACCGCCGCATTTAGCGTGCGGAAACCGTCCTGCGGCGCGCCCGACAGACGCGCTGCGGCGGAACATTCGTAGACGGGATGCATGGCCAAGGGTCGGGGCAGGATTGAGCCGAACTTCGACGTGCCCGAGGGGCGTGTCCGGGATCGCGGCGAACTCGATCTGCGCCTGTCCCGGGAGGACCGTCCCGGGGGGGCAGGAGACGGCGTGGCGAAGCGATCGGGCGGCGGAGGAGCGCGGCAGCCGAACAAGGCGCCGGCGCGGACCACCGGGCGGGCGAAGGCCTCGGGTCGCGGCCGACGCCGGCGGTCCTGGCTCGGCCGCATCGTCTACGGCACCGTCGTCCTCGGTCTCTGGGGGGTGATCGGGCTTGCCGGGCTCATCGCCTACCACGCGTCGCAATTGCCGCCGATCGACCAGCTCGCGGTGCCGAAACGGCCGCCCAACATCGCCATCCTGGCGAGCGACGGCTCGCTGCTCGCCAATCGCGGCGAGACCGGCGGCCGGGTGGTCTCGATCAAGGAGCTGCCGCCCTACCTGCCGCGCGCCTTCGTGGCGATCGAGGATCGGCGCTTCTACCAGCATTTCGGCGTGGATCCGGTCGGCATCCTGCGCGCCATCGGTCAGAACCTGACCCGGCGCGGCGTCGCACAGGGCGGCTCGACCCTGACGCAGCAGCTCGCCAAGAATCTGTTCCTGACGCAGGAGCGGACCGCCTCGCGCAAGATCCAGGAGGCGATCCTCGCGCTCTGGCTGGAGCACAAGTACACCAAGGACGAGATCCTCGAGCTCTACCTGAACCGTGTCTATTTCGGCGCCGGCGCCTACGGCGTCGAGGCGGCCGCGCAGCGCTATTTCGGCAAGCCCGCCAAGGAGGTGAGCCTTGCGCAGGCCGCGATGCTCGGCGGCCTCGTTCAGGCGCCGTCGCGGCTCGCTCCGAACCGCAACCTCCCGGCCGCCCAGGCCCGCGCCGCCCAGGTGCTCGCCGCGATGCAGGAACTCGGCTTCGCCGCGCCGCAGGACGTGAAGGTGGCGCTCGCCCAGCCGGCGAAGCCCACCAATGCCCGCGGCGGCGGTTCGGCCAATTACGTCGCAGACCTCGTGATGGACGTGCTCGACGACTACGTCGGCAAGTTCGACACCGACATCACGGTCCAGACGACCGTCGATCCCGTTCTCCAGGCCGCCGCCGAGAAGGTGCTCACCGACGAACTCAACGCAAAGGGCGTGCGCTTCAATGTCGGCCAGGGCGCGCTGGTCTCGATGCGGCCCGACGGCGCGATCCGGGCGCTGATCGGTGGGCGCGACTACGCCCAGAGCCAGTTCAACCGTGCCACGACCGCGAAGCGCCAGCCCGGCTCCTCGTTCAAGCCCTTCGTGTACCTCGCTGCCGTGGAGCACGGCGCCACGCCCGACACGGTCCGGGAGGACGCGCCGGTCCGGATCGGCAACTGGGCCCCGGAGAACTACTCGCACCGGTACGAGGGGCCTGTCACCTTGCGGACGGCGCTCGCCCATTCGCTCAATACCGTCGCGGTGCGGCTCGGCCAGGAGGTCGGCCCGAAGACCGTGGTGCAGACCGCCCAGCGGCTCGGCATCACCTCGCCGCTCCAGGCCAACGGCTCCATCGCCCTGGGCACGTCCGAAGTGACGCTGCTGGAGATGGTCGGCGCCTACGGGGCCTTCGCCAACGGCGGCACCGGCGTGATCCCCTACGTGGTGACCGCCGTGAAGAGCCAGGGCGGCAAGGTCCTGTACAAGCGCTCCGACAATGGTCTCGGCCGGGTCATCGATGCCAACGCCGACGGCATGATGAATGCGATGATGCACGAGGTCTTCGTCAGCGGCACCGGCAAGAAGGCGGACATCCCGGGCTGGGACCTGGCGGGCAAGAGCGGCACCACGCAGGACTACCGCGATGCTTGGTTTATCGGCTTCTCGGGCAGCCTCGTCACCGGGGTCTGGCTCGGCAACGACGACGGCGAGCTGACCAAGAAGGTCACCGGCGGCAATCTGCCGGCGGAGATCTGGAAGTCGTATATGACCCAGGCGCTGAAGGGGCAGACTCCGGTCCCGCTCCCCGGCCTCAACCGCTGGCGCAGGCAGCCGGAGACGACCGCCTCGGTGGCGAGTGCCGCGCCGCCTGCACCGGGCGGGCTCCTCGGGCAGATTCTGGGCGAACCGGAGGCGCCCGCGCCGCGCCAGTCCGCGCCGGCGCGGCGCGCTCAGAAGGATGACCGCAACTTCATCGAAAAGTTGTTCGGGATCGGCGACTGACGCCGCCGATCGGTGACGGCCCGGCGCTCGCCACCCCATCGCGGGTCTGATCGACGGTGCTCGAAATCAGGCTGACCGCGGACTTGACGCGGCAGCACTGATAGGCCCGGTGCCGATTGATCTATATTGGCGCAAATCGGACGCTTCTTAATCCCTAGAATAACGCCTTTTTCAATATTCGGGACTCAGAATTCGGGTCGATAGCAAGTCCGCTCCCCGGTTGCCGGGGCCGGCGGCAACCCGATCGAGCCCATGGTCCCGCGCGCGACTGCCACAGCGATCCGAGTCCACCTCGCCGATCGCGCCTCGCGTCTGATCGCGCTGGGGGGCACGTGCCTGCTGCTCTGCCTGACGCTGCTCGGGGTGTATCTCTGCCTCGATCTGCGCGATGTCGCTTGGCACAATGCGCGCCGCAACGCCGCGAACCTCCTGGCCGTGATCGAGGAGGGGGTCGGCCACAGCCTGCGGGTTTACGATCTCTCCCTGCAGAGTTCCGCACGCTTGGCGCACCGCGCGGATATCATAATTCTGGACCCGGAACTCAGACGCTTGGCCGTGTTCGACACCGCCGTCGCGGGCTCCGGTCTCGGCCCGATCACCGTCACGGATGCGGCGGGTGATGTCCAACTGACGAGCGATCCCAACCTGCAGAACCGGCCCAACCTGAGCACGCTGCCGGAATTCCAGATCCACAAGTCCAATCCCGATGCGGGTCTGATCCTCACTGGACCGACTCAGTCCCGTCTGACCGGGGAGCCCATTATCCGCATGACCCGGCGGATCCAGACGGCAGACGGCTCCTTCGCGGGGATCGTGTACGGATCGATCAGACTCGCGCATTTCCGGGCGCTCTTCGACCGGCTGCGCTTCGATGACGGTATCGCCCTGAACGTGTTCCATCGGGACGGGACGCTCCTGATCCGCGCGCCGGCCCGGCCGCAATTGCTCGGGCAGAGCATCCGTGCAAGTCCGGCCCACACGTTTTATCAGGCGCATGCCCGCGGCGAGTTTCAGGGACGGTCGGCCTTGGACGGCGTAGACCGGGTCTACAGCTTCGCGAATCTCGACGACCTGCCGCTGATCGTGACGGTGGCTACGGATGTCGACAGCATCCGCGAGGTCTGGATCTATAAGGCGGCGATCGTCGGTATCCTGATCCTCAGTCTCTGCGTCCTCACCTTCGGGCTGACGATTCTGCTTCACCGGGAGGTGGGTCGCCGGGCGGCCGCGGAGGCCTCCACGCGCGAAGCGAATGCTGCACTCGCGGTGCTCGCCCGGACCGACGGCTTAACCGGGCTGCCGAACCGGCGCAGCTACGACGAACACTTCGCCGTGGAGTGGACCCGTGCCGCGCGACTGCGGACTCCGTTGGCCCTGATGATCGTCGATGCCGACCACTTCAAGCAGTTCAACGACCGCTTCGGCCACCAGCGCGGCGACGAGGTGCTCAAGGCGGTGGCGCTGTGTCTGCAGCAGACGCTCGATACCGGCGGGCTGAGTTTCCGGATCGGCGGCGAGGAATTCGTCGCGCTGCTGCCGGGACTCGATGCGACGGCGGCGGGGGCGGCGGCGGAGCGCATCCGCCGCGCGGTGGTGAGCCTCGGGATCCCCCATGCTCCGGACGTCGGCGGCAGCGCCACGGTCAGCATCGGCGTGGCCTCCGCCGATCCGGCCAGCGGGGATCCGCCCGATGACCTCTTCACGGCGGCGGACGCGGCCCTCTATGCCGCCAAGAAGGCCGGCCGCAATCGGGTGCGGGCCGCACCGCCGCGCGCACCCCCGACACTGGCGATGCGGGCCTGAGCCGGCCCGCGGCTCAGAGCATGGGCAGGATCCGGGGGCGTGGCCCCCGAGGGAAATGCGCGTCGATCAGGGCGATCTCGGCCGCACCCAGATGCAGGTCTGCCGCGCCGGCATTCTCGATGGCCCGGTCCGGGCGACCGGTCTTCGGAATCGTGAAGGTGCCGGGCAGCCGGGTCAGGAAGGCGAGGGCCACGGCGTAGGGCGTCGTCCCATGGCTCCGCGCGATGCCCGCCAGGACGCGGCCGCCAGCACTGTCCGGATCGGGAAAGTCGCCGCTGCCGAAGGGCGAATAGCCGACCATCGCGACGCCGTGCTTCTCGCACCAGGGCAGCACAGCATGCTCGATGGCCCGCTCGTTCAGGTGGTAGAGGACCTGATTGCAGGCGATCCGGTCCGGCCCCGCGATGGCGAGGGCGCGGTCGAGATCCTCGACGTCGAAATTGCTGACACCCCAGGACAGGATCTTGCCCGCCCGGCGCAGATCCTCGAAGCCCGCGATCGTCTCCTCGAGGGGGTGCTGGCCCGGCCAGTGCAGCAGATAGCTGTCCAGCCGATCCGTCCGCAGGCGTCGGAGCGAAGCCTCGCAGGCCCGCGCCACGCCGCGGCGCGTCGCATTGCCAGGGACCACCTTCGAAACGAGGAAGACCTCCTCGCGGCAATCCGCGATGGCGGCGGCGACGATTGCCTCCGCGTCGCCGTACATCTCCGCGGTGTCGATATGGGTCATGCCGGCGTCGATTCCGGCCCGCAACGCGCGGATCGCATCCGTCCGGTCCGAACTGTCGATGTGCCACGTGCCCTGGCCGATGACCGGGACCGAGACGCGCATCGCGCCGAAGCTCCTGGCATACATGGCAGCGCTCCCTTTTCGCTGTCACAGGGGTTGCTGACGGCGATCCGGTCGGGATCGGGCCGCCGACGTGTCATGGGTCCGCCGTTCAACTCCCCGGCACGCCTTACTCGCGCCATCTTGGGGCGTTGAGCAATGGCTGGCGGCCTTCCGCGACGCTAAACTTTAGGCCCAGGCTCGAGGTCAGGCGGCGCGGGTATGCCGAGCCTGCGCCTCCCGCAGGGCGCCGCCGCGCCCGGCCACACGACACCCGGTCCGTCAGTGGCCATGCTGGAGATGTGTCGATGCTGCCGGCCCATCGAATATTCTGGGGTCTGATCCTGCTGGCGGCGGCCGGCGCGGGGCTGCTCTACAACATCATCTTCGCGGCTGGCGCCTCTCCCCTCGCCGGATTCACCTACGGCCTCTGCATGGGTGCCACGGTGCTGGCTTTCGACCGCGGGCTGATCCTGGCCGGCCTGCAGACGCGGATCCGCCGCCTGCCGGCGTGGCTCTACGTGCTGGCCGCGGAACTCGCCTACGTCCTGATGATCATGGCGGGCAACGCCCTCGGCGGCTTGGTCGTCTGGGCCTTCGCCCTGACACCGGACGATCTGACGACCGCGACCCGGATGACCGCGCGGGTCCTCGCCTACGCCTTGGCCGTGTCCGGCCTCCTCGTCTTCGTGATCCGGATGCGCGATCTGATCGGCGGCGAGGTGTTCGTGAACTTCATGATCGGCCGCTACCACAAGCCGGTGGCGGAGGAGCGGATCTTCCTGTTCCTCGACGTCGTCGGCTCCACCGCCTTCGCGGAGGCGCACGGGGACCTGCGCGCCCAGGAGTATCTCGGGGCCGTGTTCGCGACGCTGGCCGAGCCGGTGCGGCGCAACGGCGGATCCGTGGACGACTATGTCGGCGATCTCGCCATGGTGACCTGGCCGATGGCCCGCGGCCTCAAGGACGCGCGCTGCATCACCTGCCTGTTCGACGTGCTCGACCGGATCGAGGCGGATGCCGCGGCCTGGACCACCCGATTCGGGACGGTGCCGCGGCTGCGGGCGGCGCTGCATGGCGGCTCGGTGGTCACGGCCGAAGTCGGAGTCGACCGCCATAAGATCGCGTATTTCGGCGACGCCGTGAACGTGACGTCGCGGATCGAGGCCCTGTGCCGCCCGCTCGGGGTCGGCATCCTGATCTCGCAGGATCTCCTCGGCCGTCTTCCGCGCCTGCCAGCCGGCGTCCGGGCGCGCTCTCTCGGCGCCCATGCCCTCCGCGGCCGCGGCGCGCCGTTGTCCGTGGCGACTCTGGAGCGTGGTCCTGCCGAGAGTGCCGCCGTGGCGGATCTGGCGCCGCGCCGCGCTGCGGTCGCCCGCTGATGGCCCGTGTCAGCGCCGCCCGCGCCAACACCCTGATCGCCGTCAAGATGGCGCTCCGTTTTGGCCTGCCGCTGATCGGGGTCGTGGTCTTCGGCCGCGCCATCGTGCTGTCGGTCGGCGGCGATATCGAGCGCTGGCAGTTCGGCCTGGGTGTGCTCCTGATCCTGGCGGGCTTCATCTCGAAGGTCGTGCCCCGGTCATGAGCGCTGCCACGAGCGACCCGACGCGTGCCACCCCGACCGGTCCGGCGATCTATCTCGACGCCGATGCATGCCCGGTGAAGGACGAGACCTACCGGGTGGCCGCACGCTACGGCCTCACCGTCCACGTCGTCGCCAACAGCGTGCTGAACCTCCCGCGCGAGCCCTGGATCGAGCGCGTGGTGGTCGGTTCGGAACTCGACGCCGCCGATGACTGGATCGCCGCGCGGGCGGGGCCCGGGAGCATCGTGCTCACCGCCGACGTTCCGCTGGCTGCGCGCTGCGTGAAAGCCGGCGCCACGGTTCTGGCCTTCACCGGTAAGCCATTCAGCGAGTCCGGGATCGGCCTCGCGCTCGCCACACGCGACCTGATGCAATCGTTGCGCGAAGCCGGAACCATCACGGGCGGGCCGAAGCCGTTCTCGCGCGCAGACCGATCGGCCTTTCTGTCCGCCCTTGACCGGGCGGTGAACCGGATCCTGCGTGACCGGCCGAAGCCGGGCTGAGACCCGGCCGCCCTCCGATCAAATGGACGATTCAGGCGTCGTCCGCTGGGACGAGGCTTCTGAGCGCCTCGTTGATGCGGTCCTGCCAGCCCGGCCCGTCCTTCTGGAAATGCGCGAGCACGGCGCTGTCGAGACGCAAGCTCACCACCTCCCGCGAGCCGGGGATCGTCGTCGGCCGTGCGGCCGGTTGCGGCGGCGGGGCAGCCGGCTTCGGGGTCGTGGCGGCCCGGAAAGCCGCCTCGGCGGTCGCGCGCGGATCGGTGAAGCGGCGGCGGTTGCGGTCCTCGGCCATCGACCCCTAATCCTTCGCGGTCGTCTTCTTCGGTGCCGCCTTCTTCACGGCCTTCTTCGCGGTGCCTTTGGCGGCCGCCTTGGCTTCCTTCTCGGCCGCCTTGGCCTGCGCGTCTGCGGCCTCCTTGGCGAGGCGCAGCGAGCGCAGCCGAAGCGTCCGCTCATCCACAGCCTTGATGGCCGCGTGATGCTCCGCCATGGCCTGGGCGCCTTCGCGCGCCATGCGCTCCGCACGTTCCGCACGCTCAGCGCGATTCTCGGCACGCGTCTTCGCTTCCGCTTCCGCGTCGCGGACGGCATTCACCTCGTCGAGGTCAAACTCAGTCTCGTCGCTCATCCTGTCCCTTTCACCCCGGCTCGACGGATCCGACCCGACGCATCCTGCGCGAGACGGTGTCTGAGCGGGTCCGGCCTGTTCGACGGGCGGAGGGCAAGGCCGGATCATTCGCCCTCCCGCACCGCCGTCAGGCGCGCAAGGAGAGCAGCTTCGCGAAGGCTTTAGCATGCCCGCGACGCCGATGGCGAATCCGGATCGACGGTCGGGGCTGACCGCGCACACCCTTCGTGCGGGTCCACCTGTCCATGCGGCCCGGGTCCGCGTTCTGACGAGAGATACCGGCCCCGATCGTCGTTCGATCAGCGCACGCCGAACCGAAGCGGGATGGAGACCGTCAGGTTCGACAGCGTGACACCGGGCGGCGCCGCCGGCATGCTGCCGCGCACCGCCGCGAGGGCGGCGCTGTCGATCTGGCCGATCCCGCTGGAGCGGGCCAGGCCGGCGCCCGTCACCTGGCCCGAGCGCATCACGGTGAAGCGCACCACCGCGGTCCCGCCCCCGGTTCCGACGGCCGCGTTCACGTTCATCCGGCTGTGGATCGCTGCGCTGATCGCGCCCTGCCATTGCCGCATGGCGCTCGGATCGTTGCCTGCGGCGGCCCGGCCGACCGCATTCTGGCGCGAGGCCGAGGCCGAACTCCGCTCGGCGCCCGCCCGGGCCTTGGCCTCACGCGCCTTCGCCTCGCGCGCGGCCTTGGCTTTCGCCTCGCGGATCTCCTCCAGGCGCTCCTGACGCGCCTCTTCGCGCTTCTGCTCGCGGAGCTTCTCCTCGCGGATCTTCCGCAGCTTGGCCTCCCGTTCCGCCTTGAGCTTGGCGGGGTCCGGTGTGGGCTTCGGCGGTTCCTCGGTCTTGGCGACCTCGGTCGGCGGCGCCGCCAGCGGCTCGGCCGCCTCCGACGTGGAGGTAATCACTTGGTTCTGCGCCTCGACCGGCTGCGCCTCCGCCGGCGCTTCGACCGGCTGGGTGTCCTCCGGCTTGACCTCGGTCATCTCGGTCGGCGGCGGGGGCTGGACGGCCTCGTCGGGCGGCGCGTCCACCGGCTTCGTCTCCGGCGGGGACTCCTGGCTCATCTGCTGCTCCGCCGGAGCTTCGGTGGTCGCATCCGTCATGAGCGGCGCGAGGTCGACGGTGATCTGCTGCTCGCCGGGCGGCGCGGGCGGGGCCAGCCGCAGGAACATCATCGCGGCCAACGCAAGCGCATGCAGCCCGAGGGCGACCAGGAAGGCGGCGACCAGCCCGGACGGGCGGCGCTCGCCGGCCCCGACCGGCAGATCCGTCGACGTGAAGGTGCTCATCGGTTCAGCGCGCGGTCCCTGCGGAGGCGGCCGGAGCGGCGGCCGCTGCCGGAGCGGCGCCGCCGGGCGACTGCGCGATCAGCGACACCTTGGTGAAGCCGGCCTGGCCGACGAGGCCCATCACCTCCATCACCTTGCCGTAGGGCACGTCACGGTCGCCGCGCACGAGGATGACCTGATCCTTGTCGGCAGCCGCCATCTCGCGCAGGCGCGGCACGATGCTGTCCATCGTGAACACCTCCTTGGCGATGGACGGGTTGCCGTCCTTGTCGACCGTCACCTCCGCGGGCTTCTTCGACTGCGCGACTTTGGGGGCCGCCGTCTTCGGCAGCTGGACCGGCACGCCGGTGGTCATCAGCGGTGCGGCGACCATGAAGATGATCAGGAGCACGAGCATCACGTCGACCATCGGCGTGACGTTGATGTCGGACATCGGCATGTCGTCGAGGTCGTCGTCGTCGTTCGCGCGAAGGGATCCCATCGCCATGGGGCGTCTCCGGTACCGTTACGTTCGGTTCTGTGCGGGCGGGCGCGGCGGCTCTATTCGGCAGCCGCCCGATGGGCGCCGGCGCGGTCGCGCGCGAGACGATTGCCCAGAACTGAAATGTAGGACGAGAAGGTGCTCTGGATGCCGCTCACGTCGCTCGACAGCTTGTTGTAGGCCATCACCGCCGGGATCGCGACGACGAGACCGATCGCCGTGGCGAACAGCGCCTCCGCGATGCCCGGGGCCACCACGGCCAGCGACGTGTCCTGGCTGCGGGCGATGGACGAGAACGAGTTCATGATGCCCCAGACGGTGCCGAACAGCCCGACGAACGGGGCCGTGGAGCCCGAAGTCGCCAGCAGCGACAGGCCGGTGCGCAGGCGCTTCACTTCGAGGGTGAGGGCGCCCTTCATCGCCCGCTCGATCCGGTCGCGGCGCTCGGCCCGGGTCTCGGAGGAATCCTGATCGCGCCACGCGTCGATGGCCGCCTTCACCACGTGGCCGGCGATGCCGCGATGCTCGCCGTCGAGGCTGCCCCCGGAGCGGACCAGCGTGGCGAAGGCCTTGGCCTGACGCCGAGCGGCGGCCAGCCGGATGATCTTCTCGAACACCACCGTCCAGCAGGCGATCGAGGCGATCACCAGCAGGATCATCACACCCTTCACGATCGGGTCGGCCTGCAGGAACAGACCGAGGAAGGAGAAGTCGTGGGCCGCCTCGATCGGCGCTTGTGTCGGGTCCATCGCGGGCTCCTGGCGTCTTGGTCTCACGCGGCCTTGCGCCGCCGTCATCTCGGGGTGCGGCGAAAGCCGCTGGCCGCCCGGCGACCCTCGCCGCCGGGCGGTTTGGTCTGATCGACCGTCAAACCATCCGCATCAGCGGTCGAACGGGAGGCCGGCCTTGCTGTCGGTCTCGGTCCGCTCGAGGCAGGCCTCGCGCGCGGAATCACCGCCGTCGCAGGCCAGGACGTCGTTCAACAGGACGCGCCCGACCTTGTTGCAGGCGATGCCGGGGAAGTCGAAGATCTTGACGGTGGTCTTCTTCGGCGGCAGCGGACCGAGCTCCACCGCGACACGCTTCTGCGCGACGCCCTCCGGGTCGAAGGCGAAGAGATCCACCTTGTAGGATTTCAGGCCGGGCCCCTTGTTGTCGATCACCATGGTGATCCGGCAGGCCTCGCCCGCAGTCTCGACCTTGTTGAGCTGCAGCTTGATCGGCGCGGACTTCTCCGCGGCATCCTGCGCCAGGGCCGATACCACGAGGAGCGCCGAGAGCGCGAAGCAGGCCGCCGTGTCGAGGGCGATACGCCCGATCCGCCGACGGTACAGGGGGGCGCGCAGGGCAATCACCGTGACCAAGTCCTTTTCAAGTGTCTGCCGGCCGGCGTTTCGCGCCGCGCCGGCCGGGCGGGTTGGGGCCGGATCAGTGAAGCACCGCGCCTGCGGGGCAGGAGGCCGGGGCGAGGCGTTGGGCCGCCGCATCCAGCGGCCCGACGGCCGCGCGGACCGCCGCCACGAGGCGGGGCGCCGCCTCCCGTCCGGTGATCTCGGCGGCGGCTGCCTCCAAGTCCGTCCAGAGGCGCTGACGCCCGCGGTTGATCAGCGTCACCAAGGCGCATTCGTGACCGGTCACGCGGCAGCAACTCGCCGGCATGAACGACCAGTCGCCGTCGCGCTCCGCCCGCAGTGCCCGGATGATCGCGACCACACAGGCGACGAAGCGGCAGCCTTCGGTCGGCCCGAGCAGCTGCTCGGCGCCGTCGAAGGCCGCGTTCCAGCAGGCGACGTCGCTGGTCATGTAGCCGGCGGCCACGAAACGGGCCACCGACAGGGCCAGGATATCAGCCTCATCGCCGCAGATATCGGCGACGCGCCGCATCGCCGCATGATCAGTCCGGGTCAGGGGCGCGCTCATGGACTGCGGTGCCTCGCGTCGCAGGACAACTTGCATAGACCGACCGTCATGGTCGGATCATCTTCTTTCGCGGCAGTATCCAGGCCGGCCGCCCGGATCAAGGCCCAGCGAGAAAATCAGAGCAGTTCCAAACTGTTAGAGGAAAGCGTGGCCGTCCACGTCTTTGCCTATGTGTCCCGGTAATTTTTGCCTAATTATCCTGGATTGGATCGGACCACGCCGTCCGGACGAAACCCGCGGCCTCCCTTGATGGCCCGGACGGCCTTGGCCATATCTCGTTGTTGCCGGCGACGTCTCGTCCGGCGGAGCGCTACTTCGGTGGGCTCCCTGTCGACGAGGTGCTCAGGCATCCCGGGATTGCGGCGGATCCCGGGGTCGGAGGCCTCGCTTTCTGGATGATGGCCGCGATGACCCGATCCTCGCCCTTCGGGCACCCGTTCCTGCTCGGCTTCGACGAGATCGAACAGGCTCTCGACCGGGTCTCAAAGGCCGCCAATGACGGCTATCCACCCTACAACATCGAGCGGCTGCCCCGCACCGAGAGCGAGCCCGAGCGCCTGCGCATCACGCTGGCGGTCGCCGGCTTCACCCGCGACCAGTTGGACGTCATGTTGGAGGAGAGCCAGCTTGTCGTACGCGGTCGCCAGGTCGACGAGCGCGAGAGGCACTTTCTTCACCGCGGCATTGCGGCGCGCCAGTTCCAGCGGGCCTTTCTCCTCGCCGACGGCATGGAGGTCCTCGGGGCCGACCTCGCCAACGGCCTGCTGTCGATCGATCTGGTCCGTCCGGAACCGGATCGCATCGTGCGCAAGATCGATATCGGCGCCCGCGGCTGAGACCGATTGATTGGACGGCGCGGATCCCCACATCAGTAAGGAGCCGCCGAAGCCTTCAGGATCGGCGGCGCACGCTCTGCCACCCCAGGAGGGCTTTGATGACCAATCTGAACCCGTCTCCGTTGACCCCGGCCGATCTCGACCCGGCCGATTTTGCGCCCGCCGATCTCGCGGCCTTGGGCGAGGGTCACATCGCCTATGTCCGGCCCATCCGGTCCGACGAGGTCCGCCGTTTCTTCCCACAGGCGCCCGAGCTGCTGCCCGGCCTCGATCTGTTTGCCCTCCTCTCGGCGAGTGGCGCTCCGATCATGCTCGCCGATTCGCGGGACGTCGTCCTGGCGAATGCGGTCGCGCAGGACCTGCAGCCGGTCAGCCTCCACTGACCGCTCCGGCCGAGGAACCGGTCAGGCGATCTCGTCCACTGCGGCGATCAGGCGCGCGATGTCCTGCGGCCGCGACAGGCTGTGATCCCCGTCGGCGATGAGCGTCAGCACGGTGTCCTCGGCCGGCAGCCGGCCAAGGATCTTCAGGGCGTGGGTGTAAGGCACATCGGTGTCCCGCATGCCCTGGAGGATGTGGACCGGGCAGGCCGGATCGACCGTGTCGCCGAGCATGCAATGCCGCCGCCCGTCGTCGATGAGGTTCAGGGTGATCGGGTCCGGTTCCGACCCGTAGTCGCTGGGCCTCCGCAGGATGCCGTCCCGGATCAGCATGGCGCGGGCCGCCTCGCCGAGGCGGTTCCAGATCAGCTCTTCGGTGAAATCCAGGGCCGGGGCGATGAGCACGAGACCGGCGGTCGCCTGACCTCCGTTCGCCCGGTCGCGGGCGGCCAGGCAGGCGATCCATCCCCCCATCGACGAGCCGACGAGAATCGGCGCCTCCGCGGCGTAGGCGGCCAGGACGGCCTGCGCGTCCTCGAGCCACGAAGAGATCGTGCATTCCGTGAAGGTGCCGCTCGAGGCCCCATGCGCGGCATAATCGAAGCGGATGAGCGTGCGGCCCCTCTGCGAGGCCCAGGCATCCAGCGCCGTCGCCTTGGTGGCCGTCATGTCGGAGCGGAATCCGCCGAGCCAGACGACCGGTGGACCGCCCCCCTGACGCACCCGCACGGCGATGCGCCGGGCGGCCTCGCCCGTGCCGACGGTGAGGAACTCGGGGGCCATATCCGACATCGTTCTCTCCGATATCCCTGTCTCGACGTGGAAGAAGTCCGGACCTGAACGGTTCGGCTTCAACTCTCGTTTACCGGACCGTAAAGCCCGGCGGCGATGCTGGATCAATGGTAGCGAGCATTTGGCAGATACCGGTCGGGGGCCTGCGCGTCCTCGCCGATGGACCGCGGACGGGCGAAGGTACACACGCCTTGTCGGGTTTTCCCGCGGAAGTCGGGGCCCTTGCGGGCGCTCGCGTCCTGCAGATCATTCCCGAACTCGACGCCGGGGGCGCCGAGCGCACGACCGTCGATGTCGCGGGCGGCCTCGCGGCCGTGGGCGCCCGCGCGCTGGTGGCGACGGAGGGGGGGCGGCTCGTCGGGGAATTGCAGGCCAAGGGCGGCCACTGGCTTCGCTTCCCGGCCGCCGCGAAGAATCCGGCGCTGATGGCCGTGAACGTCCTGCGGCTCATGGCCCTCTGCCGCCGCGAGCAGGTGCAGATCATCCATGCCCGCTCCCGTGCGCCCGCTTGGGTCGCCCTCGGAGCGGCGCGCCGGCTCGGCCTGCCGTTCGTCACCACCTATCACGGCAGCTATTCCGGCCGGACCAACGTCAAGGTTCTGTACAATTCGGTGATGGCCCGCGGCGACGTGGTCATCGCCAACTCGCACTACACCGCAGACCTGATCCACCGGCTGCATGCCGAGCAGGCTGGCGACCGCGTGCGGGTCATCCACCGCGGCACGGATCTCGGCGTGTTCAACCCGGTCGCCGTCGGCGCCGTACGGGTCGAGGCGCTGCGCCGGAGCTGGAACGTCGCGCCGCACGAGCGCGTGATCCTGCTGGCCGCCCGCCTCACGGCCTGGAAGGGCCATCGGGTGCTGATCGAGGCGGCCGCGCAGATGCGCGACCGCGGCGTTCCCGATCTGGCCGTGGTCCTGGCGGGAGACCCTCAAGGACGCGCCTCCTACGAGCGCGAACTCGATGCGCTGATCGCCGCGCGCGGGCTCGAGGGTATCGTCCGGCGGGTCGGTCACTGCACCGACATGCCGGCCGCCTTCCGGGCCGCCTCGGTGGTGGCGGTGCCGTCCGTTGAGCCGGAGGCCTTCGGCCGTTCGGCCGTGGAGGCGCAGGCGCTCGGTACGCCGGTGGTGGTGTCCGATCTCGGGGCCGTACCGGAAACCGTACTGGCGCCGCCGGAGACGCCAGCGGGCCAGCGCACCGGATGGCGCGTCCCGGCCGGCGACGCGGCCGCGCTCGCCGCATCCCTGACCGAGGCCCTTTCTCTCGGCGCCAGCGCCCGCGACGCCCTCGGACGGCGGAGCCGTGCGCATGTCGCGGCGCATTTCTCCCTCGAGCGCATGGTCGGCGACACGTTGGCGGTCTATGCGGGGCTGCTCGGCCGCTTGCCCTGAGCGGCCGGCTGACCCGGAAAGCGGACCGAGACGCCGTGGCCGATTATTTTCGGCACCGCGGCTTCAGGCGGTTGACTCTGGTCGCGGTTCCACCAACGTTGTACGTCCGGAAGAGACCGGGGCGGCAGGCGGCCAGGAGATCCTTCTGGGAACCGCCGTTTCGCCGTTGCAGCAGGAGACCTAAGCCATTCGTAGACCGATGAGAGCCATGCCGGCCCCGCAGAAGGACGGGCCGCGCGCCAACCGCGACATTCGCGGTGTGCGGGAAGTGCAGCTGATCGACGATACCGGGCAGAACCGCGGCGTCGTCCCCTTCTTCGACGCCCTCAATCTGGCTGAGGAAGCCGGTCTCGATCTCGTGGAGATCGCGCCGAACTCCGTGCCGCCCGTCTGCAAGCTGCTCGATTACGGGCGCTTCCGCTTCAACGAGCAGAAGAAGCAGAACGAGGCCCGCAAGCGCCAGAAGACCGTCGAGGTGAAGGAGATCAAGCTCCGCCCCGGCATCGACAAGCACGACTACGACACCAAGATGAAGTCGGTGCACCGCTTCTTCGAGGAAGGCGACAAGGTCAAGGTGACCCTGCGCTTCCGCGGTCGTGAGATGGCTCACCAAGATATCGGTCTGCGCCTCCTGGAGCGCGTGAAGAGCGAGACGGCGGAGATCGCCAAGGTCGAGAGCGAGCCGATGCTCGAAGGCCGCCAGATGATCATGATCCTGGCGCCGCGCTGAGCGGCACCGATCCCGAGACGCGAGATCCGCGCCGCCTCCTCACCGGGGCGGCGTTGTCTTTTCAGCGCTTCCGATTGGCGGCGCCGCGGATTAAGGGGCAGCCATGGCCCTCGCTCCCGATGAGATCGAACGCTACGCCCGCCACCTCGTCCTCGCCGAGGTCGGCGGCCCCGGCCAGGCCCGGATCAAGGCCGCCCGGATCCTGGTCGTCGGGGCCGGGGGGCTCGGCGCGCCGCTGATCCAGTATCTCGCCGCCGCCGGAATCGGGACGATCGGAATCGTCGACGACGACGCGGTTTCCCTCTCGAACCTCCAGCGGCAGGTGATCCACGGCACGCCGGATCTCGGCCGGCTAAAGGTCGAGAGCGCCGCCGACGCGGTGGCGCGGCTCAACCCGCACGTGACCGTCGTCCCGCATCCGGTCCGCATCGATCCGGACAACGCCGTCGACCTGATCGCCGGCTACGACCTCGTGGCCGACGGATCCGACAATTTCGCCACGCGCTACGCGGTGTCGGATGCCTGTTTCCGCGCGCGCCGCCCGCTGGTGACGGCGGCGCTCGGCCGCTTCGACGGGACGCTGACCACGATCCGCGCCCACGAGACCGGGCCGGACGGGACGCCGAACCCGACCTATCGCTGCCTCTTCCCGAACCCGCCGCCGCCCGGCAGCGTGCCGGCCTGCGCGGAGGCCGGCGTGCTGGGAGCCCTGGCCGGGGTGATGGGCTCGCTGATGGCCATGGAGTTGCTCCGCTCGGTGGCGGGCTTCGGAGAGCCCCTGGTCGGGCGCCTCCTGATGGTCGATGCCCGCGCCATGCGGTTCGAGACGCTGAGCTACGGCTGGGATCCCGACAACCCGCTCAGCGGCACCGGCGCCTCAGCGGCCTAGGGAACCCGGCGGCATCCACGGGCCCTCGACGGTCTCGGCGCCGAGGCAGCACTTCTTGAACTTCTTCCCGGAGCCGCAGGGACACGGATCGTTGCGGCCGACGTTCTTGAGCGGATTGCGCTGCGGCTCCCCCGCGCCCTCCTCGGCCCAGTCGAGGGCTTCCACCGGCTCGTCGAGGTAGCCGTACTGGTAGGGGCCGAGCCGGTCGCGGTCGTCCGGATTGGCCTCGGCCTTGCGCAGAGCGTCCTTGAACCACCCGGCGTCGCTGATCTCGTCGGTGAGGCGTCCGTCGGCACGGGCCGCAGCCGCCCGGGGCGCGAGGTCCCGGAAACCGAGATGGGCGATCGTCTCCTCCCAACCGACCCAGGCCGGCGCCCCTTCCACGGCCGCCTGGGCGTCATCGAACCGGACCAGCAGGTCGTGCATCGCGGCCCGGTCGATCCGACCCTCCAGGGTCAGGAAGGTGCAGGCGCTGAGCAGCGCCATGCGCACGTAATCGTCCACCGTGCTGTCCAGGATCAGACGGAACAGCGGCTGCGGATCGCCGTCGAACAGGCTCGCCAGGATCTTGGCAAGGGTCGCCGTGACGGCATCGCCGAGGATGGCGTCGAGGGTTTCCTCGTCGTGCCGGAGCAGCCTCAGCAGCGGTGCCAGGGCGCGCGTATCCCGGGCATGGGCCAGGACGTGCAGGCCCCAGAAGAGAAGGTTCGTCTCCTCCGGCGTCAGCTCACGTCCGTCGGCCGCGCCCTCCAGCAGCGGCAGCGTCGCCTCCGCGACGGCGGAGGGATGTTTGAGCGCTTCCCGCAGCGCCGCCTTCGGCCGGTATTCGGCCGCCGCGAGGTCTTCGATCAGCAGGGCGATCCGGTCCATGGCGGCGCCTCAGGTCCGAAGGGTCGCGCCGGTTTTGCGGGACACTTCGGCGACGATCCTGGCGCTCACCGCCTCGATCTCCGCGTCGGTGAGGGTCCGCTCGACGGGCTGCAGGCGCACCGCGATCGCCACCGACTTCGCGCCGTCCGGCACGCCGGGTCCCTCATACAGATCGAACACGTCGACGCCGGTGACGAGCTTGCGCTCGGCGTTCTGTGCGGCCTTCACGAGGTCACCCGCCGGCACGTCGCGGCCGACCACGAAGGCGAAGTCCCGCGACAGCGGCTGGAGCTCCGACAGCACCAGGGCGGCCTTGGCCTTGGTCGGCTTGTGCTTGGGCAGGGGCAGGGCGTCGAGGACGATCTCGAAGGCCACGAGGGTGCCCTTCAGATCGAGGGCCTGGAGCGTCCGCGGATGCACCTCGCCGAACCAGCCGATCTCGGTCTTCGGACCGAAGCGCAGGGTGCCCGAGCGGCCGGGATGAAGCCAGGACGGGCCGCCGGCGGTGATCTGAAGGCCGCCGGTCGGAACGCCGAGGCTGCCCAGCAGGGCCAGGGCGTCGGCCTTGGCGTCGAAGGCGTCGACGGTCCCGGCCGTGCCGTGCCAGTGGCGTCCGGCGCCCGACAGACCGGCACTGCCGCGCCGGACCGCCGCCGCCCGGATGGTCTGGCCCTCCGGCGCATCGGAGGCGAAGCACTGGCCGACCTCGAACAGGGCCGCGTCCGGATAACCCCGGTCGGCATTGCGCTGCGCAGCCCGCAGGAGCCCCGGCAGCAGGCTCGGCCGCATGTCCGACAGTTCCGCGGCAATGGGATTGGCCAGGACCAGATCGGCACCGCCGCCGCCGAACAGTTCGGCATCGCCATGCGGGACGAACGACCACGTGACCGCCTCCATGAGGCCCCGGCTCGCCAGGGCCCGCTTCGCGGTGCGGGTCCGCTTCTGCATCACCGTCAGCAGCGGACGGCCGATTCCTTCGAGCGGGGGCAGGGGCTTGGCCTCGATCCGGTCCAGCCCGGCGATGCGCACGACCTCCTCGACGAGGTCGGCCTTGCCTTCGACATCGGGCCGCCAGGACGGCGTCAGCACCTTCACCCGGTCGCCGGTCCCCGAGATGTGGAAGCCCAAAGTCTCCAGGATCACCTTCATCTCGACACGCGGCACGTCGAGGCCGGCCAGGCGGCGGACCTCGCTCCACGGAAAGTCGATGATCCGCTCGGATTCGGGAGGCTCGCCGACGATATGCGCCTCGGTCGGCGTACCGCCGCACAGGTCCACCACCAAGCGCGTCGCGAGATCGAGGCCCGGCAGCGTGAAGGCCGGATCGACACCCCGCTCGAACCGGTAGCGCGCGTCGGTGATGAGGCCGAGTCGGCGGCCCGTCTGGGCGATGTTGGCCGGGTCCCAGAGCGCCGATTCGATCAGCACATCCGTGGTGCCGGCGTCGCAGCCGGAGTCCTGGCCGCCCATGATGCCGGCGATGGATTCGACGCCGTTCCGGTCTGCGATCACCACCATGTCGTCGGTGAGCGCGTGGGTCCGGCCGTCGAGGGCGAGCAGGCTCTCGCCCTCGCGCGCACGGCGCACGGTGAGCGGCCCGGCGACCTTGGCGGCATCGAAGACGTGGAGCGGGCGACCGCGATCGAAGGTCACGTAGTTGGTGATGTCGACGAGCGCATTGATCGGGCGCAGGCCGATGGCCCGCAGCCGGGCCTGCATCCAGCCCGGCGACGGCCCGTTCGTGACCCCGCGGACGAGCCGCAGGGCGAAGAGCGGGGCGAGGTGCCGGTCGGCCGGCTCGAAGGCCAGCTCCACCGCGACCGGGCAGGGGCCCTCGCCGCGCACGCCCGGCAGCGTCTCGCGCTTGAGCGTGCCGAGGCCGGCGGCCGCGAGATCGCGGGCGATGCCGTGGACCGAGGTGCAGTCCGACCGGTTCGGCGTCAGGTTGATCTCGATGACCGGATCGTCGAGCCCGGCATAGAGGGCGTAGGCCTGGCCGATCGGTGCGTCGGTCGGGAGCTCCATGATGCCGTCATGGTCGTCGCCGAGGCCGAGCTCGGCGCCCGAGCACAGCATGCCGCGGCTCTCCACACCGCGGATCGTGCCCACCGACAGGGTGATGTTCTTGCCCGGGACGTAGGTGCCCGGCGGCGCGAAGACCGAGACGAGACCGGCCCGGGCGTTCGGCGCTCCGCAGACCACCTGCACGGGCGCGCCCGCGCCCGTCTCGACGGAGCAGACCCGCAGCCGGTCGGCGTTCGGGTGCTGCTCGGCCGTCAGGATCTTCGCGATCACGTAGGGCTTCAGCGCGGCGGCCTTGTCCTCGATGCCCTCCACCTCCAGGCCGATCCGCGTCAGCGTCTCGGCGACGGTGTCGAGGGTGGCCTCGGTGTCGAGGTGGTCCTTGAGCCAGGAGAGGGTGAATTTCATGATGGACCTTCGAGAGCCCGATATCGGCTCGACCGTCGGAGGAAGAGGATGGCGGGGCCGTCACCGGAGCCGGAGGGCCCCGGTGAGGCCGGTGCGGCTCAGCCCGTGAGGCCGCCCACGAGGCTCGGAACGTCGAGCGGGCGGAAGCCGTAATGATCCAGCCAGCGGACGTCGGCCTCGAAGAACGGCCGCAGGTCCGGCATGCCGTATTTCAGCATGGCGATTCGGTCGATGCCGACACCGAAGGCGAAGCCCTGCACGGCATCCGGGTCGAGCCCGCAATTGCGCAGCACGTTCGGATGCACCATCCCGCAGCCCAGGATCTCCAGCCAGTCGTCGCCCTCGCCGAAGCGGATCTCGCCGCCCTTGCGCGAGCACTGGATGTCGACCTCCGCGGAGGGCTCGGTGAAGGGGAAGAAGGACGGGCGGAAGCGCATCTTCACGCCCTCCACCTCGAAGAACGCCTTGCAGAACTCCTCCAGCACCCATTTCAGGTTGGCGATGTTGGCCGCCTTGTCGATCACCAGCCCTTCGACCTGATGGAACATCGGCGTGTGGGTCTGATCGGAATCGTGCCGGTAGGTCCGGCCCGGGATGATCACCCGGATCGGCGGGGTCTGCGCCCGCATGGTGCGGATCTGGACCGGCGAGGTGTGGGTGCGCAGCACCTTGCGCTTCCCGTCGCGGTCCGGCGCCAGGAAGAAGGTGTCGTGCATCTCGCGGGCCGGGTGCCCGGGCGGGAAGTTGAGCGCGGTGAAGTTCAGATCGTCCGTCTCGATGTCCGGACCCTCGGCCACCGCGAAGCCCATATCGGCGAAGATCGCGGTGATCTCGTCGATCACCTGGGAGATCGGATGGATCCGGCCGCGCACCTCGGGGGCCTCGCGGACCGGCAGCGTCACGTCGACCCGCTCGGAGGCGAGGCGGGCCTCCAGGGCGGCCTCGGCGAGGGCGGTCTTGCGCGCGGTGACGGCGCCCTGGACCCGGTCGCGCAGGCCGTTGATCAGCGGGCCGCGCTCCTTGCGCTCCTCCGGCGTCATCGCACCGAGGGTCTTCAGCAGATCCGAGACACTGCCCTTCTTGCCGAGCGCGGCGACGCGGACCGCGTCGAGGGCCGCCTCGTCGGACGCCGCGCTCACCTGGGCCAGGAGATCGCGTTCGAGGGTATCGAGATCGGTCATCGCTGTCTTCGAGCAGGGTTGGCGGAGTCGGCCGTCGGGCCGTGCTCTCGCGCGTTGTGCGCCCGCACGCAAGCGCGGGGCAGGGGACCTCGTAAACGACGAAGGCGCGGCTCCCCGGGGAACCGCGCCTTCCGTACGTCTCGCCTCAGGCCTGGATCAGGCGGCCTTGGCGGTGGTCTGCGGCAGTGCGGCCTTCGCCTTCTCGACGACGGCGGCGAAGCTCGCCGGCTCGTGGATCGCGAGCTCCGACAGGGCCTTGCGGTCGACGACGATGCCGGACTTCGCCAGACCGTCGATGAAGCGCGAGTAGGTCAGGCCGTGCTCGCGGACCGCCGCGTTGAGACGCTGGATCCAGAGGGCGCGGAACGTGCGCTTCTTGTTCTTGCGGTCGCGGTAGGCATACTGCATGCCCTTCTCGACCGCCTGCTTGGCGATCCGGATCGTATTCTTGCGCCGGCCGTAATAGCCCTTGGCGGCCTTCAGAACTTTCTTGTGCTTCGCGTGACTGGTCACGCCGCGCTTGACGCGGGCCATCGGTTATCTCCTGGATTCGACGAAAGACAGTGGCAACGGGTGTTGAAGGACTTACCGCGCGTTCGGCAGGAAGTACTTCTTCACGTTGGCGGCATCGCCCTCGAACAGGGTCGTGGTGCCGCGCAGGTTGCGGATCTGCTTGGTCGTCCGCTTGATCATCCCGTGGCGCTTGCCGGCCTGGGCGTACATCACCTTGCCGGTGCCGGTGATCTTGAAGCGCTTCTTCGCGCCTGATTTCGTCTTCAACTTGGGCATTTGGCTCTCCGTTGCGCGAAATGATCCCGGACCGCCCCGCAAGGGTCGGATGGGGTTCGCGCGCTGATGCTTCTGGTGGAGCAGCACGAGCCGCCACGGCAGCCCTATCGGCCGGGCGGTTCGACGCGGTGCGGCTTATGACAGAAAGCTGACGCGGCGGCAACGCCCGTGAGGCGGGACGCGGGCCTGGGGGGCGGAGGGCCCTGGACATCCGCGTCGCCGGTCCGGGGCGCAGCGGGCGAGCCCGGGATCCAGAAGCGCCGACACCGCCGTTTCGGGCGCCCGGTCCGTATCCAGGTCCGGGATCTGCTGCGCCGTCCCGGAGTACGGGTTTGTCGGGTCCGGGCGCAACCTGATCCCGATAGCCGGCGTTCGTGATCCTGTGGCGCATGGAGGCGATGCGCGTGTCCGGACCGGAGACGGGCCGGCTCCGCGCGACTGCCCCGCGAGCAGCGGATTGGGCGCCGGTGACCATGTCGCGGCCGCTGATTCGGAGGAATTCGGGGACAGCGAGCGCGCTGCACAAAACGGTGAGCGACAACGGGGGTCGCCAGGAACCATAACCTTGGCCGTCCGTTTCATTCATGTCCCGCTCAGGCCGGCAGGGTTAGACCCCCCGTCAAATTCGGCCAACCAGGAGACACTTCGTGCGCATTGCCCAGATCGCTCCGTTGTCGGAGGCCGTCCCTCCGAAGTTCTACGGCGGCACCGAGCGCGTCGTCAGCTGGATTACAGAAGAACTGGTCCGCCAGGGTCACGAAGTCACGCTCTTCGCAAGCGGTGACTCCGAGACGTCTGCCAAGCTCGCAGCCTGCACGCCCGAGGGCCTGCGCCTGCTCGGCTACCGGGATCACACCGCCAGCCACCTGGCGATGCTGCATCAGGTGCACCGCCGCGCGCACGAATTCGACATCCTGCACTTCCACATCGACCTGCTTCAGTATCCGATGTTCGAGGATCTGAACCACAAGTGCATCACCACGATGCACGGTCGCCTCGACGTGCCGGACTTCATGCCGGTCTACCGCACCTTCACGGGCATGCCGCTGGTCTCGATCTCCGACAACCAGCGCCTGCCCATGCCGCCGACCTCCAACTGGCTGGCGACGATCCATCACGGCCTGCCGGCCGAGAACTGCCCGTATTACCCGGACGCCAAGGGCGGCTACCTCGCCTTCCTCGGCCGGATCTCGCCCGAGAAGCGCCCCGACCGCGCGATCGAGATGGCGATCCGCTCCGGCACGCCCCTCAAGATCGCCGCGAAGGTCGACAAGGCGGACCAGGATTACTGGGACGAGGTCATCGAGCCGATGATCCATCACCCGCTCGTGGAGTATATCGGCGAGATCAACGAGGAGCAGAAGAAGGACTTCCTCGGTAACGCCCTGGCGCTCGCCTTCCCGATCGACTGGCCGGAGCCCTTCGGTCTCGTGATGATCGAGGCCATGTCGGCCGGCACCCCGGTGATCGCCTTCCGCAACGGCTCCGTGCCGGAGGTGATCAAGGACGGCGTCGGCGGCGTTCTCTGCGAGAACATGGACGATGCCGTCGCGGCCGTCGCCAAGGTCAAGACCATGAGCCGCGCCGGCGTGCGCCGCCACTTCGAGAGCGCCTTCACCGCCGAGTGCATGGTCAAGAAGTACGTCGCTGCATACGAGGACCTGCTCGGTCGTGGCGCCGACGTGATCAAGCTGCCGAAGTCCGGCTACAAGGCGCAATACGGCGAGGTGAACGGCTCCGCACGGCCGGCGATCCCGGTCGCCGCCATGCCGGCCTGAAATCCGGCCCCGGGCTTGCGAGGCAGGTCCGGCTCGGCCTAGCGTCTTAAAGGCGACTCATCCGTAGGATGAACAGGGGCTGCCGCATCGAATGGATGCGGCAGCCCTCTCGATTCGCACCTCTCACTTGCACCCGGAGATGCCCTGCATGGCGGCGGACAACACGGCAGCGGCCCACGATGCGAAGGCCCGGACCGCGGAGAGCGCCGGAAGCGTGGCGCACGGTTTCCAGGACGCGGACGACGTCCTGCCGACCTATCACATCGAGGCGCACACCTCGCTTGTGGAGCGGCCCCTCCGCTCGCTGAAGTTCGGCGAGGCCTTCGGCGTTCTCGATTCCTACGGCGATATCGGCGTCCAGCCCGGCCCGGAGGGCCTGTATTTCCAGGACACGCGTTACCTGTCGCGTCTGGAAGTGACGGTGGAGGGTCAGCGCCCGCTGATGCTCTCCTCGGTGATGCAGGACGACAACGGCGCGCTCAGCGTCGACATGACGACGCCCGACATCCGTCTCGATGCCCATGACGAGACCTCGATCCCGCGCGAGACGATCGCCATCGAGCGCACCAAGTTCCTGTTCCGCGGGGCCTGCTACGACCGGATCGGTCTGCGCTCCTACGATTCGAAGCACCGCCGCCTGCGCATCGTCGTGACGTTCGACGCGGATTTCCGCGACCTGTTCGAAGTCCGCGGGACCGACCGCCAGGAGCGCGGCAAGCGCGGCGTCCTGGTGGCAAGCGATCGGGAGGTGCAGTTCCGCTATGTCGGCCTGGACGAGATCGTCCGGACGACGGCGCTGCATTTCGGCCCGAAGCCCAACTCGATCGAACCCGGCAAGGTGGTTTTCGATGTCTCGCTCCCGCCGGAGGGCCGGGCCTCGCTGTTCATACGCGTCACCTTCGAGGCGCACCGGGCCTTCACCAAGCCGCCGACCGACACGATGGTCGGGGAGGACGCGGCCGCCAAACTGACCCTCGCGGCCAATGCCGGTGGCGCCCGGCGCGAGCCGAAGGATCTCGCCGAGGGCACGATCTTCGCCCGCGCCTACCGCGACTCGCGGCGCGATCTCCGGAGTCTAACCGCCGGCATCACCACGATCATCTCGTCGAACGACCAGTTCAACGAGGGCCTGTGCCGGGCCACGGCCGACCTCTACATGCTGGCGAGCCGCACCCCGGAGGGCATCTACCCCTTCGCCGGCATCCCCTGGTACTCCACGGTGTTCGGCCGCGACGGCATCATCACGGCGATGATGGCGCTCTGGATCGACCCGAAATTCGCCCGGGGCGTGCTCCGCTACCTCGCCTCGACGCAGGCCAAGGCGGTCGATCCGGCCGCCGACGCCCAGCCCGGCAAGGTGCTGCACGAGACCCGGCGCGGCGAGATGGCGATGCTCGGCGAGGTGCCGTTCCGGCACTATTACGGCACCATCGACGGCACCCCGCTCTTCGTGATGCTGGCCTGGGAGTACTACGCCGTCACGGGCGATCTCGACACCGTTCGGGCGATCTGGCCCGCGCTGGAACTCGCCCTGGAATGGATGGACCGTTACGGCGACCGGGACGGCGACGGCTTCGTCGAGTACGCCCGCGACACCGACAAGGGCCTGGAGAATCAGGGCTGGAAGGACAGCCACGATTCGATCTTCCACACCGACGGTCACCTGGCCAAGGGCCCGATCGCCCTTTGCGAGGTGCAGGGCTACGTCTACGCGGCCAAGAACGGAATGGCGAAGCTCTCGGCTCTGCTGGGGCATGACCCGATGGCCGAGCGTCTCACGCAGGAAGCCGTGGCGCTTCGCGAGAACTTCGACGCGGCGTTCTGGAACGAGGAGATCGGCACCTACGCCCTGGCCCTGGACGGCGCGAAGAAGCAATGCGCGGTGCGCTCGTCCAACGCGGGCCACGCCCTGTTCACCGGCATCGCCAAGCCCGAGAGGGCGTCACGGGTCGCCGAGACCCTGCTCGGCAAGGACGGCTTCAACGGCTGGGGGGTGCGCACCATCGCCAAGGGCGAGGCGCGCTACAATCCGATGTCCTACCACAATGGCTCGATCTGGCCGCACGACAACGCGCTGATCGCAATGGGTCTGGCGCGCTACGACCGCAAGCACGAGGCCGCCCGCATCTTCCAGGGCATGTTCGACACCTCGCTCTACCAGGACCAGAAGCGCCTGCCGGAACTGTTCTGCGGCTTCATGCGCCGCAAGCAGCGCGGGCCGGTCTCCTATCCGGTGGCCTGCAGCCCGCAGGCCTGGGCGGCGGCGGCGCCCTTCGCCTTCCTGGCGGCCTGCCTCGGTCTCGAACTCGACCACGAGCGCAACCGCGTCCGGCTCAAGAACCCGATCCTCCCGGCGTTCCTCGACGGTGTGACGCTCTACAACGTCAAGCTCGGCGGTTCGCGCCTGGATCTCCGCTTTCAGCGCTACGACGACGATGTCACCGTCTCGGTGCAGCGTCGCCACGGCGACGTGCAGGTGGTGGTGACCAAGTAGGGCCGGGCACACGGGAGTTCCGGGGCGGCCCGCTTCGGGGTAAGCGGGCCGCGCGGCACGTCACGCCGCCGAGGACGGGTTCATGCCGGCTGATCATCACGCCCCCGACGCGGCCCTGCGCCTTGCACAGGCCCTGATCCGGTGCCCGTCCGTGACGCCGGAGGACCGGGGCGCCCTCGACGTTGTCGCCGACGCGCTCCGGCCTGCCGGCTTCGCCGTCGAGCGGCCGGTCTTCTCGGAGCCCGGCTATCCCGACACGCCGAATCTCTACGCGCGCATCGGACGGGACGGTCCCTGCCTCGTCTTTGCCGGCCATACCGATGTCGTTCCGGAAGGCGAGGGCGCCTGGCGCCACGGACCCTACGCGGGCGAGGTGGCCGACGGGATGCTGTACGGCCGGGGCGCCGCCGACATGAAGGGCGGCGTCGCCTGCATGCTGGCGGCGACGCTCGCCTTCCTGGAGCGGCGGGGCGACGGCTTCGCCGGCTCCATCGCCTTCCTGATCACCGGCGACGAGGAGGGGCCTGCGGTCAACGGCACCGTGAAGCTGCTCGACTGGGCGCGCGCGCGGGGCGAGCGGTTCGACCATTGCGTGCTCGGGGAACCGACCAATCCTGGCCGGCTCGGAGAAATGATGAAGATCGGCCGGCGCGGGTCGCTGACCGGCAAGCTCACCGTGATGGGGCGGCAGGGCCACGTCGCCTACCCCCATAAGGCCGAGAACCCGATCCCGGGCCTGCTGCGCCTCGCCTCGGCGCTGGTCGGCGAGCCGCTGGATCGTGGGACCGCGCATTTCGATGCTTCGAACCTGGAATTCACCACGATCGACGTGGGCAACCCGGCCAGCAACGTGATCCCGGCGACCGCGCGGGCGACCTTCAACGTCCGCTTCAACGACGACTGGACGGCCGAGACTCTCGGGGCCGAGATCCGCAGGCGCCTGGAGCAGGCGGCCGGGAACGCGGTGCGCTTCAGCCTCGACCTTCAGCCTTCGAACGCCCCGGCCTTCCTCACCCGGCCGGACGCCTTCGTGGATCTCGTCTCCGAGGCGATCCGGGCGGAGACCGGCTTGACGCCCACGCTCTCGACCACCGGCGGCACGTCGGATGCGCGCTTCATCAAGGATGCCTGCCCGGTGATCGAGTTCGGGCTCGTCGGTGAGACCATGCACCAGATCGACGAATGCGTGGCCGTCGCCGATCTGGAGCGGCTCACGGCGATCTACGAGCGGGTGCTCGAGGCTTATTTCCCGAGCGCGTAGTCGACGCCCACGAAGGTCAGCCCCGCGGCTGGAGCGAGCGGTCCGCACCGGCGCTTCTCGCCCGAAGCGAGGATCTCGGCCACGTCGTCCGCCGAGAGGCGTCCACAGCCCGCGAGCATCAGCGTGCCCACCATCGCCCGCACCTGATGGTGCAGGAAGGAGCGCGCCGCGGTCGCCACCACGATCTCGTCGTGCAACGCCATCGGAGCCCGGGCGACGTCGAGCTGCTCCAGCGTGCGGATCGGGCTGTTCGCCTGGCACTCGGCGGCCCGGAAGGCCGAGAAGTCGTGGCGGCCGACGAGGCGCTGGGCGGCGGCGTGCATGAGACCGACATCGAGGGGCCACGGCACGTGCCAGACATGGGCCCGCGTGAGCGCGGCGGGGCTGCGCCGGTTGAGGATGCGGTAGCGGTAGTGCCGGCGGATCGCCGAGTGGCGGGCGTCGAAGCTCTCCGGCACGATCTCCGCGGACAGGACCGCCACCGGCTGTGGCCGGAGATGCGCGTTCAGCGCGTCCCGTACCGTGTCGGTCCGCCAGTCCTTGGCGAGATCGAGATGGGCGACTTGATGAATGGCATGCACGCCGGCATCGGTCCGGCCCGCGCAGGTGAGCCGGACATGCTCTCCCGAGAAGCGCGTGACCGCCGTCTCGATCGCGCCCTGGACGGTGAGGTCGTCGGCCTGCCGCTGCCAGCCGCAGAACGGGCCGCCGTCGTACTCGATGACGAGCTTGTAGCGGGGCATCAGCCGAGGCGGGCGCCGGGCGTCAGGCGGGCGCCGCGGACGAACTCGGCCCCGCTCGCGCTGCCGCCCTTCCCGGCGCGTCGCAGCTCCATGAGCCGCACGGCGCCGTCGCCGCACGCGACGGTGCAATCGGTGTCGCACAGCGTGCCGGGTGTGCCCGCATCCTCTGCCGGGGCGGCTCGTAGCACCTTCACGCGCTCGGGTCCCTTGCCGAGATCGACCTCGAAGAAGGCGCCGGGGAAGGGCGACAGCCCGTTGATCCGATTGGCGATTTCACCGGCCGACCGGGACCAGTCGATCCGCGCCTCGTCGTTGGTGATCTTGTGCGCGTAGACGACGCCGTCCTCCGGCTGGGGTGTGAACGTCAGCGTGCACGCATCGAGCCGGACGAGGGCCTGCGCCATCAGGTCGGCGCCGAGGGGCATCAACGCGTCGTGCAGCTCGCCCGCAATCATGCCTGGCGCGATGGGTATTCTCGCCTCCAGGGCCACGGGGCCGGTGTCGAGGCCCGCCTCCATCCGCATCACGCCGACGCCGCTCTCGGCATCGCCCGCCATCACGGCGCGCTGGATCGGCGCCGCGCCGCGCCAGCGCGGCAGCAAGGAGCCGTGCAGATTCAGGCAGCCGTGCTTCGGTGCGTCGAGGATCGCCTGCGGCAGGAGCATCCCATAGGCCACCACGACGGCGACGTCGGCCCGGTGCGCCGCGAAGGTCTCGGCCGCTTCGGGCGTGCGCAGCGTCGCGGGCGTCAGGACCGGCACGCCGAGGGTGTCGGCGAGGGCGTGGACCGGGGAGGGGCGCAGGCTCATGCCGCGGCCCGCCTTCGCCGGCGCACGGGTATAGACCGCCACGATGTCGTGCCCGTCCTGCGCGAGCCGCGCGAGCGTCGGCACAGCGAAGTCCGGCGTGCCCATGAAGACGACGCGCATGGCCGGCTCAGGCCGCGTCGCGCTTGGCCGCCTTGGTGAACTTCTTGATCACCCGGTCGCGCTTCAGCTTCGACAGATGGTCGATGAACAGCACGCCGTTCAGATGGTCGATCTCGTGCTGGATGCAGGTCGAGAGCAGGCCGTCGGCCTCGATCTCCTGCTCGTTGCCGTCGATGTCGCGGAACCTCACGCGCACCCGGTCCGGACGCTCGACTTCGGCGTAATAGTCCGGGATCGACAGGCAGCCCTCGTCGTAGACCCGCCTTTCCTCCGAGGACCAGACGATCTCGGGGTTGATGAAGACCCGGGCGTCGCGGACGCCCTCCTCCTTCGACGTGTCGATCGTGACCACGCGCTTGGCCACGCCGATCTGGATCGCGGCCAGCCCGACGCCGGGGGCATCGTACATCGTCTCGAACATGTCGGCGACGAGGGTGCGGATCTCGCCGGTGATCGGGCCGACCGGTTCGGAACCCAGGCGCAGGACGGGATCGGGGAGGATGACGAGCGGGCGGATGGTCATGGCGGAAACCGGCAGGGAAGGCGCCGGGACGGGTCCAGGCTCAGCGTCGAATAGGATGCGGCCGAAGACCGGTCAAATACCGGCTCGATCCGCGTGATCGCCCGTCAGAAGGCCGTGCGGCTGCGGATCGCGGCCGACAGGGTGCCCTCGTCGAGATAGTCGAGTTCGCCGCCGACCGGTACGCCGTGTGCGAGGCGCGTGACCTTCACGTCGCAGTGCCGGATCGACTCGGTGACGTAGTGGGCGGTGGTCTGGCCGTCGACGGTCGCGTTGAGAGCCAGGATGACCTCCGTCACCTCGGGCCGGGCCACGCGCTCCCCGAGGCTCGCGAGGTTCAGGTGCTCCGGCCGCACGCCGTCCAGCGCCGAGAGGACGCCGCCGAGCACGTGGTAGCGCGCCTTCACGGCGCCCGAGCGCTCCAGGGCCCAGAGATCGGAGACATCTTCCACCACCACGAGCGTCGTCGGGTCGCGCTCCGCGTCGCGGCAGATCGTGCAGGGGTCGGACGTATCGACGTTGCCGCAGCTCGAGCACACGATGATGCGGTCGGCCGCCACCCGCATGGCGTCGGCGAGGGGGCCGAGCAGCGTGTCGCGCTTCTTGATGAGCTGCAGGGCGGCCCGCCGCGCCGAGCGCGGTCCGAGGCCGGGCATGCGGGCCAGCAGCTGGATCAGGCGTTCGATCTCGGGGCCGGCGACGGCTTGGGGCATCGTGCCTCTTGATGAGGAAGGGGCTGTCAGGTCCGGATGGGCATAGACGCCGCCGGGCAGCGCGCAAGGGTGTACGCGTGCGTGTCCGGCATATGGGTATTCCAGAGCCGCTCCGCCGATAGCGTTACGCTGTGCGATGAACGGAACTGCTTACAGACTTGGGTTCCTGAGTCCACAACTGTGCTCTAATCTGTTTGTCCACGTTGCGGGCCCCTGGCGGAGCCCATAATGACAGCGAAGCTTCGCCGCCTACTCGATGGAGAGACGGGAAGCAGCCGGGAACGGAGATCCTGCGTGCGGCGGTCCTGTACGACCGCACGGACGTCTCCCGGGCAAACCCGGACGGCGGAGCCGTCCGGCACAATCGCGTCGACGGTCGAACAGGGGCCCGGGAGATACGATCTTGACCAACATCGGTGATCACAACGCGGCCCACGGCGCCGAGGCGACCGGCTTCCGCGACCTCAAGGCCGTCCACTGGAATTTCGAGGCGCCGCGTCTCTACGAGGAGGCGCTGGCCCGCAAGGAGGCCCAGCTCGCCCGCGGCGGCGCCCTGGTGGCGACCACCGGCAGCCACACCGGCCGCTCGCCCAAGGACAAGTTCGTGGTCCGTGATGCCGGGACCGAGAGCGAAGTCTGGTGGGACAACAACGGCGCCATCACGCCCGAGCAGTTCGAGACCCTGCGCCAGGATTTCCTGAAGCACGCCGAGGGCAAGGAGCTGTTCGCCCAGGACCTCTACGGCGGCGCCGATCCGGCCTACCGGGTCAAGGCCCGGGTGTTCACCGAGTTCGCGTGGCACTCGCTGTTCATCCGTAACCTGCTGATCCGGCCGGACCGCTCCGAGATCGCGTCCTACGTGCCCGACATGACGATCATCGACCTGCCGAGCTTCCAGGCGGATCCCGCCCGGCACGGCTGCCGGTCGAAGACCGTGATCGCCATCGACTTCTCGAAGAAGCTCGTCCTGATCGGCGGCTCCGCCTACGCGGGCGAGATGAAGAAGTCGGTCTTCACCTATCTGAACTACATCCTGCCCGGCCAGGGCGTGATGCCGATGCATTGCTCGGCCAACGCGGCCCTCGACGCGGAGGGCGGCTCGGCGATCTTCTTCGGCCTCTCGGGCACCGGCAAGACGACGCTGTCGAACGATTCCTCCCGCCAGCTCCTGGGTGACGACGAGCACGGCTGGTCGAATTCCGGCATCTTCAACTTCGAAGGCGGCTGCTACGCCAAGACCATCCGCCTCTCGCGCAACGCCGAGCCGGAGATCTACGCCACCACCGAACGCTTCGGCACGGTGATGGAGAATGTCGTGATCGATCCTGCCACCCGCGCGCCGGATTTCGACGATTCCTCGCTCACCGAGAACACCCGCTGCGCCTATCCCCTCGATTTCATCGCGAATGCCAGCGCCACCGGCCGGGCCGGGCATCCCAAGAACATCGTGATGCTCACCTGCGACGCCTTCGGGGTGATGCCGCCGATCGCCAAGCTCACCGGCGCCGAGGCGATGTACCACTTCCTCTCGGGCTACACCGCCAAGGTGGCCGGCACCGAGCGCGGCCTGACCGGGCCGGAGGCGACCTTCTCGACCTGCTTCGGTGCGCCGTTCATGCCGCGGCACCCGAGCACCTACGGCAACCTGCTGCGCGACCTGATCGCCAAGCACAGTGTCGATTGCTGGCTCGTCAACACGGGCTGGACCGGTGGCGGCGTCGGTACCGGCCGGCGCATGCCGATCCGGGTCACGCGCCGTCTGCTGAGTGCGGCGCTGGACGGCTCCCTGGCCCAGGCCGAGTTCCGCCGCGACCCGTATTTCGGCTTCGCGGTGCCGGTCTCCGTGCCGGGCGTCGAGCCGCACATCCTGACCCCGGTGAAGACCTGGGCCAACAAGGGGGCCTTCGTCGAGACGGCGGCGCGTCTGGTGAAGATGTTCGACGACAACTTCAAGCGGTTCGAGACCCATGTCGATGCCGACGTGCGTGCCGCAGGGCCGTCCGCTCAGGCGATCGCGGCCTGAAAACGCGATCGGGCGGCCCGAGGGGCCGCCCGCCTTCATCGGGCCGGAGCGACCCACGCATGTCCGAACCGCGCCAGCCTCGCGAGGTGCCGCAAGGTCGCGGAGGCCGCCGAAGAGACCTTCAGCCGGCCGCGCGAGCCCCGAAAGTCTCCGCGATGGCGCGGCCGCACCGCCGGATGCGGATCGGGGACGGGATGAACGGCAATAGACCGACCTAGAACGGCAGTTTCATCCCGGGCGGCAGGGGCAGATCCTTGGTCAGTTCCGCCATGCGCTGCTGCATGGTCGCCTCGGCCTTGCCGCGGGCGTCGTTGCAGGCCGCCACGATCAGATCCTCGAGGATCTCGCGCTCGTCCGCCACCATCAGGGACGGGTCGATGCTGACGCCCGTCATCTGGCCCTTGGCCGTCATCGTCACCCGGACAGATCCCCCGCCGGAGGCGCCGGTAACCTCGATCCCGTCCATCTCGGACTGCAGGTTGGCCATCTTCTCCTGCATGGCCTGAGCCTGCTTCATGATGCCCATCAGGTCGCGCATGCGGCTCTCTTTCCGTTTCCCCGTCTGATCTGGGTATGATGCGGCTCCGGCGCCACCGTCGGTCGGGCGCGCGTCAGGCGTCGTCATCCTCGGCCTCGCCGACCGGCGCGGCATCGCCGTCCGCGAGAACGTCCGGCTCGGCGGAGGGCAGGGCCTCGGGCGCGGTCTCGCGCACATCGACGATCTCAGCCCCGGGAAAGCGTGTCAGCACCTCGCGCACGAAGGGGTCGGCCGCGGCGTTCTCGCGGCGCGTCTCAGTCGCCGCCCGGGCGGCTGCATCGAGGGTCGGCGCGCCCTCTTCCTTCGACAGGGCCACCGACCAGCGCCGCCCGGTCCATCGGTCGATGGCGGCGGCGATATCGGTGGCGAGGCTCGGGCGGCCGCCCGGGGCGAGGCGGAACTCGATCCGACCTTCCTCGAAGCGCACCAGATGCACGTCGCGCTCCAGCGCGGTGCGCAGCAGGATGTCCCGATTGGCGTCGGCCAGAGCGATCAGGTCTTCGAATCGCCCAAGACGCGGCGCCGGGGGGGCTGCGGGCACCGGTCTCGGAGACGGCACGCTCATGGCGGTCGGCGCTGTCATAGGCGCCGGCACCGCCGTCGCCGTCCGGGGTGCGGCGGCCAGCGCCGCGGAGCCGCCGCCACGCAGGTCGGGGATCGGCGGCAGCGGCGGCCGCGCCGGCACGGGAGGGGGCTCGTGCGCGGGCGCAGCGGCTGCCTCGGCCTTGAGCTGGCGCAAGGCCTCGTCGGGGGTGGGCAGGTCGGCCGCGTAGGCGAGGCGCACGATCGCCATCTCGGCCGCCGCGAGGGGCCGGGGTGCGGCCTGAACCTCGGGGATCGCCTTCAGCAGGATCTGCCACGCCCGCGACAGGGCGCGGATCGAGAGCTTCTCGGCGAATTCCGCCCCGCGGACGCGCTCCGTCTCGCTGAGCGTGGGGTCGGCGGCCGTCTCCGGAACCACCTTGAGCCGGGTGACGAGATGCGTGAACGCCGCGAGATCGGAGAGGACCACCGACGGGTCCGCGCCGGAATCGTACTGCGCCCGCAATTCCGCAAAGGCGGCCGGGACCGAGCCGCGCATCACCGCCTCGAACAGGTCGAGGATCCGGGCGCGATCGGCGAGGCCCAGCATGTCGCGCACGCTCTGCGCGGTGATCGTGCCTGCGCCGTGGGCGATGGCCTGGTCGAGGAGCGAGAGCGCGTCGCGCACGGAGCCTTCCGCGGCGCGGACGATGGCGCCGAGAGCCTCGTCCTCGACGGAGACGCCCTCGGCCGCGCAGACCTTCGCGAGATGCGCATGCAGGGTCGGCGCCTCGACCCGGCGCAGGTCGAACCGCTGGCAGCGGGACAGGATCGTCACCGGAACCTTGCGGATCTCCGTGGTCGCGAACACGAACTTGGCGTGGGGCGGCGGCTCCTCCAGCGTCTTCAGGAAGGCGTTGAACGCCTTCTCGGAGAGCATGTGGACCTCGTCGACGATGTAGACCTTGTAGCGCGCCGAGACCGGCCCGTAGCGGATGCCGTCGATGATCGCCCGGACGTCGTCGATGCCGGTATGCGAGGCGGCATCCATCTCCAGCACGTCCATGTGCCGGGATTCCATGATCGCCGCGCAGTGGAGGCCGAGTTCCGGCATCGACACGGTCGGGCCGGTGTCGGGCTGGCCGGCGCGGGCGTAGTTGAGGCCGCGGGCCAAGATGCGGGCCGTGGTGGTCTTGCCGACGCCGCGGACGCCGGTAAGCATCCAGGCCTGCGGGATGCGGTTGGCCGCGAACCCGTTGGCGAGGGTGCGCACCATGGCATCCTGGCCGATCAGGTCGCCGAAATTGGTGGGGCGGTACTTGCGCGCGAGCACCCGGTAGGGCGTCGCCGCGACGGCGGGCGCTGGAAACCCGGGCAGGCCCGGCTCGTCGTCAGGCGTGCCGGTCGTAGCGTCCATGCCGTGTCGGGATCGAGCTTCCGCGCGCGGGAATGAGGTGGGAGGCTGGACGAAGACCCGCTCGGTCTCGTTAGGGCTGCTTCCTTCCGGACCTGACCCGGTTGGCGAGTGAAACGTCCCTCGCCAACCCCCCGACGGCTATATGGCCGTGCCGTTCGCCGAACGCAAGCGCCGCCTACTCGGCCTTGCGCTTCACGATGGCCAGGGTCTTCGGATCGAGATGCAGATCGAACTGCTTGCCGTTCGCGTCAATCGCATCGTCGACCTCGATCATGCCGTCGTCGAGCTCGATCTCCTTCCACTTGGTGAAGCCCTCCTGCTTCAGCATCGCCTCGACCTTGGCCTGCTGGTCGGGAGGAAGTTTCTCGTCGGCGTAAGCTGCGAGGCCGGTGCCGGCGATCAGGGTCAGGGCGAGGAGGGGCGTGGTCAGACGCATGACTTTCTCCAGTCCGTCGAGGGTTTCCGGCTTTGAACAGGAATGCGGCACCGGAGTTCCGTCGCGACGGCGGTCCCCTTGAGCCGCTCCCGAATCTGCCGCACATCTTGGCCGCACCGGAATATGGCGGCGAGGGCAGTTCATCGATGGTCACCCGCGTCGCCACCGTCGCCTTCGAGGGCATCGAGGCGCGGGCGGTGGACGTGCAGGTCCAGATCATTCCGGGCTCGGTGGTGTTCACCATCGTGGGCCTGCCCGACAAGGCGGTGGCGGAGTCCCGCGAGCGGGTTCGCGGCGCGCTCATCGCCTCCGGACTGGCGCTGCCCGCCAAGCGCATCACCGTCAATCTCGCGCCCGCCGACCTGCCCAAAGAGGGCTCGCACTACGACCTGCCGATCGCGCTCGGTGTCATGGCGGCGATCGGCGCGATCCCGGTCGACGCGCTCGCCGGCTACTGCGTGCTCGGCGAACTCGCCCTCGACGGCAGCATCACGGCGGTCAGCGGCGTGCTGCCGGCCGCCATGGCGGCGGGGGAGCGGGGGCTCGGGCTGATCTGCCCGGCCTCCACCGGTCCGGAGGCGGCCTGGGCCGGAGGCGAGCTGGATGTGCTCGCGCCGCGCTCGCTCATCCAGCTCGCCAATCACTTCAAGGGCAGCCAGGTCATGGCCCGGCCGGAGCCTGCCGTCGCCGCGCTGGCGGGACCGCTCCCGGATCTCGCCGACATCAAGGGCCAGGAGGGCGCCAAGCGTGCCCTGGAGATCGCGGCGGCCGGCGGCCACAACCTCCTGATGAACGGGCCCCCCGGCTCGGGCAAATCCATGCTGGCGGCGCGCCTGCCCTCGATTCTGCCGCCGCTCAGTCCGCGCGAACTCCTCGACATCTCCATGATTCAGTCGGTGGCGGGCGAGCTCAGGGATGGGGCCCTGTCGAATCGCCGGCCGTTCCGGCAGCCGCACCATTCCGCCTCGATGGCGGCACTGGTGGGCGGCGGGCTCGGGGCGCGGCCGGGGGAGGTATCCCTCGCCCATGGGGGAGTCCTGTTCCTGGACGAGCTGCCCGAATTCTCGCCCCAGGTTCTCGACAGCCTGCGTCAGCCGATGGAATCCGGCGCGGTCATGATCGCCCGCGCCAACCACCGGGTCACCTACCCGGCGCGCTTCCAACTCGTCGCCGCGATGAATCCCTGTCGCTGCGGCCAGGGCCTCGAGCCGGGCTACGCCTGCCGCCGCGGCCCGAACGAGCGCTGCATGGCGCAGTATCAGGCGCGGATCTCCGGCCCGTTGCTGGACCGCATCGACCTGCGCATCGAAGTGCCGGCGGTCACGGGCGCCGACTTGATCCTGCCGGCCCCGGCAGAGGGCTCCCGCGAGGCCGCGGCCCGGGTCTCGGCGGCCCGCGCGCTGCAGGGGAGCCGCTATGCCGCGCGGGGCCTGCCGGATTCCACCACCAACGCGACCTGTCCGGCCAACCTCATCGAAGAGGTCGCGAGCCCCGACGCGGACGGCACGGCGCTGATCCGGCAGGCGGCCGAGACCATGCGCCTCTCCGCACGCGGCTTTCACCGCACGCTGCGTGTCGCCCGGACCCTGGCCGATCTCGACGGCGAGACACAGGTGCGCCGGCTCCATCTCGCGGAGGCCCTCTCGTACCGCGGGCGCGGCGCGGGCGCGGCAGCCGCCGCTTGAGCACCGGATCGGACGTCTCCAGCGATCTGACGGTCACGATCGGCCAGTACAGCAGCGCCGGCCGCAAGGCGGCCAACCAGGACTTCAATGGCATATTGGTGCCGGTTCAACCCGCTCTGGGTCTGAAGGGGATCGCGGTGGCGCTCGCCGACGGGATCAGCAGCAGCGCGGTGGGCGCGGCGGCGAGCGAGACCGCGGTCAAGAGCTTCCTGAGCGACTATTACGCCACGCCGGACACGTGGTCGGTGAAAACCTCGGCCCAGCGCGTAATCGCGGCGGCGAATTCCTGGCTCTACGCCCAGACCCGGCGCGGCGCCGATCCGAACGATGCCGACCGGGGCTACGTCACCACCTTCGACGCCCTCGTCCTGAAATCGCGCATGGCCCACCTCTTCCACGTGGGCGATGCCCGGATCTGGCGCGTGTCCGGCCGGTCCCTCGAACAGCTCACCGAGGACCACCGCGTCGTCGTCTCCGCAGCGGAATCCTATCTCGGCCGCGCCCTCGGGGCGAATGCCCGTGTGGAGATCGATTACCACGTCGTCGGCATCGAGGCGGGCGACACCTTCGTGCTGACGACGGATGGCGTCCACGAGCATGTCCGGCCCCGCGACGTGGTTGCGGCGATCGCGCGAGCCGCGACGCTCGACGCGGCGGCGCGGGCGATCGTCGAGGCAGCTCTGGCCGCCGGCAGTCAGGACAACCTGACGATCCAGATCGTGCGGGTCGAGAGCGTACCGGCCGGCGCGCCGGCGGATCTCCTCGGGGAGGCCGAGGGGCTGGACCCCGCGCCCCTCCTCGACCCGCCCGCCGAACTCGACGGCTTCCGTCTGGTGCGGATCCTCCATTCCGGACCCCGCAGCCGCGTCTATCTCGCCGTCGAGGCGGAGACGGGTGCCCAGGCCGCCCTGAAGGTGCTGTCCCTGGACCTGCGGGACGACCCGGCCCAGCGGAAGCGCTTCGTGATGGAGGAGTGGATCGCGCGGCGGATCGACAATCCTCACGTGCTCAAGGCGCATCCCCGGGCCGGCCGCCGCAGCCACCTCTACACGGTCATGCGCTACGTGGAGGGCCAGACCCTGACCCAGTGGATGCGAGACCACGCGACCCCCGATCTGGAAACGGTGCGCGGCCTCGTCGAGCAGCTCGCCCGGGGCGTGCAGGCGTTTCACCGGCGAGAGATGGTCCATCAGGATCTGCGGCCCGATAACGTCCTGATCGATACCGCAGGGACCGTCCAGATCATCGATTTCGGGGCCACGACGGTCGCGGGCGTCGTCGAGGGCGATCCGCGGATCGATCCTGCGGAGATCCTCGGCACGGTGCAGTACACGGCGCCCGAATGCTTCCTCGGCGCGCCGGCCAATGCCGGGTCCGACATCTTCGCGGTCGGCGTCATCACCTACCAGATGTTGACGGGACGGCTGCCGTACGGCGACGCCGTTCCGCGGGCGCGCACGCGCGCGGCGCAACGGCGGCTTCGCTACACGTCGGCTCTCACGGTGCGTCCGCTGCTTCCCGTCTGGGTCGACGGGGCGCTTCGCAAGGCCGTTCATCCCGATCCGCTGCGGCGCTACACGGCCTTGTCCGCCTTCGTCCACGACCTGCGGCATCCCAATCCGGCCTTCACGGACGGACGGCGGGCGTCTCTGCTGGAGCGCGATCCGCTGCTGTTCTGGCGCCTGCTGTCGCTGGTGCTGGGGCTCGTCGCGCTGACGCTCGCGGCGATCCTGATCGCCGGGCCGCGGCGGTGAGGCCTGCGCCTCAGGGATCGAGTTCGGGATAGCGGCGGAAGATGCCGTCCTCGTTGAACGGGATCCGGCGGTCGCTGGCGAGATAGGCGGCAATCCGCGGTCGCCGGGCCACGGTCTCGTGGAGCCGCGCCACGTTCGCGTTGGGGCGCAGGGCTGCGGCGGTGGCTTTGGGAAAGGCGTAGCGCAGCCCGTCGACGAGCTGGAACAGCGACAGGTCCGCGTAGGCCAGATCCGCGCCGACGAGCCGACCGCCGCCATTCCCCGCCAGAACGCGCTCGAAATAGCCGAAGAATTTCGGGATGCGCTCGGTGCGGAATTCCGCGGCCCGGCGCAGGGCCTCGGGCTTCTGATCCGCGTAATACAGGCCGACACCTAAGGGATGGTGCGTGTCGTGCGCCTCGTCGACCGCGTCCGCGATGGTGAGCTGGAGCTGATGGGTCCAGATCCGGTCGCGCTCCGACGCGCCGACGAGGCCGAGCCGCGGCCCGAGATAGAGCAGGATCGCGGCACTCTGCCCGATGACGGTGTCACCATCGCGCAGGAAGGGCGGCGCCAGGGGCGGCCGCGGGTTGCCGGGATCGGACAGGCGGTCGAGCATGGGGCCGATCCCGCCATCCTCGTCATCCTGGCGGGTGACGTCGATGTAGTCGGCGCCGGCTTCCTCGAGGGCGAGGCGGACGAACTCGCCGCGCCCCTGGATCATCGGCCAGTAATGCAGTTCGTAAGGCATCGCCGTCTCCGCCTCGGGGAAGACACGGACGCCCGGACGGTTCCCGCTCAGTTGCCCTCGGCCGAGTCCTCTGCCGAGGCCTTCTCCACCGGAGGCTCGGCGCTGGCGACGGCCTTGCGGGCGAACATCGGCTGGAGCCGCTCGGCGAGTTGCTGGTCGAGATGCTTGACGTAGGCGCCCTTGAAATAACGCTCGCCCGTCTTCGCGCCGTACAGGCGGTCATGAGCCTGGATCATTGCGGCGACTTCCGGACGGCAGAGGAAGCCGGTGATGCCGACGGCCTCGTACCAGCGGCCCGCCCGCGCCTCGGCGGTGGCCTTCGGGTTCGACAGCACCGTGTCGGCGAAGCATTCGGTGGCGGCCTGCCGCAGCGGCGCCAGCACCTTCTCGGCCTCCGCCGTGTTCACTTTCGACGCAGCCGGAAGCCGGTGAGGACGCGCCTCGGCCCCCGAGACGAGAGCGAGGACAGCGAAGGTGGCGAGGATCGAAGTCTTCATGCAGGCGGCCTCGTCGGGTGTCCGAACGGTGTTCAGGTCTCGCTCATGATTGCGTCGGGATCGGGGCTTTCGGCACGGTCGAGCTGCCCGATTCAGGGCGAGATCCGGACTGTTTCGCGACGGCCACACGCGGCCTCAGCCGCGCCGCTCAGCGTTCCAGTGACCGCGGCAGGAGAGGGCGCCGGACGCGACCCAGGTGCCGGTTCCGAATCCGTTCCGGTCAAGCCGCCCCCGTACGTCGGCGGTGGCGGCGCCGTTCGAGATGGATCCCCGGATCGCCCCGTTCCGGGTCACCCCGCCCTCGACCACGAAGGCGGTCCCGATGAAGCGCGCCCGTCCGTTCTCGATCCGCACCGGATAGCGATAGGCGCGGTCGCAGCTCCCGGTCTCGGTGATGATCTCGACGCTCCAGGTGCCGTCGAACCGGTCGGGCGGGGCCGCTTGGCGCGGCGCGGCGGCGGCGGGACTCATGCCGGCGAGGAACAGGGCGAGAGCGAAGCGAGACGTCATCGGATCCGGGACGAGGCGGGTTCGCGAGGATTGGCGCCTTTCAGCGTGGGGTCTGCGGCGCAGGACCCCGCATGGCCGCGCGCAAGGCCGCGTTGAGGAGGGCGAGCAGGTCGCAGCCGACATGCAGGAAGGCGGCCACGCCCGCCTGCTTCAGCGGCTCGGCGAGGTCCGTCGGCTTGCCCGCGAGGTAGATCGGACCGGCGCCGGCCTTCGCCAGGGCTTCCGCCGTCTTGACGGCGTGCTCGGCGTAGATCGCGTCGGTGGAGCAGATGCAGGCCAAGCTGGCACCGGAATCCCGGAACGCCGCCGCCGCCGCCTCGGCGTCGGAAAAGCCCTCGTTCGACAGCGCCTCGATCCCGCCCGCCGCGAAGGCGTTGGCCGCGAAGGTCGCACGGGCGTTGAACGACGCCACAGGGCCGAGATTAGCTAGGAACACCGCCGGCCGGCGGCCCGTCTTGGCGAGACAGGCATCCGAGGCGTCCCGCAGGGCCTCGTAGGGCTCCGCGAGGCGCAGGGACGGCAGCGCGTCGCAGGCGACGGCCGAACCCGCGCCGAAATTGGACCCGCGCGGCCCGGCCACGGGCGGCACGTCGAGGACGGCCGCGGGCTTCTCAGAGAGGTTAGGGAATTCGCTCGCGCCCGTGAGCGGTTCACGGCGGTTCGCTACGGCCTTGGCCCGGGCCTCGCGGGTCAGCTCGATCCGCCGCTGCAGCTTGCCGACGCTGAGCGAGGCGACGATGCCGCCCTCCGCCTCGATCGCCTGGAACGCCGCCCAGCCCGCCTCGGCGAGTTCGGCGGTCAGGGCCTCGAATCCCCCGGCGCCGGCCGCGGGGTCGCTGACGCGCGCGAGATGCGATTCCTCGATGAGCACGATCTGACTGTTGCGCGCGACGCGCCGGGCGAAGGCGTCCGGCAATCCGAGGGCCTGGGTGTAGGGCAGCACCGCGACGCTGTCCGCGCCGCCCATGCCGGCCGAGGCGGCCGCCATGCCGGTGCGGAGGATGTTCACGAAGGGATCGCGCTTGGTCATCATCCGCCACGCGGTCTCGGCATGGAGCCGTAGCGGCTTGGGATCGAGCCCGCAGGCCTGCTCGACCCGGGCCCAGAGGCGTCGCATCGCGCGGAATTTCGCGACCGTGACGAACTCGTCGGCATCGGCCGTCAGAAGCATCGCGACGCGGTCACGGGCGGTGGAGAGGTCGTGACCGGCATCCTCCAGGGCGCGCAGATAGGCGACGGCGGTGGCGAGCACAGCCCCGAGTTCCGCCGCCTCTCCGGCGCCGCCCTCGTGATAGGGCCGTCCGTCGGCCAGGAAGGCTCGGCCGGTGAAACCCGCCGCTTCCAGCTCCGCGACGGTCTCGGCGAGACCGGGGGCGATGTCCTTCCAGACCGCTCCGAGGCTTCCGGTCGCCGCCAGAACGCCGACCGGATCGATGCCGAGATCGAGGTCGTAGGTCGAGAGATCCTCGCCCCGGCGCTGCGCCAGCGCGCTCACCAGCCGGGCCACTTCCAGGCCGCGCCCGCCGGCGTCGATCCGCAGGGCGATCAGGGGCAGCATCACGCCCTTCAGCGCCGCGTCGAGATCTTCGACGCTCGCGGCGGTCAGGCCGTAGCCGCGGGCGCCCGCCGCGCCCGCAAAGGCCAGGACGAGGGCGTCGGCCCCGCCTTCGAGGTCGATGAGCGCCTGTGCGTTGGCGGCGGCGAGATCGGGGTGATCGACCCGTTGCGCGATGCGCCAGGGGCCCGGCTCACGCACCGGCTGGGCCGCCGGGGCGGCGGGTCCGTAGAGGGGTTCGATCCGCAGGCCGTCGGCCGTGTGCGACACCAGCCGCTTCTCGAAATCGGCGCCCTTGAGGACGCCTTCGACGAGGCCGAGCCAGCGCGCCCGGTCTGCGGGCTCGAAGAGGTCGGCGAGCGGTGTGTCTTCCATCGGAACGTCCCAGAGCGCGGCGTCTTCTGCACCGCTTCCATGCGTTTGCCTCGCACGCCGCTCCGCCGCTGGCAATCGCCCGATGGTTGAGGAAAGCTGAAGCCGCCCATCACCGATTTTTGATGGTCCCGGCGGCGCGACGGGGAGCCCGGAAACCGGACATGCCGACCCGGCAGGCTTCGGCAAAGCCAGCATTTCCGGATTGCGGGCCCGTCTACGGCGCCCGGACCGACGACCGGACGGATCACGCCGCCGAGGCGGATCCGCCGATCCGGTCGTCCGGGCCCGAGAGGGACCGGCCCGTTAGCCCAGGATGATCAGGCCGGCGAAGCCGAGGGCGCCGACGATGATCCGCCACCACGCGAACAGCCAGAAGCCGTGGCGGGAGACGTAGTCAAGAAGCACCCGCACCACGAACAGCGCCGAGACGAACGACACGACGAAGCCGATCACGATCAGGCCGACATCGTTGCTCGAAAGGTACTTGTAATTGTCGAGCAGGTCCTTGGCGAAGGCGCCCGCCATCGTCGGCATCGCCAGGTAGAACGAGAACTCGGTGGCCGAGCGCTTGTCGGCGCCCATCAGCATCGCGCCCACGATGGTGGCGCCCGAGCGCGACACGCCGGGGATCATGGCGAGGCACTGGAAGATGCCGATCTTCAGGTCCATCGGCAGGGTGAAGTCGTAGACGTCCTTCTTCTTCACCTCGAGGTCGGTGTCGTCGATGACGAGCAGCACCAGGCCGCCGGCCACCAGGGTCGCGCACACGATCCACGGATTGAACAGGTAGGCTTTGATCAGCTTGGAGAAGAGGCCGCCGATGATCGCCGCCGGCAGGAACGCCACCAGGATGCCGAGCACGAACCGGCGCGCCCTCGGATCGGACGGCACCGCCGTGGCGATCGCCAGCAGGCGGCGGAAATACACCAGCAGGATCGCCAGGATCGCGCCGAGCTGGATCAGCACCTCGAAGGTGTTGTTGGGCGAGTGGAAGCCGATGAAGTGGCCGACCAGCAACTGGTGGCCGGTCGACGAGACCGGGATGAATTCGGTCGCCCCCTCCACAAGGGCGAGCAGCACTGCCTTGCCGATGCTTGCCGGATCCATCGTGACGCCTTGTGCCGTGGGCGCTGCGGCCCCCGTCGAGCCGCCGCCTGCCACGCGAAATGGTTGAGCCCGAGGCTTCGCCCATTAGGGTTGACGAGCGGTTACCGGGCCGGGCCGGGCGTGTTAAGGGCTCGGAAACGGTCGGGCAATAACGCTCGGTCCGAAGTCCTGCGCGCCGAACACCTGCGCATCAGGGCCCTCGACGAGCGCGGGACAGGCCGCGTTGGCAGACCGAACGTCCTCCACGGCCTCGATGGCAACCCTCTACCACTTCCCCTTCTGCGCGAATTCCCGGTTCATCCGTCTCGTACTCGCCGAGATGGGCATGGAGCCGACGCTGTTCGAGGAACGGCCCTGGGAACGGCGCGACGACTTCCTGCTGATCAATCCGGCGGGCGTCACACCCGTGCTGCTGGAGCAGAACGGGCTCGTCGTCCCCGGCGCCGGCGTCATCGCCGAGTATCTCGACGAGACCCGCGGCCTCGGGCTCTCGGGGCGGCGCATGCTGCCGGAGGACACCGTCGAGCGCGTCGAGGTCCGGCGCCTGCTCGACTGGTTCCTGGTCAAGTTCGAGTCCGAGGTGACGGCCTACCTCGTGAACGAGAAGATCTCGAAGCGCTTCATGTCGGCCCATGAGGGCGGCGGCCCGCCCGACATGAACGCGATCCGCGCCGCGCGCTCCAACGTGCGCTACCACCTCAAGTACATCGGCTACCTGATCGCCAGGCGGCGATGGATCGCCGGCGACAACCTGACCTATGCCGATCTGGCGGCGGCCGCCCATCTGTCCTGCGTCGACTACCTGGGCGACGTGCCCTGGGACGAGGACGAGATGGCCCGGAACTGGTACGCACGGGTCAAGTCGCGGCCCTCGTTCCGCGCTTTGCTCGCCGACCGCGTGCCCGGCATGGCACCGGCCGCCCATTACGCGGACCTGGATTTCTGACCGCCCGACGAACCTATTTCGGCGCCGATCTCCGCCGGCTCGTCGAGACCCGGGCCCGGGCGCTCGGCTTCTGCGGCCTGCGCGTCACCCGTCCCGACAGGCTCCCGGACCTTCCGGGCCGCCTGTCGACCTGGCTCGCCGAGGGCGCGCACGGCACCATGGAGTGGATGGCGGAGCGGGCCGACCAGCGGGCGAGCCCGGTGGACTTGTGGCCCGGCCTGCGCAGCATCCTGGTGCTCGCGATGAGCTACCGGCCCGAGCACGATCCCCTGGACCTCGTGGCCCGGCCGGATCGCGGGGCCATCGCCGCTTATGCACAGCGGCGGGATTATCACGAGGTTTTGAAGGGTCGTCTGAAAGAATTGGGGGGGTATCTCTCCGCCAAGGGCGACGTGCGGGTGAAGGTTTTCTGCGACACCGCCCCCGTCATGGAAAAGACCCTCGCCGAGGCGGCCGGCCTCGGCTGGCAGGGCAAGCACACGGTGCTGATCTCCCGCGGACACGGCAACTGGCTGCTCCTCGGGGCGATCTACACGAGCGCGGAATTCGAGCCCGACCCACCGGAGCGCGACCATTGCGGCTCCTGCCGCGCCTGCCTGGACATCTGCCCGACCGACGCCTTTACGGCCCCCTACAGGCTCGATGCCCGCCGGTGCATCTCGTATCTCACGATCGAGCATGCCGGTCCGATCCCTGCCGCGTTCCGGCCGGCGATCGGCAACCGGGTCTTCGGTTGCGACGACTGCCTCGCCGTCTGTCCCTGGAACAAGTTCGCCCGTACGGCGGCGGAGAACCGGCTCGCCGCGCGGGCGGATCTGGCGGCCCCGGCGCTGGCGGATCTCGCCGGTCTCGACGATGCGGCGTTCCGGTCGTTCTTCGCCGGCACGCCGGTGAAGCGCACGGGGCGCGACCGCTTCCTGCGCAACGTCATGATCGCGATCGGCAATTCCGGCGATCCCGATCTGGCGGGCGCGGCCGTCGCGGCCCTCGATGACGCATCTCCCCTGGTGCGCGGCATGGCGGTCTGGGCCTGCGGCCGGCTGCTCGCGCCGGATGCCCTGCACGCGCTCCGCCGACTTCATGGCGACCGCGAGACCGACGCCCATGTCCGCGACGAGTGGACGGCCGCCGCCGCCTTGACGGAATCGCCCGTGGGCGAGACACCCGCCCCATGAATCTCTTCGTCTTCGGGCTCGGTTTCACCGGCCGCCGTTTCGCCGAACGGGCGCGAGCGCGTTTCGGGACCGTCCGCGCCAGCGTCACGGATCCCGCGGCCGCCGACCGCGTCGCGGCGGAGACCGGGTTCGCCATGCGCGCCTTCGGGCCGGAGGCCGACGATCCCCGGATCGCCGCGGATCTCGCCGACACGGACGTGCTGCTCGCCTCGGCCCCCCCCGGCGAGGCCGGCGACCCGGTTCTCGCCCGCTACGGGGACGCCATCGCGGCGAGCCGGATCGGCTGGATCGGCTATCTCTCGACGATCGGCGTCTACGGAGACCAGGGCGGCGCGTGGATCGACGAGGCGACACCTGCGGCGCCACGCAGCGCCCGGTCGAAGGTGCGCCTCGAGGCCGAGGCGGCGTGGCTCGCGCTCGGCGCCGAGACCGGGAAGGCCGTGCAGGTCTTCCGGCTCTCAGGCATCTACGGACCCGGGCGCAACCCGATCGTGAAACTGCGCGAGGGTCGTTCGCAGCGGATCGTGAAGGCCGGGCAGGTCTTCAACCGCATCCATGTCGACGACATCGCCACGACGCTGCTGGCCTCCATCGACCGCCCGCGGCCGGGGGCGATCTACAACGTCACGGACGACGAGCCGACCGCGCCCCAGACGGTGACCGAGCACGCCGCCTCCCTCACCGGTCTGCCGCTGCCGCCCGAGATCGATTTCGAGACAGCCGACCTGTCGCCGATGGCGCGCAGCTTCTACGGCGAGAACAAGCGCGTGCGGAACCGGCTGATCCGCGAGGAACTCGGCGTGGCCCTCGCTTATCCGACCTACCGCGAAGGTCTCGCGGCCCTGAAGGACCAGCCCTGATCAGGCTTCGAGGTGACGCGGCCGCACGAGGCGGCGCAGCAGGCCGCCGCGCGGCCCCACCATCATCGAGGCGACATAGAGGGCCCCCGCCGCCAGAACGATGGCCGGGCCGCTCGGCAGGTCGTACTGGTACGACAGGCTGAGCCCCGAGACGCTCGCGAGGGCGGCGATCAGCATCGAGACCGGGATCAGTCCGGCCAGGTCGCGGGCCCAGAACCGGGCCGCCACTGCGGGCAGCAGCATCAGGCCGACCGCCAGCAGGGTCCCGAGGGCCTGGAACCCGCCGACGAGGTTGACCACCACGAGCGCCAGGAACGCGAGGTGCACGGGACCGCCGCTGCGGCTGACACTCCGCAGGAACAGCGGGTCGACGCATTCCATCACGAGCGGCCGGTAGATCACGGCGAGCGCCAGCAGGGTCAGCGTGCTGATGCCGCCGAGCAGCCAGAGGGCGGAATCGTCCAGGGCCAAAACCGAGCCGAACAGGAAGTGCATGAGGTCGATCTGCGATCCGCGCAGGGAGACCAGCAGCACGCCGGCGGCGAGCGAGATGAGGTAGAAGGCCGCGAGGTTGGCGTCCTCCCGGATCGTGGTCGCCCGGGTGACGGCGCCCGCGAGCAGGGCCACCGCGAGGCCGGCGACGAGGCCGCCCAGCGTCATCGCCGGCAGGGACAGGCCGGCGACCAGGAAGCCGACCGCAGCCCCCGGCAGGATCGCGTGGCTCATCGCGTCGCTCATGAGGCTCATGCGGCGCAGCGTCAGGAAGACGCCGATGGGCGGTGCCGACACCGACAGGGCGAGGCAACCCGCCAGCGCCCGGCGCATGAAGCCGAATTCGACGAACGGCGCAAACAGAGACCCGAACGGATCGGTCACGCGGCGTCCTCGTGATGGTGATGCGCAGCTCGGCCGTGATCGTGCGCCGGCTCCGCGGGCTTCCGCGGTCCTTCACAGATCGCCGCGCCCTCGTCCCAGGCCTCGGACAGGTTGCGGGCGCGGGCCAGATTCTCGGCGGTCAGGACCCGCGCGGTCGGCCCCCAGGCCACGGGCTCCCGGGCGAGCAGCAGCGTCGTCGGGAAATGCGCGCGGACCTGCGCGAGGTCGTGCAGGGCGGCGATCACGGTCCGCCCCTCCTTGTGCCAGGTCGCAATCAGCACCAGCAGATCGTCGACCGTCCGCGCATCGATCCCGGTGAACGGCTCGTCGAGGAGCACGACGGGGCAATCCTGCAGGATCAGCCGGGCGAACAGCGCGCGCCGGAACTGACCACCCGACAGGGTACCGATCGGCCGCGCCGCGAAGCCCTCGAGACCGACCGCCGCCAGCGCGGCCTCGATGGCCGGCCGCCGCCGGACGAGGCTGCGCCACGCCCCCGCCTGCCGCCAGAGACCCATCCCGGCGAGATCCATGACGGTGAGCGGAAAGCTCCGGTCGATCTCGTCCGCCTGCGGCATGTAGGCCAGGGCGCCCGCACGTTCGATGCGGCCGTCGAGGCAGCGTATCTCTCCGGCCATGCCTTTCAGCAGCGTCGACTTGCCGGCGCCGTTCGGTCCGACCAGCGCGAGCAGGTCGCCCGCTCGCACGGTCCCGTCGAGGTGGTGGACCGCTGGATGCCGGTCGTAACCGAGGGTGAGGCCGACGAGGCGGATCGGATCCGGATTCCGGCCGCTCATGCCGAAAGCGCCCAGGCGATGGTCAGCCAGACCAGCGCCGCGAGCGTCGCGGCGAGCGCCAGCCGCAGGCCGATCCCGCTCTGGAACAGCGATCGTCGGGCCGCGCGTCTCAGGCTGGGAATGGTCGGCAAGGAATCCTCGTCGCGCACTGACACCGGCGCGGGCACCACGCGGAGCTACTGGTGCGGTCCTGGGCCGCGGTGATACACTGTAACAAACCCGCGGGACAACCTGCGGATCATGTTTGGAGCAATCATGCACCGTCACGAGGGTCACGACGCGTGCCACGCCGGCACCGGTGACATTCTCGCGCGGGCCGAGGCCCTCTGTCGCGAGCGCGGTCTGCAGTTCACGCCCCTGCGCCGCGAGGTGCTGGAGGCCGTGGCCGAGGCCGGGAAGGCTCAGGGCGCCTACGACATCGCCGAGCGGCTGAGCGCGCCGGGCAAGCGTGTGGCCCCGGTCTCGGTCTACCGCGCCCTCGATTTCCTGATGGATCAGGGGCTGGTCCATCGGATCGCGAGCCGCAACGCCTTCATCCCCTGCGCGCACGGCCACGCGCCCGGGGAGGGGGTGATTTTTCTGATCTGCCGGACCTGCGGCGGCGTCGACGAGGCCTCGTCGGAGGAGGTCGAGGGCAGCCTCGGGCGCACTCTGGAGCGGGCCGGATTCACGCCGACCCACAGCATCCTGGAGGTCGAGGGCGATTGCGGCACCTGTCGTCAGCGGAAGCTGGCACCCTGAGCCGCGAGACCGACTTGCCTGATCCATCCCGTCCGCGCTGACGGAGGGGAGCAATCCAGGGGCGTGCCACGCCTGCGGGCATGGCGCCTCCCGACCGCCTCGCGCCCGCGCCTTAGAACGCGTTCTGGTATGCGCGGCGCGAAATCACCGTCTGGATCATGATCTGGATATCGAACCAGATCGACCAGTTGTCGATGTAGTGCAGGTCGCAGGCGACGCGCTGCTCCATGGCGAGGTCGGTCTGGGTCTCCCCCCGGTAGCCGTTGACCTGAGCCCAACCCGTGATCCCAGGCTTCACGTTGTGGCGGCGTGCATACAGGGCGATCCGCCGCTCGAAGCTCCGGTCGTGGGCCAGCGCATGCGGGCGGGGACCCACCAGCGACATCTCCCCGCGCAGGACGTTGATCAGCTGGGGCAGCTCGTCGAGATTGGTCCGGCGCAGGATCGCGCCGACCCGGGTGATCCGACTGTCGTTGCGGGTCGCCTGCCGGAAGGCGGCATTCGCATCCGTGCGCATCGACCGGAACTTGAAGACGCCGAACGGCTGCTGATTGAAACCGTAGCGCTTCTGCCGGAAGAAAACCGGGCCGGGGCTGTCGAGCTTGATCGCAACGGCGATGGCCGCCAGCAGCGGGGACAGCGACACCAGGGCGATGGTCGCCAAGGTCAGATCGAGGAGGCGCTTCAGCATCACCTCGCCCAGATTGAGCGGCCGACGACCGATATTGATCCCCGAGACTCCGCCGACCCGGGCGACCTGCAGATCGGGAAAGCGATCGAGGACGGCGCCGGGGCGCAGATGCAGGGCCGAGGGCACCCGCAGGAACGCGTCGATGCACCGCTCGACCTCCGCGGTGTCGGCCCACGGCACGAGCACGAAGACGTCGTCCGGCCGGAGGAATCGCACCACCGAGACCGCGAGGTCGAGATCCTCCTGCAGCTGGTCGTATCGGGTGGCCACGTCGGCGCCGGGATCGACCCGTCGCAGGTAGCTGGTCCCGATGATCCGCGAGCCGAGATGATCGGCTTCCTTGCCGGCGTAGAAGCGCGCGATGTCCTCCTCGTAGCCGACGAGGTGGATCCGGCTGGCCGTGGCCGAGCCGGCACTGAGCCGCGCCCGCACGAGGCGCCGCACCGATGCCCGGGCCGCGATCAGGACCGGAAGGCCCACGGCGAACGTCCCGAACGAGATCAGGCGCGAATAATCGTTGGTCGTCTTGGTCATGAAGCTCACGACCAGCACGGCGGCCCAGGCGACCAGCCAGAGGGAGGCCACGCGTTGAACGCCCGGCTTCTGCGCCATGACGTTCTCGAGGCTGTACTCCTCGCGCAGGACGTTCGCGGCGATGATCACCAGTCCCAGCAGCGCCGACAGGCGCAGGCCGCGAACGCTGCTCGCCCAGAATGCGCTGTCCTGGGCGAGGGCGTGGTAGGCGAACTCGACGCCCAGGGCCACCATCACGATCGCCACGAGATCGGTCGCGGCGAGCGTCGTCGACAGGGCGATCCGCGCCAGGGCACGACCGCGCCGGGGCAGCAGCGCCGACCATACGTTGCGTCGGCGCTCCGCCGAGGTGGGCAGCGCCTGAAACGTCTCCGGAAGCCGATCGTGAAACATCTGACCCGCAACGTCCCGTCTTAGTCGGACTCTGTACCAGTCTGAGACACGAAAGGTTTCGGCGCCGCCTGGTGACGGTGACGGAGCAAGCCGCGGGCCCGGCAGGTTCGCATTCGCTGTCACGGAGGGAGGCTGCGACCTAGAGCGCGCGCTCAGGCGTTGCAATACATGATTAATGCTGAGCGCCGGCATGACGCATGCGGCGGCCGCCAATGTTGGAGTTCGGCCGTCATCGCACGCGTCGTTTCAATTCAAGCGCGTTTCTTCGTCCGCAGTTTCAACCGGCCCTGCGCCCGCCCCGCATGCGGAACGGGCGAGGACTCTCGGTTGAGCCTTAGGACGTCGCCTCCGCCTCGGCGTCGGCGGGTCTGGCGACGGTCTGGATCGTCTCGAAACCCTCGAACTGGGGATGACCGAGATACAGGGGTTTGGTCGAAGGCACGCGACCGTGCGCCTTGCGGAACTGCTCGGATCGGGTCCAAGCTTCGAAATCCGCGTGCGACCGCCAGATCGTGTGCGAGGCGTACAGGACGTGGTCTTCGTGCTCGGGGCCGCGCAGGAGGTGGAATTCCACGAAGCCGGGCATCTCGCCGAGATGGCTGTCGCGGCCGAGCCAGACGGCCTCGAAGTCGGCCGTCGCGTCCTTGACGACCTTGAAGCGATTCATCGCGATGAACATGCGTCTCTCCTGCGCGCTACCAATCCTACAAGCATCGGCGGTCCTAAGGGGAACACCTGCGCGGCGACAAGGCGCACCACTTAAGCTGCCCAATCATCGCCATCGACATTTCCGCAACAATGTTGCAAAGATGTGTGTACTTAAACTAGAAGCTGTAACCTTTGACTTGCGAAGCTTGACAACTTGGTGTCCAACTGCGGTGCACGCCACCTGTGTCGGGATCAGGGCTATAGCCGCATGAGCGGCAGGGATGACCGGCCACACGGCGTGCACGACATGCGACTTAGGGGCGGGCGGTGAAGCGGCGCGATAGCGAGGCGAAAACACCGCATTCGCAGGAGGATGCATCCCACTCCATGGAGAAGGATTCCCCTGGGCAAACGATGCCGAAGCAGACCACCGACGTCGATCGTCTCGTCGGGATTCGCATCACAGCCCTGCGCAAGGCGCGGGGCATGAGCCAGACTGCTCTCGGCAATGCGGTTGGGGTGACCTTTCAGCAGGTCCAGAAATACGAGAAGGGGCAGAACCGGGTCGGCGCCGGCCGGTTGCGGGAGATCGCGCGCCTTCTCGAAGTTCCGGTTTCCGCGTTCTTCGAGGAGACTGAGCCCCGCGAGAACGCCCAGGAGGACGTGTTCGGCTTCCTCAGCGCCCACGGCGCCATCGAGCTTCTGCGCGCCTACGCCCAGATCGAGGATGAGCAGATGCGCCGCGATGTGCTGGCGCTGGTCCGCAGCGCCGCGCGCCTCGCGCAGAACCGCACGGCGGCGCCGGCGGCGGATCCGGCCTGACAGGCGGGCTGGCGGGCCTCGCCCGGCGCCCCGGAGGCGGCTGCATCCGGGGCGGTTTCAGGGTGCGTCAGACGCGATCAGGTGGAAGAAGCTGCCGGTGACGGGGCCGACCCGATGTCCGGCAAACCCCAGGTCCACACCCTCCGCATCCGAAACGCGGGCGAGCGCTGATGCCTCCGGTGCGATCGGCGAGAGCTCGGTGGCGTAGTGGAACTCGTGGCCGATGAGGCGCGCCCCGTCTTCTCCGAGCATGCCGGATCCGCAGAGCCGCGCGACGCGATAGCCGAGATGCAACTTGCGGCGGTGATAGGACGTCGCCACCGGGAGGAGGCCCGCCATGGGATGGGTGGTGCCGTCGGCGTCCTGAAGCGTCTGCCCGAGGACCATGTAGCCGCCGCACTCTCCGTGGACGGGGCGTGTCCTGGCGAAGTCGCGCAGCCCGTCCAGGAAACGGGTGGCGACGGCGATCCGGCCCGCATGGAGTTCGGGATAGCCCCCCGGCAGCCAGCAGACGTCGCAATCCTCCGGTGGGCCTTCGTCGGCGAGGGGTGAGAAGGGGATGAGTTCGGCACCGGCCAACCGCCAGCCGGTCGCGAGATGCGGATAGAGGAAGCTGAACGCCGCGTCCCGAGCGACCGCCACGCGTTGTCCGGGCGGCCGCGGCAGCCGGCCGCCGGAGGCCGGCACGGTGCCGCCCGCACTGGCCGTGACGGCGTCGAGGTCGATACCGGCTTCCGCGAGGTCGGCCAGCCGGTCGAGGCGGGCGGTGAGATCCGCGGTCTCGCCGGCCTGGACGAGCCCGAGATGGCGTTCGGGCAGGACCAGCTGCGCGTCGCGCATCAGGGCGCCGAGCACCGGCAATCCAGCGCGCTCCATGCCGGCTTCGACGAGGCGACGATGGCGGTCGCTCGCCACCTTGTTGAGGATGACCCCGGCGATCCGCACGCGGGGATCGTAGAGCGTGCAGCCCAGCGCTACGGCAGCCGCCGATTGCGCCGCGCCCGACACGTCCACCACGAGCACGACCGGCCAGCCGTAGCGCGCCGCGATGTCGGCATTCGCCCCGGTCCGGTTCTCGGCTGCCCGGACGCCGTCGAACAGGCCCATGGAGCCCTCGGCGATCACCAGATCCGCCGCCGCCGCCGTCTCGCCCGCGAGCGTGTCGAGGAGGGGCGTCGCCATGGCGAAGCTGTCGAGGTTGAAGCTCGGATGGCCGGTGGCGGCTTGGTGAAAGGCCGGGTCGATGTAGTCCGGACCGCATTTCGCGCCGCGGACCCGCAGGCCGCGCCGGGTGAGGGCGCGCATCAGGGCGAGGGTCACGGTCGTCTTGCCGGAGCTGGAGCGCGGCGCCGCGACGAGGAGGCCGGGGGCGCTCACGACGGCTGGCCCACGGTGCCGCCGGGCCGGTATCGCCGGTCGTAATCGGGCGCGTAGAGCGCGCTCTCGCGGAAACCCGCGGCGCTGAGGGCGGGCCCAACCAGGATCAGGGCGGTGCGCTCCAGGCCGGCCGCCGCGACGAGGCCGGGCAACGTAGCGAGATCGCCGACCAGCGCCCGCTCGTCGGGCCAGGAGGCCCGGAACACAGCCGCCGCTGGGCAGGACGGCCCGTAGAACGGGATCAGTTCCGCGGCGACCGCCTCGACCGCATGAATCGACAGGTGGATCGCCAGGGTCGCCCCGGTGGCCGCATAGGCCGACAGGGTTTCCCCCTCGGGCATGGCACTCGCGCGGCCTGAGGTCCGGGTCAGGACCACGGTCTGCGCCACGCCGGGGACCGTCAATTCGCGGCGCAGCAGGGCGGCTGCGGCAGCGAAGGCCGGGACGCCCGGCGTAACCGTGTAGGGAATCGCCAGCGCGTCGAGCCGGCGCATCTGCTCTGCCAGCGCGCTCCAGATCGACAGGTCCCCGGAATGGAGGCGTGCCACGTCCTGTCCGGCCGTGTGCGCCGTCCGGATCTCCGCCATGATGGCGTCGAGGTCGAGGGGGGCCGTGTCGACGATCCGGGCGCCGGGCGGACACCAGCCCAGGATCTCGGGGGCCACGAGCGATCCGGCGTAGAGGCAAACGGGACAGGCCGCGATGCGGTCGCGCCCGCGCACCGTGATCAGGTCGGCCGCGCCGGGTCCGGCGCCGATGAAATGAACGGTCATGTGTCCCGTGTCGTGTCGCATCGGACGGCCAGGGCGCAAGTGGCGCCGGCGCTCGTGATCCGCGGCAGGGCGAGGCGGCTCTGCGGCCCGGCGCCGGCCAGGGCCGTCGCCTCGGCCAGCGAGCCGACGCCGCGCAGCTGTTCGATCCGCGCCGAGCGGGTGACGATCTCGGCGTCGCGCGCCTGCAGCGCGGCGGCTGCCACGGGCTGGGGCGACAGGCCGAACCGTGCCGTCGCCGCGCGGATCGCCGGCTCTGCGGCCCGGTCGGCCGCCGTGGCGACGGCCGTCAGGCTCGACCGGTCGGCACCGAGCGCCGCGAGCGCGCGCTCGATCAGCGCCGCGATCTCGTCGGCGTCGGTCCCCCGACGGAAGCCGATCCCGGCGACCAGCAATCCGGTCACGGCTTGGTCCAGGCCCATTGGGTCACCGGCATGGCGGTGCGCCAGCCATGCATCCCGCCGACCGGGCTCGCCCGCTCGACACCGTAGCGACGCAGGCTTCCGCCCTGCGCCGCGAAGGCCGCGAGCAGCGCGGCCTCGCCTTCGAGGGTGACGGCATTGGCCACGCAGCGACCACCGCTCCGGAGGGCCGCAAGCACCGCTGGCAGGACCCCGAGCTCGGAGACGCCGCCACCGATGAAGACCGCATCCGGCGTCGGCAGGCCCTCGAGTGCCCCGGGGGCGGTGCCGACGACGACGGAGAGGTCCGGCGTCCCCAGGGCGACGGCGTTGCGACGGATGCGCTCGGCCCGGTCCGGGCGTCCCTCGATCGCCGTGGCGCGCAGGCTCCAGTGACGGAGCATCCACTCGATCGCGATCGAGCCTGCGCCGGCGCCGACATCCCAGAGATGCAGGCCCGGATGCGGACGGAGCGCCGATAGGGTCAGAGCCCGGATCTCGGCCTTGGTGAGCTGGCCGTCATTCTCGAACAGGCCGTCGTCGAGGCCCGGGGCGAGGGGAAGGGCGTGACCGGGCCCCGCCACCGCGATCGCCACCGTGTTCAGCGCGTCGATGTCGGCGCGGTCGAACGCGTCCGCGCGGGTCGTACCGACCCGTTCATTCGGGCCGCCCATCGCTTCCAGCACCGTCAGCGTCGACGCGCCGAAGCCCCGCGCGCAAAGCAATGCGGCGAGCGCGCCGGGGGTCGTGCCGTCCCAGGACAGCACGAGCACCCGCGCCCCCGGCTGGAGATGCGGCACGATCCGGGTCAGCGCGCGGCCATGGAGCGTGACCAGCGCGCATTCGGCCAGCGGCCAGCCGAGCCGCGCACAGGCGAGGCTGAAGGCCGAGGGCTGCGGGAAGGCGCGGATCTCGGCCGCCGGCACCATCCGGGCGATCTCGGCGCCGATGCCATAGTGGAAGGGGTCGCCGGTGGCGAGGAGGCAGGTCGGCTGCCCCCGCCGCGCGAGAATCTCCGGATAAGCCTCGTGGATCGGGCTCGGCCAAGACCGCGTATCCGCATCGAGCGGACCCGCGAGGGCGAGATGGCGTCGGCCGCCATAGACCACGCGGGCGGCATCGAGCGCGGCGGCGGCGGCCGGCGTCAATCCGGCCCGCCCGTCCTCGCCGATGCCGACGATCGACAGCCAGGGTGAGCTCGACAGCGCCTCAGGGCTCATGGACAAGGCGTCCATGGACACGGCGTTCCCGACGAGCGGCACGATGCGGATTCTGATCCTCGGCGGGACCGGCGAGGCGAGCGCCCTGGTCCGGTCGCTCGCTGGTCGGGCGGATCTGTCCGTGACGCTCTCGCTGGCCGGCCGGACGGCCGCGCCGAAGCCCGAGCCCGTGCCGACCCGGATCGGCGGATTCGGCGGGATCGAGGGCCTCGCCGACTACCTGAAAGCCGACGCAATCGATTGCCTGATCGACGCGACCCATCCCTTCGCCGCGACGATGTCGCACCATGCGGCGTGCGCAGCCGCCCTGACGGCGGTGCCGATCCTCGCGATCCGTAGATCCGCCTGGACGCGCGAGCCCGGCGACCTCTGGATCGAGGTCGACCGGATGGATGAGGCGGTCGCCGCCCTCGGATCCGCGCCGCGGCGCGTGTTCCTGACGATCGGCCGGCAGGAGGCCGGGGTCTTCGCGGCGGCCCCCCAACACACCTATCTGGCGCGCACGGTCGAGCCGTTGGGCGGGATCCTGCCGGTGCCGCACCTCACCGCCCTGGAAGCCCGCGGGCCCTTCGATGTCGCGTCGGAGGCTGCGCTCATGCGCACGAGCGGCATCGAGATTCTCGTCAGCAAGAATGCCGGCGGGGCGGCGACCTACGGCAAGATCGCGGCGGCGCGCACCCTCGGAATCCCCGTCGTCATGGTGCGCCGGCCGGGCAAGCCCGACGTGCCGAGCGTCCCGGACGCTGCGGGCGCCCTCCGCTGGCTGGAGGCGGGCGATCACGCCGGTTCCTCAACCTTGCGGGCCGTGTAGACGAAGGGTGTCCGGCCGGCGCGCGGGATCAGCCGCGTCGTCGAGGCGCCCAGGATGACCATCGTGGCCATGTCGGCCGGCACGTCGCGCGCCTCGGCGAGGGTCGCGACCCGGATCGCCTCGTCCGGCCGGCTGATGGCGCGGGCGAACATCACAGGCGTGTGGGGCGCGCGGATCCCGGACGCGATCTCCAGAGCCGCCCCGAGCTGCCAGGGCCTGGCGGCGGAGATCGGATTGTAGAGCGCGATCACGAAGTCGGCGCGCAGCACCGCCTCCAGCCGCGCGGTCACCACCGGCCAGGGCTTCAGGTTGTCCGAGAGGGACAGCGCGCAGAAATCGCCGCCGAGGGGCGCGCCGAGCCGGGCAGCGGCGGCCAGCATGGCGGTGACGCCCGGCTCCACGGTGATCGCGAGGTCGCGCCAGTCAGGCTCGCCCTGCTCCACCGCCTCGAACACCGCCGCCGCCATGGCGAAGACCCCCGGATCGCCGCCGGAGACGACCGCGACCCGTCGTCCGGAGGCGGCGAGCTGCAGCGCGTGGCGCGCCCGGTCGACCTCCACCCGATTGTCGCTGGCATGCCGGACCAGGCCGGGTCGCTCGGGCACACGGGCGACATAGGGGAAGTAGCCGACGACATCCTCCGCCGCATCCAGCGCCCGGCGGGCGGACTCGGTCAGCAACGCGGCGTCGCCCGGGCCGAGGCCGACGACGGCAAGGCTTCCGCTCACGGCCGCCGTCCCTCTCCGGGCAGAAGGACCATGGAGAAGTAGGGTGCGTCGTCGTCGGCCTTGTCGGCCAGCATCACCACCCGCTCGCCCGCCATGGTGCCGCGCTCCACATAGACCGCACGGGCGAGCAGCCCGGCGGCCGACAGAGCGGCGCGCACCTTCGGCAGATGGCGCCCAAGCTTCATCACGACGGCGGCGTCGGTGCCGCGCAGGCGCTCCGTCAGGGCCTCGAGCGAGAGGGTCGCCGGCAGGACGGTGAGGACGTCGTCGCCCCAGGTGATCGGCGTGCCGGCCCGAGTCCAGCAACCCGACATCCCGGTGACGCCCGGAATCACCTCCACGGGGAAGCGGTCCTTCAGGCGCCGCCACAGGTGCATGAACGAGCCGTAGAAGAACGGGTCGCCCTCCGACAGGATCGCGACGTCGCGCCCGGCGCCGAGGTGGTCGGCGAGTTTTCCGGCTGCCTCGTCGTAGAAGCTCGCCAGCGCGGTGACGTATTCCGGATGCTCGGGGTGAATCTCGGTGGTGTAGGGATAGGCCAGTGCCATCTCGCGGGCCGGATCGCGCAGGATCGCGTCCGCGATGGTGCGGGCGTTGCCCCGCCGGCCGCGCTTGCAGAAATGCACCAGCACCGGCGCGCGCATCAGGATGCGCTGCGCCTTCACGGTCAGCAGATCCGGATCGCCCGGGCCCATGCCGACCCCGTAGAGCGTTCCCGTCATCGCCGCCGCGGACAGCTCCTCGGTCGGGCCGTCGAGGCGTTCGAAACCGTCCATCACTCGACCTCGCTGGCGAGCGCGTTGATAGCGGCGGCCGTCATGGCGCTGCCGCCGCGCCGCCCGTGCACGACCACGAACGGCACGCGGCCGTCCCGGGCCAGCGCCTCCTTCGATTCGGCCGCGCCGACGAAACCCACCGGGATGCCGATCACCGCGGCCGGAGGTGCGACGCCGGCGTCGAGCAGCTCCAGAAGGCGGAACAGGGCGGTCGGCGCGTTGCCCACCGCCACGACGCTGCCCGGCAGGCGTTCGCGCCACAGCTCCATGGCGGCTGCGGACCGCGTTGTGCCGAGGCTCCGGGCGAGCTCCGGCACGCGGGGATCGCCGAGCGTGCAGACCACGTCGTTATCCGCGGGCAGCCGTGCCCGGGTGACGCCGTCGGCGACCATGCGGACATCGCACAGGATCGGCGCGCCGGCCTTCAGGGCCGCGACGCCCGCTTCCGCGAAGCCCGGCGACATCTCCACGTCGGTCGGCAGGTCGGTCATCCCGCAGGCGTGGATCATGCGCACGACGACGCGCTCGGCGGCGCCCGACCAGCGTCCGAGATCCGCCTCGGCGCGGATCATCGCGAAGGAGCGCGCGTAGATCGCGCTGCCGTCGCGGATATACTCATAGCGGGACGGGGATTCGTGGGCCGCGGCCGGCTCCGATCCTGTCTGGCGCAGGGCGTTCTGGCTCGCGCTCATGCCGGTCTCCTGGTCCTCCCGCTGTCCGTCCAGGTCGTCTCCGGCGCGAAGGCGGCGGACAGCCCGACGATCTTGGCTCTTCCTAACCGCTCCAGCACGGCCTCGATAGGGAGATGCATCGCCGGCTCATCGGCGGGGGCACCGCCGATCACCACGCCGTACAGACCATCGCGACCGACGAGGGTCAGGTCGGCCGGGCCCGGTCGGGCGCATCCCTTGGCGCATCCCGAGACGTGCGCGGCGCGGCCCGACGCCGCCAGGGGAGCGAACGCCGCCGCGAGGCGCGCCGCATCGGTGAGGGTCCGGGTCGACCCGGAGGCGCAGCCCGGGGCACCCGTGCAGGCATCGATCGCCCGCCACGGGTCGTCGGCGGCAACGATGAAGTCTACCGACAGGGCCTCTCGCACCGCCGCTGCCGGGACGTCCGGGGCGGCCAGGAGCATGAAGCCGCGGGTCGGCGACAGTCGAAGCTCGTCCGCGCCGAGCGTGACCGCGGCATCCGCGAGCCGGTCGAGGGCGTCGGCCGTACAGCGACCGAAGGGCGCATCGATGGCGAGGATCTGAAGGTCCTGTCCGCCTCGTGGCTGCCGGGCTTGTCCGGGCCATACGCTCCCGCCTCCGCGCGCTGCGACGTGTGGTCGCTTTCCGCTCCGCAGCGCCTCCGTCAGCGTCGCCCTTTCGTCTTCCGACAGATCGCGCATCCGGCGCCGGCCGGTCCGCGCGAAGGCGGTGAGCACGGCGGCCACCACGTCGGGCGCTTCCCGTTCCCCGCAGGTCAGAAGATCCTGCCGCCCCTCGCCGCAAGCGATCGTGATCGCAACGCGGCCGGGTGCGTCAGCGATCACGGCGCAATCGGCCTCCGCGGTCGCCCGATCGACGCGTCCCTCGATCACGACCAGGGTCTTGGCCGGCAGGCCGGGAATCGTCAGCCCCGCCGCTTCGACGGCACGGGCCAGTCCCGGCACGTCGATGGCCTCCTCCGGATCGCGGCCCGCCAGCGGGCTCGTGAGCGTCAAGCGCTGAGGCCCGCCATCGGCCCGCACGTCGCCGAGGCCCTGGGCCGAGAGCCACGCGGCAAGGGAAGCCTGCGTCGCCTCGGTGACGCCCCGGATCTGGAGATTCGCCCGCGCGGTGAGATCCAGGTGCCCGTTCCCGAAGTGCCGGGCGCCCTCCGCCACGGCGCGGGCCTGACCGAGCGTCAGGACGCCCAGGGGCGGGTGTACCCGCGCCAGCAAGCCGTCGCCCGTGGGCATCGGCCGGGTCAGGCCGGGGCACCAGCCCCGACGGCTGGCTGCCTCGGGCAGCGTACGTCCATGCGGGCGCGGAGCGACGCTCATTCGGCGGCCTCGTGCAGCAAGGCGTCGGCCGGAAGAGCGTTGCGCCGGCTGTGCCAGAGTCCCCGGTCCCGGGCGGCGTCGAACCGTTCCAGGATCGCCCGGGTGGCCGCGGGGTTGGCGGCCCGCAGGCGCTCGAACACTTCGGTATCGGCGATCCAGGCGGCGTACAGCGTCTCGAAGCCGGCATCGGACACCGCATCGCTGGCGGCGGCGAGGACGAAAACCGCGTCGAGCCCCTGAGCCAGCTCCTGCGCGCCGCGATAGCCGTGACGGAGCTGGGCGGCGATCCAGCGGGGATCGGCGAGGCGGCCTCGGATCAGGCGGGCCGCGTCCTCCCGGGCGGTTCGGGCTTTCGGTCGCTCCGGCTGCGAGACATCGAGGCTGTAGAGCGCGGGGCTCGCCCCCTCCAGGGCAGCGGCGGCCGCGAAGCCGCCCATCGCGTCCACAGCGGCATCCCCGTCGAACAGATCGCGCTCGGCCACGTCGAAGGCGTGGAGATAGGCGTCGGCTCCCGCCACCCGAGCGGAGAAATCCGCATCCGGCGCCTCGCGGTCGCCATAGGCGTGCGTGCTGGCCGCAAGATAGGCGCGACCGAGATCGGCGCGGCCATCCCACGTGCCATCGAGGGCCGTTGCGGCGGTACCGGCGCCGTAGCGGCCCGGCGCAGCGCCGTAGACCCGCACGGCCGTCTCGCCCCGTCGGCGGGCCGCCGCCAGCGGGTTCTCGTCGTCGGCCTCGTCCCTGTCGGCTACGGCGCGGGTCGCCCGGTCGAGCAGCGCCAGGGTCTCCGGGAATGTGTCGCGGAACGCCCCGGAGACCCGCACGGTGACGTCGATCCGGGGCCGGTCGAGCATCGCCAGCGGAAGGATCTCGAAACCGGTGACGCGGGTGCTGGCATGGTCCCAGACCGGCCGCACGCCCATGAGGGCGAGGGCATGCGCCACATCCTCGCCGCCGGTGCGCAGCGTCGGCGAGGCCCAGAGATCCATGACGATCCGGGCCGGATAGGCACCCTCGTCCTGAAGGTAGCGGGTCACCACGGCGGCGGCGGCCCTCTCACCGAGGAGCGCGGCGGCGCGGCTCGGGATGGCCCGCGGGTCCAGGGTCGCGAGGTTGCGTCCGGTGGGGAGCACGTCGCTGCGCCCGCGGGACGGCGAGCCGGAGGGCCCCGGCCGGACGAATCGGGCGTCGAGGGCTGCGAGCAGCCCGGTCCGCTCGGAGGCGGCGCTTGCCAGCACCGCCTCCGCGGCCTCGCCCGGGGCTCGGGCGAAGACGTGGAGACCGTCGCGGAAGACGGTCTCGCCGAGGTCGCAGAGGTGCGCGTCCAGCCGGGTCAGCGCCTCGTCCATCGGCGTGTCCGGGCCGATGCCGGCGCCGTCCAGCAATCCGGCTGCCTCGGCCTCCTCGAGGATGGCGCGGGCCACCAGTTCGGCGCGGCGGGGATCGAGCACGCTCGCGGCGGCGTATTCCTCCACCAACTCGCGCAGGCGTGCGGCCTCCGGCTTCAACGCGTGGACGGCGACGTCCGGCGTCAGGTGACCGAGCGCGACGCCGCCGAGGCGCCGCTTGACCGGCGCGGCCTCGCCCGGATCATCGACGATGAAGGGATAGACCACCGGCAGGCCGCCGACGCACAGCGCCGGCAAGCAGGTGGGGGACAGGGCCACGGCTTTGCCGGGCAGCCACTCGGTTGTCCCGTGCGTACCGAGCTGCACCAGAACGTCGAAGTGCTGCTGCAGGCCGAGATGGAACGCCAGATAGGCATGGGTCGGAGCCCGGTCGAGGTCGTGATAGCCGGCCTTGCGATCAGGATCGCGCCCGCGGTCCGGTTGAAGGAAGACGGCGAGCCGACCGCGGTCACGGATCGCCTCGTCCCCGGTGCGATCCGGAGCGGCGCTCCGATCGGTTGCGGCCGTGCCCGTCAGCATCCGGAACCGGAAGGCGCCGTCGACGCAGGCCGGATCCGATTCGGCCTCGCCCCAGACGGCGGTGATCGAGGCGCGGGTCTCTTCGGGAAGGGTGTTCCACCAGGCTTGGTAGGCGGGGAGGGGCACGCGGAACGCGGCCGGACCCTCCGTGAGATCCGCCATCAGCGTGCCGGCTTCCGGAAGCGCCCCCGTCGCGTAGCCCGCTGCGGCGAGGTCGGCGGCGATGGCGCGGGCGCTCTCGGGCGTGTCGAGACCGACGGCGAAACCGGCGCGGCCGCCCCGGGCCGGATAGTCGGACAGGACCAGGGCCACGCGGCGCGCCGGCCGAGGCAGGGCGGCCAGCCGCAGCCATCCCGCGGCCCGGTCTGCCAGGGCGGCGATGCCTGCGGGGTAGGGCACGGCCCGCCGCTGGGTGAAGCCGGCGACCTCCGGGCTTTCCTCCTTGAAGGAGATCGGAAAGCCCGAGAGCCGGCCGTCGAATTCCGGCAGCGCGATCTGCATGGCGAGATCGGACGCGCCGAGGCCGCGGGCCGACGCCTCCCAGGCCGCGCGCGGTGACCCTACCGTGAAGGCCTGAATGACCGGGCAGCCGGCGCCGTCGAGAACGAAGTCGGTGCCGTCCTCACGCGCGGAGAACGCCGTGGCTGCGATGACGAGGTCGGGTCTGCGCGCCCGCACCGCATCGGCGACCGCCGCGGCGGCCTCGGGCTCCTTCAGGCTCGACACGACCATCGGCAGCGCCCCGATCCCGCGGGCGCGCAGGGCGGCTGAAAGTGCGACGAACGGCTCGGTGTCGCCGCCGAGCACGGCGGAGCGATAGATCAGCAGCAGGGCCAGCGGATGGGCGGGCGACGGCGCGCCGTCGAGCGGGGTCGCCGTTTCAGCCGCGGCAATGGCTGTTTCGAGGGGGAGAGCGCCGCAACCCGGACACCAGGGAAAGCCGCGGGGCAGGGGCTGCGGAGGCTCGACCGCCCCCTCGGCGCCTAGCCGGATGGCCAGGGATCGCAGCATGCGCCGGAGATTGCCGGGACCGCCGGCACGGAAATAGGCGTCGAGTTCCCCGGCGAGGGCGGGATCGGTGGAGAACGGCGCGAGACGGGGGTCCGGCCGGTCGTCGCCCGGCAGGACCGCGAGCACGACGCCGTGCGCCCGCGCGGTTTCGGCGCAGCGCTCGATCCCGTAGCGCCAGTAATCCAGTCCGCCCAGACAACGGATCACCACGACCTTGGCGTGCGCCACGACGCGTTCGACGTAGAGGTCGACCGACAGCGGATGCCGCAGTTTGGCGAGCTTCGCGAGCCGGAGACTCGGCAGACCGGGCTCTGCGGCGTGGGCCTGACCGACCGCCGCGAGGTCGCTGTCGGTGAACGACAGCACAACCAGATCGCCGGGCTCCTGCCCGAGATCCACCGCCGCCTCACCCTCGTCGAGCGAGACGGTATCGATGCGCACGAGATGCATCGACGGCCCCTAAACCGCGGCCGCGCGCACCGGCGCGCCGCCGTCAGCCGCGCAGGCGCGCGCGGCGGCCGTCATCCCGCGAGGGCCGCAGCGACGGCGCGCTGGTCGAACCCCTTGAGGCCGATCACCACGAGGTTGCCGTCCCGGGCCTCCCCGGACTTCCACGGCCGGTCGAAATGGTGGGCCACGCGCCGGCCGACCCCCTGCACCACGAGGCGCATCGCCTTGCCCTCGACCTCGGCGAAACCCTTGATCCGCAGGACGCCCGGGATCTCGGCTGCCTTCTCGACCCGGGCCGCCAGATCGCCCGCCGTGATCGCGGGGCGGACGGGCAGCGCCACGGTCTCGAAGTCGTCGTGGTCGTGATCCTCGCCCTCGCCGTGATGCGACGGACGGGAATCGAGATCGTCCTCGGCGGCCGCCGCGAGACCGAGCAGCACCCGCGGGTCGATGACGCCGTTCTCGGTCTCCACCACCTTCACGGCCCGGGGCAGGTGGCCTTCCACCTCGGCACGCACCCGAGTGCGGGTCGGGGCATCGATGAGGTCGGCCTTGTTGAGGACCACGAGGTCGGCGCAGAGGAGTTGGTCCTCGAAGACCTCTTCCAGCGGATTGTCGTGATCGACCGATTGGTCCGCGGCCCGCTGGGCGGCCAGTGCCTCCGGATCGTCCGCGAAGACGCCGGCGGCGACGGCCGGGCCGTCGACCACTGCGACGACCCCGTCGACGGTGACCCGCGAGCGGATCGCCGGCCACTGGAACGCCTGAACCAACGGCTTCGGCAGCGCGAGGCCCGAGGTCTCGATCAGGATGTGCTCCGGCGGCTCGGCGCGGCCGAGGAGAGTCTCCAGCGCCGGAACGAAATCGTCCGCGACCGTGCAGCAGATGCAGCCATTCGGCAGCTCGACGATAGCTTCTTCGGTGCAGCCTTCGACCCCGCAGGCGGCGAGGAAGGACTTGTCGAAGCCGACGTCGCCGAACTCGTTGACCAGGATGGCGAGGCGGCGCCCCCTGGCGTTCTCGACCACGTGGCGGACCAATGTCGTCTTGCCGGCTCCGAGGAAGCCCGTGACGATGGTGCAGGGGATCTTGTTCACGATGGTCATTCCGCGGCCTCCAGGGTGCCGGCGGGGAGCGGGCGGGGTTCAGGGAACGGGGGGATGCGGGCGATCACGCCCTTGCGGAAGGCCTCCGGACGCTCGCGCCAGGGCACGATGCCGTCCGAGGTCGCCGCATAGGCCGCGAGCCCGGCGAGGATGGTCTCCGCCGAGGCGGCCGGATCCATGTCGCCGTAGACGTAGGTCCAGCGGTCGGCCGAGGCGACCGCCACGGTGCAGGGCCGCTTGCAGACCGACAGGCATTCCACCGCCTCGATCCGCAGGTCCGGCGTGCCGGCGCTCCGGGCCTGAAGCGCCTCCAGAAGGCGTGCTCCGGCGCGCGGTCCATCCGGATCGTCGTCCGGACGGCGGCAGGTCGTGCAGACGTACAGGACGGTCTCAGGCACGGGCCGTTCCCCGTTGCGTGTCGCGGGAAAACGCCTGCCACGCCCAGCCGAGCCCCAACCCGATCAAGATCCAGAAGACGAAGCTGATCGCCAGCGACCGGGCGGCGAACTGTGCGGCCAGCGCGGCCGGAAGCTCCGACGCGCCCTCCGGCGCCTGCGGGGCGCCGACGACGTGGGGGGTTATGATCAGGACGAGGCCACCCAGGATCGTGATCAGAGCACGGCGGATCGTGATCAGGTAGAGTCCCATTCCGGTCGCCGCCGCGGTCATCACCCACCAAGCCTGCCGCGCGGCCAGCGGTGCAGCGGCGCTGCCGGGCAGTTCCGGCGGCAGGCCGAGGCCCGGCGCGAGGGCGACGCTGGCGAAGCCCGCCACCGCGAAGGCGAGACCGACCTGCGGCGTCGGCTCGCGGCCGCAGGCGATCATCACCGCGCCGAGCAGCAGGGCGTAGCCGACGCCGCCGACGAGGGTCGCAAGACCGGTGAAGGCCATCCGCGGCAGTCCGGGGCCGGGCTGCCATTCCGGTGCCGCGGCGGGTGCGGCGTGGTCATGCCCGGCATGGGCGAGCACGATCGGAAGGGCCTTCGCGGCCTGATGCGAGGGTTCCTGCTGCTCGTAGCGCTCGGCCGCGACGATCAGCGGCGAGGTCAGCGTGAGTTCGAGGCCCGTCACAACGGCAGCCGCGAAGAAGCCGGCGGCCAGGGCCGCCGACAGAAGCCGAATGATCATCCCTGCGCCGAGGGCGTCAGTGACAGGGGAAGTTCTGGGTATGGCGGAAGTCGTGCGCCGCGTTGTGGAACGCGATCGCCGGCGAGAAACCCGCCATGAACAGCAGGCCGAGGCCCAGCATGGCCGCGAGCGCGACGGCGACCGGACGCTCCGACGAGCGGGTACCGGCGGCGACGGGGGCGAGGGTCTGAGCGGTCATCGTCGAGTGTCTCCAGCCGCCCCACCGGCGGCATTGCGGGATCCTGTTGCGACGGCAGGTCTCCTGGCTCGCGGCTCGGCGCGCCCACCGCCTTCCCGGATCGCTCCGGTGGCGCTTGGCAGGCGCTCGCCGCTCACAGTTGCGGGGGCAGCCGCGGAATCGGGGCGAAACCCCTCACCGCATTCCCTTTTCACCCCGTTGCCAGGGCACCGTCACCGGCACGTTGTAGACGCATGCCGGCGACGACACAACGGAGCGGCGCCAGATCCGTTCGGATTCCCGTGCGTCCCTTCGCGGGTGGCCGGGCTTGACGTCCGCGCCCCGATGCGGGCACCGCCGCACCGGATGCCCGGCCGGCCCGGCATGGGCACCTCCGCTCAGTTCTCGGAGACCCGATGGCCCTCGCAGACGATCCGAGCCCGGTCCTCGTCGATCTCGCCACCGGCCGCGCCCCCCGGATCGTACAGGACGAAGGCACCGCCTGGCTCGAGATCGATCTGGACGGTCGTTTTCCGATCCGCGCCGTCGCGCTGCGACCCGTACAGGATACTGTCGCGCCCGAGGTCGGCGATGTGGCCGTCGAGGTCTCGCAGGACGGCGTCACGTGGTCCGCGCCCGACATCGTCGGCTGGACCGCCAAGCCGGGCGCCCTCGTGGCCGCCATCGGAGCCGACGAGCGGGCCTGGGCGCGTCTCGTGCGGATCGCGGTGCCGGATCCGGCGCTCGTCGCAGGCGTCGACATCCGCGCCGATGAAGCCGCCATCGACCTCATCGCCCTGCGGGCGCTACTCGGGCTCGACATCACGCTCCTGAACGAGAAGCCCGGCGCTAACGTCTACGTCACCTACAATCTCGAAGCCGCGCCTGGCCGCGCTAGCCGCAACCTCGTCGGCCTGTCGCTGTTCGAGAACGGCGCCTTCGGCAACTGCCTCGTGCAGTACATCATCGCGGTCTCGATCGCGAAGGCGCTCAACCTGAAATACATCAAGGTCCCGAAGGTCGACCGCAGCAAGGTGATCTTTCTGACCCAGAGGCTGACCTGCGACGGCATCACGTTCATTCCGCCGGACGAGCCGCTTCCGCCGGACGGCTACTTCCTGTCCGGCTTGTATTTCGATCCGACGCAGTTCGAGCGGGTGACGGCGCTGCAGGGCCCGATCGACTCGCGCGCGATCGTTCAGGATGTGATCAGGCCCCTGTTCAACGGCCTGCCGCGGACATTTGCGGCCAAGCCCGACGATCAGCTCCTGATCCATATCCGGTCGGGCGACATTTTCAGCACCTGGGTCGACCCGCACTATCCGCAGCCGCCCTTCGCCTTCTACCGGATGGTCATCGACCGGCTGCAGGCCGAGGGCCGCATCCGTTCCGTCAAGCTCGTCTTCGAGAACCGTCTCAACCCGGTCATTGCAGAAGTGGAGGCCTATGCGGCACAGCGCGGCCTGCCCGTAGAGATCCAGAGCGAATCGCTGATCTCCGATGTCGCCGCATTGGTGAACGGCCGCTACCTCGTCTTCGGGCTCGGAACCTTCGGGCCGGCGATCTGCCATCTCTCGGAGCGCGTCGAGCAGGTGTTCTACTTCGCGTCCAATTGGCCGCAGGGCTTCCAGTCGATTCCCACAATCGGGAAAGTGGTCGAGGTTCGCGATCGCGAAGGCCGGTACATGAAAGTCGGCGAGTGGCAGAATACCGCCGCTCAGCGCCGGAGCATGGTGGAGTACCCGGCCGAAGCTCTCGCCTTCGACGATGTCTGATCGGTCGCGCCGGTCACGATCCGACCGGCGACGACCCCGCTGCCTGCATCCCGACCGAACACGTCACGGTGCGGTCCTGAGACGTTCCGCGGGTGCGCCGGCCGAACGCGCCGAGCCGCCATCGCGGACCTTCAGGGCGTCCGTGTACATCCGTTCGACATCCGCCTTGAAGGCGGCGCGGGAATCCGGACGCGTGTAGAACATGTGGCCTCCGGGATAGACTGCGAGGCTCAGGCGACCGGCACTGTAGGCCGGGACCTGCGCCAGCAGGAGCTTCGAGGCGAAATACGGGGTTACGAGATCGGTGAATCCGTGCGCCACGAGGACACGCAGGTGCCCGTCGAGGGCTAGGGTTCCCTGAAGGTTCGACAGCACCTCCGGTGCCTGTCTTCCCGAGCCCCAGCTCCAGCCCCGATTGACCGCATTGTTCAGGAGCTCGTAGCGCATGTTGGCCACGGGCCATTTCAGCGTGCGCGCGTAGAGATCGAGCATCGCGCTGGTCAGCGGCGCCTGGAGCGCGGTGAGCTGGGGATCCTCGAAGCTCGATTGCGCGGCGGCCGGATTCGGGTCCCAGCCGGTGATGCCGGTGTCGTAGGCGCTCGTCACGCGACCTTCGGCACGATCGATCTCCCGCTGGACGCTTCGGGTCGAGAGGCGCGCCGCCTGCGCGCGGACCAGGGCGGGATCGAGCCCGACCAGCGGGGCGACCTTCTCGGTCATCCGCGCAACCGCCGCGGAATCGCTCGGCCCCTTCAGGAGATCCGTTAGATAGGCACCGGATGCGTAAGCCTCGGCATCCCCCAGCAAGGCCGGCGTGGGTACCGTCCCGGCCCGCTCCAGCGCACCGGCCGCCAGCGACGGCAACTTCAGCACGTAGCCCCAGGGATTGGCCCGCGGGGTCTCCAGCCACCCGAAGTCGAGCACCGGCGAGAGCAGCACCATCCCCGACAGGCCGACGCCGATCTCTTCCTGGAGCTTCTCCGTGATCAGCGGGCCGCGGAACCCGCCATAGCTCTCGCCGACGAAGAACTTCGGGCTCGCTAGACGATCGTTGTTGCGCAGGTAGCGGGCGATGGCTGCCGAGAGGGTCGCGGCGTCGGACTCGATCGACCAGTAGGCCTTGCCGTTGCCGTCCGCGGCCCGGCTGTAGCCGGTGCCGACGGGGTCGATGAAGACGAGATCGGTGAAGCCGAGCCACGTCCCGTCGTTGGGCGTGAGCGTGACCGGCTGCGACGGGCTGATGCTGTCGCCGCCGACGGGCAGCCGCCAGGGGCCGATCGCCCCGATGTTGAGGTAGGCCGACGCGGCGCCCGGGCCGCCATTGACCGCGAAGGTCACCGGGCGCTCCTGGCCGTCCTTGGACGCCACCGTGTAGGCCACGAAGGCGATCTCGGCCTGCAGCTTGCCGGCCTCGTCGACGAGCGGCAGGCTGCCGGCCGTGGCGGTGAAGTCGAGGACCCTGCCGTCAGGCAGCGTGACGCTCTGCTTCGTGACGGAATCCGGCGGCAGGCGTCGTCCGTCCGGCCCGCGCGGTGCCGGCTTGCTCTCCGCGGGCGGATGTCCGTGCGGCGCCTCCTCTGCCCAGCCGGCAGAGGGCAGGGCGATGAGCATGCCGAAGGCGAGCGCGGCGCGCGCGAGACGTCTGTTAAGGGCCACCATCACGCCTTCTTGTTCCAGCGTCCGGAATCGTCCTGCTGCCAGTAGGCGACCGTGTGGCCCGCCTCCTTGGCCTGCTTCCACCGCTCACGCGCCCTCAGGAGGGCGTCCTGATCGGTCCCGTCGAACAGGATACAGATCCGCTCATACGTGCCGGCATCGGGCGGCAGGTCGGCGCCCTCGACGAGGAAGCGGATCGAGGCCGCGTTCGGGTTCACGTCCCGAAGGGTCAGCACCACCGGCTGGCTCGCCGCGTCGGGCTCGCGATCGGTCCCGTGCGGCAGGAAACTCTCGTCGGAATAGGTCCAGAGGTGGTCGTCCAGCGCCTGCAGGCGCTCCTCGCTGGCGGCCTGGATCGCGGCCTGCCAGCCGCGGTCCAGCGAGCGCTCGACGAGGCTCGGCAGCACCCGTTCCAGGGGCTGCCGTTGCATATGGTAGAAGAGGATCTCGGTCACGATGCCGAGGATATAGGGCTCCAGCCCGCCGCGCGAGCAGCGGCGCGCCGCCGCGGCTCAGACCAGCCGGCTCTGTTCGATCGCGGCGCCGACGAAGCCCTTGAACAGCGGGTGTGGCTCGAAGGGGCGCGACTTCAGCTCCGGGTGGAACTGCACGCCGATGAACCACGGGTGCCCGACATGCTCCACGGTCTCGGGGAGGAGGCCGTCGGGGGAGACGCCGGAGAAGCGCAGGCCCTTGGCCTCCAGCCGCTCGCGATAGGCCATGTTGACCTCGTAGCGGTGGCGGTGGCGCTCCGAGATCTGCTCGGACCCGTAGATCTGGGCGATCTTGGATGTGGGATCGAGCTTCGCCTCATAGGCGCCGAGCCGCATCGTGCCGCCGAGATCGCCAGCTGCAGCCCGCCGCTCCAGCTCGTTGCCGCGCAGCCACTCGGTGAGCAGGCCGACCACCGGCTCGGACGTCTCGCCGAACTCCGTGGAATTGGCTTCCGGCATTCCCGCGAGCGAGCGGGCGGCCTCGATGACGGCCATCTGCATCCCGAAGCAGATCCCGAGATAGGGGATGCGCTTCTCGCGCGCGTAGCGGGCCGCGCGGATCTTGCCCTCGGCGCCGCGCTGGCCGAACCCGCCCGGCACCAGGATTCCGTTCAGGCCCTCCAGGAACGGCGCGGGATCCTCGCGCTCGAACACCTCGGCCTCGATCCATTCGAGGTTGACCTTGACCCGATGGCTGATGCCACCGTGGGTCAGCGCCTCGGTCAGCGACTTGTAGGCGTCCTTGAGCCCCGTGTACTTGCCAACGATGGCGATGGAGACCTCGCCCTCGGGGTTGCGCACGCGCTCGGAGATCGTCCGCCAGCGGCCGAGATCCGGCTCCTCGCCGTGCTCCAGGCCGAAATGGCCGAGCACCTCGCGGTCGAGGCCGGCTGTCCGGTAGGAGAGCGGCACCTCGTAGATCGACGCCACGTCCCGCGCCTCGATCACCGCGGTCTCGCGGACGTTGCAGAACAGCGCGAGCTTGCGGCGCTCATCGACCGGGATGTCCCGGTCGCAGCGGCAGAGCAGGATGTCGGGCTGGATGCCGATGGAGCGCAGCTCCTTCACGGAATGCTGCGTCGGCTTGGTCTTCAGTTCGCCCGCGGACGGGATGTAGGGCAAGAGCGTCAGGTGGACGTAGCAGCAGGTGCCGCGGGGCAGTTCCTGGCCGAGCTGGCGGATCGCCTCGAAGAACGGCAGCCCTTCGATGTCGCCCACGGTGCCGCCGATCTCGACGAGCACGAAATCGAACGCGTCGTTGCCGTCGAGAACGAAGTCCTTGATCGCGTTGGTGACGTGCGGAATCACCTGGATCGTGGCGCCGAGATAGTCGCCGCGGCGTTCCTTGGCGATGATGTCCTGGTAGATCCGGCCCGTGGTGATGTTGTCGGCCCGGCTCGCCGGGACCCCGGTGAAGCGCTCGTAATGCCCGAGGTCGAGATCGGTCTCGGCGCCGTCGTCGGTGACGAACACCTCGCCGTGCTGAGTCGGGCTCATCGTGCCCGGATCAACGTTCAGATAGGGGTCGAGCTTGCGCATCCGGACCCGGTAGCCGCGGGCCTGCAGCACCGCCGCCAGGGCTGCGGAGGCGAGCCCCTTGCCGAGGGAGGAGACCACGCCGCCGGTGATGAAAACGTACCGCGTCATGGGCCTCGGTCCATAAAGAAGCTGCTGCCGTTTGCCAAACGACCCGTGCCCCGGCCCGCGCATGGGCTGGGGATCATGGAACGCATGGCACGGACCGGCTGAGTGCCGGCCCGTCGGAGATGGAATGAGACGCTGCGCCGTTCCGAGCGCAGCCCGTCAGCGGGATTGCGGCGCGTCCGGGACCGCCGGCTGGGCGGGCGCGGCCGGCTGGGCCGGCGCCGTGGCGGGCACCCGGTCCTGTTGCTGGCGGAGCGTGTCGAGCAGGTTGTCGGCGCCGGTCGGCTGCTTGGCGGGCTGGCCCGACGTCTGCGGCGCGCCGGTATCGAGGATCGATTTCGGCGCCGCGGAGCGATGCGACAGGATGGCGAGCGCCAGGCTGGTGGAGAAGAACAGGGCCGCCAGGATCGCCGTGGCCCGGGTCAGGGCGTTGGCCTGGCCACGGCCGGTCATGAACCCCGCGACGCCGCCGCCGCCCCCGCCGCCGAGCCCGAGGCCGCCCTCGGAGCGCTGAAGCAGCACGACGCCGATCAGCGCGAGGACGATGATGAGGTGGACGACGATCAGGACGGTCTGCATCTGTGTTCCGGGATCTTCTTCAGCGCCGCGCGCCGGCAGCGGGCACCGGGAGACGAACGCACGAGGGCCGGAGCCCGCCGCCGCTTCCGATGCTCCCCGTCACGCATGCGTGCAGCGGAAGCCTCGTGGGCGACTTTGCGGGCGGACCGGCCGGAATTGGGCGACGGCATACACCACCGGCCGCCCGCCGCCAACCTGACGCGCGCGGCCGGCTGCCGGCGGCGCCCCTCGCCTTCGGCCGCGCCGCGTGGTTTCTGGACGGGAGAGAGCGGCCGATCGAACGCGCCGCCCCGTCCGGGAGGCCAACCATGTCCGTGTCACGCCGGGTGGCGCTCGTTGCCGCCATCGCCGCGCCCGTTCTGATCCGCGCCGTCCCCGGCACGGCCGCCGGGCCCGACGCCGCCGCCGTGGAGCAGGCCGTCGACGCTCTGACCCAAGCCCTGCTGGCCGCGGACGGGCCGGCCCTCGACGCCCTGGTCCTCGACGGTCTGAGCTACGGACATTCCAGCGGTCAGGTGCAGGACAAGACGGCGTTCGTCGAAACGCTCACCAGCAAGCGCTCGGCCTTCCCGAGCATCACTCTTTCGGACCGCTCCGTCTCGGTGGTCGGCGACGACGCCGTCGCCCGCCATGTCTTCACGGGCGAGGTCGTCTCGGGCGGCAAGACGGCGCCGGTGCATATCGGCGTGATGCAGGTCTGGCACCGGGATCAGGGCCGCTGGCGGCTGCTCGCGCGTCAGGCCTTCAAGATCTGACAGCGCCTCCGTGCGATCGCCGCTCCGCCTGCGCCGGCGGAGCAGTCCGGTGCCGCCCCATTAAGGCCTTGCAAGGACAGGGATCTCCCTGCGGCGCGTGACAACGGCAAGCGCCGCGAGCGCATCGAACCGCCGGAGGCGCGCTCAGGCGTAGGCGGCGCAGATCCCCAGGAAATCCGCGGCCACGAGACTCGCGCCGCCCACCAGGGCGCCGTCGACGTTATCCACCGACAGAAGTTCGCGGGCATTTCCGGGCTTCACCGAGCCGCCATAGAGGATGCGGATCTTGTGCGCCTCGTCGCCCACGAGCTTGTCGAGCATCTCGCGCAGGGATGCGTGGACTTCAGCGATGTCGCGCGGCGTCGGTGTCCGGCCCGAGCCGATCGCCCAGACCGGCTCGTAGGCGATCACCGTATCGGCCGCTGTGGCGCCCTTCGGCAGGCCGATGGCGAGCTGCGCCCGGACGATGTCGAGGGCCCGGCCTTGCTCGCGCTCCTCGATGGTCTCGCCGACGCAGATGATGCCGCACAAGCCGGCACGCCGGGCACCCAGCGCCTTGGCGTGGACGCCGTCATCGGTCTCGTGGTGGTAGGCCCGACGCTCGGAATGACCGACGATCACGTATTGCGCGCCGAGATCGGCGAGCATCTCGGCCGAGATCGAGCCGGTGAAGGCGCCGCTGGGGCGGGCATGGAGGTTCTGGCCGCCGATGGCGATGGGCGAGCCGGCGGCGGCCGCCACGCAGGAGCCGATCAGCGTCGCGGGCGGGCAGATCAGCACGTCGATGCGGGCCGCGAGGTCGGGCGAGAGCCCGTCGCGAATCGCTTCGACCACCTGGATGGATGCCCGGGTTCCGTTCATCTTCCAGTTGCCGGCGACAAGCGGCCTGCGCCCCGATTGCGTCATTCCTGCCCTCGCTCCGCCGCGGCGTTTCCCGAAGTTGCCGGGGCCTACCAGAGCGAGCTTGAGCGCGCAAACGCGCCGAAGCGCCTGAGTCTTTGCCTGTGGACGCGAATGGTCTATCGCGGTCGGCTCTCAGGAACAGCGCCGGCCCGGCGACGGGACGGCTGCCGAAGGTACTCGATCACAGACCATGCTTCAGGGCATCCGCAACGCCAGCCAGCACTGGCTCGGCAAGATCGTCTTGACGATCATCTTCACGCTGCTGATCGCCGGCGTCGGGATCTTCGGCGTCGAGGAGTTCTTCCGCGGCGGCGCGAGCAACAAGGTGGCGACCGTTGGCAGCACGCCGATCACCGCCGAGCAGGTGCGCCAAGCCTATCAGAACCAGCTGCAGCGCTATCAGACGCAGTTGAAGCGTCCCCTCACGCCCGATCAGGCGCGGATGCTCGGCCTCGACCGGCAGGTGATGTCCCAGCTGATCACCGAGGCCGCCCTCGATCAGAAGACCCACGATCTCGGCCTCGTCGTGCCGGATTCCGCGGTGATCAAGGCGATCCACGAGGAGAAGAGCTTCCAGAACGCGCAGGGCCAGTTCGAGCCGCAGCTCTTCTACCAGACCCTGCAGCGGGCGGGTCTCAACGAGGGCATGTTCGTGCGCGAGCAGCGCTCCGTGATCGCCCGTCTGCAACTCGCCGAGGCGGTGTCGTCGGACCTGCATGTGCCGGTCGCCATGCGGGAGGCGGTCCACCGCTACACCACCGAGCGCCGTGCCGCCGCCTACCTGATGCTGACGCCCTCGGTCGCCGGGCAGATCCCCGAGCCGACCGACGACGAATTGAAGACTTGGTACGAGGCCAACAAGTCCGGTTTCCGGGCGCCGGAATTCCGCGCGGTCAACCTCCTCGTGGTCGAACCCGAGGCGATGGCGAAGCCGGACGCGATCACCGAGGCCGACGCCCGCGCCGCCTACGCGCTCAACAAGGATCGTTACGGCGCGCCCGAGAAACGCACCATCCAGCAGATCGTCTTCCCCGACCCGGCTGCCGCCGAGGCGGCCCGCAAGGCGATCACCGACGGCGCCAAGACGTTCGAGGCGGTGGCGACGGAGCGCGGCACCGACGACAAGGACCTGACCCTCGGAACGCTGACGAAGAGCGAGCTGTTCGACAAGGCGGTGGCCGACGCGGCCTTCGCGCTGCCGGAGGGCGGTGTGAGCCAGCCCGTCCAGGGCCGCTTCGGCACGGTGTTGCTGCGGGTCACCAAGATCGAACCCGGGACGGTGAAGCCCTTCGAGGCCGTGGAGGGTGAGATCCGCAAGGGCCTCGCCCTGGCCCGCGCCCGCGACGCGATGGAGACCACCCGCGACGCGATCGAGGATCAGCGGGCCGGTGCAAAGCCCCTCGCCGACATCGCGGCGGAGCGTGGTCTCAAGATCGTCAGCGTCAAGGCCGTCGACGTGAACGGCAAGGGACCGGACGGGCAACGGGTCGCCGACATCCCCGATCCGGACACCACTGTGCCGGCTCTGTTCCGCGCCGAGATCGGCGGCGACAACGAGCCTCTGCGCACCAAGACCGGCGGCTACGTCTGGTACGACGTCACCGGAATCGATGCCGCCCACGACAAGCCCCTCGATGAGGTCAAGGACGGCGTGAAGGCCGGCTGGACCGCGACCGAGATCGCCAAGCGCCTTCAGGCCAAGGGGCGCGAGCTGGTCGAGAAGATCAACAAGGGCGAGACCATGGAGGCTGCAGCGCAGGAGGTCGGCGTCAACCTGCAGGAGGCGCAGGATCTCGCACGCAATCAAGCCAAGGACATGCTCAAGCCGGATGACGTGAACCTGATCTTCGCGACCCCGGTCGGCAAGGCCGGTACGGCGGCGGCCGGAGATTCGCGCGCGGTGTTCAAGGTCACGGCGGCGACGGTTCCGGCCTTCGTGGCCGACAGCCCCAGCGACAAGCAGATCACGCAGAGCTTCCAGGCCGCCCTCGCCGACGACGTCCTGTCTCAGTACATCAGCGAGGTTCAGAAGAACGCGGGCGTCAAGGTCGATCCGGCGGCCCTGCGCCGCGCCATCGGCGGCGAGTATTGAGGCATGGCCGAAGCGCCCGATTATGCGGCCTTCGCGGCGCGCTACGAGGCCAGGCAGCCGAGCCTCGTCGCGGTCAGCCTCGTCGCGGATCTGGAGACGCCGGTCGCGGCGTTCCTCAAGCTGCGCGCCGGCCATTCCGGTCCGGCCTTCCTCCTCGAATCGGTCGAGGGTGGTGCCGTGCGCGGCCGATACTCCATGATCGGCCTCGACCCGGACCTGATCTGGCGCTGCCGGGATGGCGCGCCCGCGATCGCGCGCGGTGCCGACCTCACCCGGTTTGAGCCGGATGACCGGGCACCGCTGGCGAGCCTGCGGGCGCTGATCGCCGAGAGCGCCATCGGCGAAGAAGCCGACGGCCAGGATCTGCCGCCGATGGCGGCCGGTCTATTTGGCTATCTCGGCTACGACATGGTCCGCGCCATGGAGCGGCTGCCGGAGCCGAACCCGGATCCCCTCGGCGTGCCGGACGCCATCCTGATGCGTCCGCGGGTCATGGTGGTTTTCGATTCCATCCGCGACCTGATCACCGTTGTGTCGCCGGTGAGGCCCACGGCCGGGACGACGGCCCGGGCCGCCTATGAGGAGGCGCTTCAGCGTCTCGACCGGGTCGCCGCCGCCCTGGAAGGTCCCTTGCCGATCGAGGCGCGGGTGGACCTGTCGGCGGTCGCCCATCCCGAGCCGGTCTCCAACACGTCGCCGGACGCGTTCGCCGCCATGGTGGCGCGCGCCAAGGCGTACATCGTCGCGGGCGACGTGTTCCAGGTGGTGCTGTCCCAGCGCTTCTCGGCGCCGTTCACCCTGCCGGCCTTCAGCCTGTACCGCTCCCTCCGGCGCACGAATCCGGCGCCGTTCCTGTGCTATCTCGATTTCGAGACGTTCCAGATCGTCTGCTCGTCGCCGGAGATCCTCGTCCGGGTGCGCGAGGGGACCGTCACGGTTCGCCCGATCGCCGGAACCCGCCGCCGCGGCGCAACCCCGGCCGAGGATGCCGCGCTCGCCGAGGAACTCCTTGCCGATCCGAAGGAGCGGGCCGAGCACCTCATGCTGCTCGATCTCGGCCGCAACGATGCCGGCCGGGTTTCGCGGATCGGCAGCGTCCGGGTAACCGACTCGTTCTTCATCGAGCGCTACAGCCAGGTCATGCACATCGTGTCGAATGTCGAGGGCGACCTCGATCCACGCCACGATCCCCTCGACGCGCTGGCGGCGGGCTTCCCGGCCGGGACGGTCTCGGGGGCGCCGAAGGTGCGGGCCATGGAAATCATCGACGAGCTGGAGCGCGAGAAGCGCGGGCCGTATGCGGGCTGCATCGGCTATTTCGGTGCCCGGGGCGAGATGGACACCTGCATCGTCCTGCGCACCGCGGTGGTGAAGGATGGTCAGATGCACGTCCAGGCCGGGGCAGGGATCGTGTACGATTCGGATCCTGCCTCCGAGCAGCAGGAATGCGTCAACAAGGCCAAGGCGCTGTTCCGCGCCGCCGAGGAGGCGGTGCGGTTCGCCGCGCAGGCGAAACGGGGGCAGTAGGCGGGGCCGCGAACCGGTTCCGCGCCCGATCCGATTGCCGAACGACGGGGATGGTTGACCGCGCGAATGCGAGCGGTCACATCGCCTGCATGCCCGAGCGTGCCGCCGCGATGCCCAACGTCCTCGTCATCGACAACTACGATTCCTTCACCTGGAATCTCGTGCACCTGATCGGTCCGCTCTGCGGGACCGTCGATGTCGTGCGCAACGACGCGCTCACGATCCCCGACATCCGCGCCAGGGCGCCGGACGCGATCGTGCTGTCGCCCGGGCCATGCACGCCCACGGAGGCGGGTATCTGCCTCGACGTGGTCCGTGATCTGTCCGAGGAGATCCCGATTTTCGGCGTGTGCCTGGGTCTCCAGGCCATCGGACAAGCGTTCGGCGGCGATGTCGTGCGGGCGCCCCTGCCGCTCCACGGCAAGGTATCGACGATCCGGCACGGAGCCCGCGGCCTGTTCCGCGGCCTGAACGACAGCTTCGAGGCGACCCGCTACCACTCCCTCGTGGTCGATCGTGCGACCTGCCCGGCCGCGTTGCGGGTCACCGCGGAGGCGGACGGCCTGATCATGGGGCTCGAGCATGCCGAGCGTCCGCTCCATGGCGTCCAGTTCCATCCCGAGAGCATCCGGTCGCAGCACGGCACGGAGATCGTGAAGAACTTTTTCGATCTTGCCACGGCCTGGAATACGGCGCGTGACAGGACGCGTGCCGACGTGCATTGACGCCGGGAGGCCGGGGCGGCCCTCCGTCAGAAGCCATGGATCGTTTCAGACCCCATCTCGCGAAGGTCGCCGGGGGCCTCGCCCTCGACCGTGCCGAGGCCCGTGCCGCCTTCGACGACCTGTTGTCGGGCGAGGTGACGCCGGTCCAGGCCGGCGCCTTCCTCACCGCCCTTAAGGTGCGCGGCGAGACCGTCGACGAGATCGTCGGCGCCGCCGAGGCCATGCGGCAACGCATGACGCGCGTCGCGGCGCCCGCGAACGCTATCGACGTCGTCGGCACCGGCGGCGACCATTCCGGCAGCGTCAACGTCTCGACGCTGGCCGCCATCCTGGTGGCCGCTTGCGGCGTGCCGGTGGCCAAGCACGGGAATCGCGCCGCGACCTCCCGGTCGGGCGCGGCCGACGTGCTCGCGGCTTTGGGCGTCCGTCTGGGCCTCGATCCGGCCGGGCAGGTGCGCTGCCTCGACGAGGCCGGTCTCTGCTTCCTGTTCGCCCAGGCCCATCACCCGGCGATGCGACACGTGGCGGCGGTTCGCTCCGAACTGCCTGTCCGGACGATCTTCAATTTGCTGGGCCCGCTCAGCAACCCGGCCGGCGTCGGCTATCAGCTCTTCGGCGTCGCCCAGGAGGCGCTGGCCGAACCGCTGACGCGCGTCCTTTCGGAACTCGGCAGCCGCCGGGTCTGGACCGTCCACGGGTCCGACGGGCTCGACGAGATCACCGTCACGGGTCCGACGCGGGTGGTGGCCCTCGATCACGGCAGGCTGTCTCGCTTCACCATCGACCCGCGGGAATTCGGGCTGGCGCTGCGCGCCCCCGAGGAACTGCGCGGCGGCGATCCGGCCGACAATGCCCGGGCGCTTGAGGCCGTTCTGGCCGGCGCCCGCAACGCCTACCGGGATATCGCGGTTCTCAATGCGGGGGCTGCCCTCGTCGTCGCGGGTGCCGCGCAGGCCCTGGCGGACGGCGTCGCGCGGGCGCAGGATGCCGTCGATTCCGGGGCGGCCCGGGCGACGCTCGCCCGCCTTGTCCGGGCTTCGAACGACCACTCCAACGGGGAGGAGGGCCGATGAGCTCGCTGACGCACGACGCGACCCAGCAGACCGGCGCCGAGGCGCCGCCCGAGCGGCCGAACGTCCTCGCGCGGATCGAGGCCTACAAGCGCCGCGAGATCGCCGAAGCGAAGCTGCGCGTGCCGCTCGCCAAGCTGGAACGGCGGGTCGCGCAGGCGGAGCCGGTGCGCGGTTTTGCGGCGGCGATCCGCGCCCACCTCGCCGAGGACCGCCCGGCGCTCATCGCCGAGGTGAAGAAGGCCTCGCCTTCCAAGGGCCTGATCCGCGCCGATTTCGATCCGGCCACCCTGGCCGCCGCCTACGAAGCCGGCGGCGCGACCTGCCTGTCGGTGCTCACCGACGAGCCCTCGTTCCAGGGCCGGCCCGAGTACCTGACGGCGGCGCGCGAAGCCTGCGGGCTTCCGGTGCTGCGCAAGGACTTCCTGTTCGAGCCCTATCAGGTCTACGAAGCGCGGGCCTGGGGCGCCGACTGCATTCTGGTCATCATGGCCTGCCTCGACGACGACGAGGCCGTGGCCCTGGTTGAGACGGCGAATCTCCTCGGCATGGATGTCCTGGTCGAGGTGCATGACGCGGCCGAGCTGACCCGGGCGATCCCCCTCGGTACGGCCCTGATCGGCATCAACAACCGCAATCTCAAGACCTTCGAGGTGTCGTTCGAGACCGCGATCGGGCTCGCGCCGGGCATACCGGCCGATCGCATCGCCGTGGCCGAGAGCGGGATCGGCGACCATGCCGACGTGGTGCGTCTCCGGGACAACGGCCTCGGCGTGGTGCTGGTCGGCGAGAGCCTGATGCGGCAGCCGGACGTCGCGAAGGCGGCCCGGACCCTGCTGTTCGGCGATGCGGAGACCAAGGGCGGCAAGCCGCGGAAGAAGGCTTAAGCGATGGAGCCGGGCTCGACGCTGACCCATCTCGACACCAGCGGCGCGGCCAACATGGTCGACGTCACCGACAAGCCCGCCACCGACCGGACCGCCCGGGCGGAAGGCCAGATCGTGATGAGGCCCGAGACTCTGGCGCTGATCCGCGAGGGCGACGCCAAGAAGGGGGACGTGATCGGCACGGCGCGACTCGCCGGCATCATGGCGGCCAAGCGCACCCACGAGTTGATCCCCCTCTGTCACCCGCTGCTGCTGTCGAAGGTCCGAGTCGAGTGCGAGCCCGACGCGGCGCTGCCGGGCCTGCGCATCGCCGCGGAAGTCCGGGTGCAGGGTCCGACGGGTGTCGAGATGGAGGCCCTGACCGCGGTCTCGGTGGCCTGCCTGACGGTCTACGACATGGTGAAAGCGGTCGATCGCGGCATGCGCATCGAGGGCATACGCCTCATCGCAAAGGACGGCGGTCGCTCGGGCGCGTATCGGGCCCCGCAGGAATGAGCGACCTGATCCCGGTCGCCGAGGCGCTGGCGCGCGTTCTCGCGAGCGTCGCCGGTCCGGTCGAACCCGAAACCGTGCCGCTGGCGCAGGCTGCCGGCCGGACGCTCGCCGCGGATGTCGGTGCCTTCCGTACACAGCCGCCGTTCCCGGCCTCGGCCATGGACGGCTACGCCGTGCGCAGCGCCGACGCCTCAGAGGTGGGGGCATCTCTGCGGATGATCGGCACCAGTGCGGCCGGACACGGCTTCTCGGGACGCATTGGCGCAGGCGAGACGGTGCGGATCTTTACCGGCGCGCCGGTTCCGGAGGGTGCGGATGCGATTCTGATCCAGGAGAATGCGTCCGCGGAGGATGGGACGGTGCGCGTCCTCGAGCCGGTCGAGCCGATGCGGTTCATCCGTCGGGCGGGCCTCGATTTTATTGCGGGCGAAACCATGATCCCGGCCGGCATGAGCCTCGACGCCCGGCGCTTGGCGCTGGCCGCGGCGGCTGGCCATCCGCGCCTCTCCGTGCGGCGGAGGCCGCGGGTTGCGATCCTCGCCACCGGTGATGAGTTGGTGGAGCCCGGGGCGACGCCCGGCTGGGACCAGATCGTCGCTTCGAACAGCCTCGCGCTGGCGGCCCTCGCGGCGGAGGCGGGTGCCGACATCATCGATCTCGGAATCGCGGCCGACGACCACGCCGCCCTGGCGGATGCGTTCCGTCGGGCCCGCGAGGCGCGGGCCGACCTGCTCGTGACCCTCGGGGGCGCCTCCGTCGGCGACCACGATCTGGTTCAGAGCGCGCTCGCCAAGGAGGGACTGGACCTCGGGTTCTGGCGGGTCGCCCTCCGTCCGGGCAAGCCGCTGATGCACGGCCGCCTCGGCGACATGCTGGTGATCGGATTGCCGGGCAATCCGGTCTCGTCGATCGTCTGCGGGCTGCTGTTCGTGGTCCCGGCCATCCGTGCGCTCCAGGGGGATCCGCAGGCGGGCGTCGACCGCAGCGAGCCGGCGAGGCTCGGCCGCGACCTTTCGGCGAATGACGGCCGCGCCGACTACATGCGCGCGAGCCTCACCGTGGAACCTGGCCAGCTGCCCATCGCGACCGCCGAGCAGCGCCAGGATTCCTCCATGCTGGGCGTTCTCGGACGCTCTGAGGCCCTGCTCATCCGCGCGCCGCACGCGCCGGCCGCGACCGCCGGCGATCTTTGCCGGATCATCCGTCTCGATCGTCGCCTGTTTTGACGCTCAGGGCATCACGCGCCACGCCTTGAGAGGGCCAGGCAGGTCCAGCGGCATCAGGCGGGCGCTCCGGACGCTGCCCTGGGCGAGTCGCGTGGCGAAGGCCGTCTCGGCCTGAAGATCGTCGGCCGGCCGGGCCGGGCAAGCGACGAGGTATTGAACGCCGAACTCCGTCAGCACCCGGTCGAGGTCGGCCTCGGTACCGCCCAGCCCTTCGATTGCGGCCGTGAGTCCGGGAATCGCCCGGTGATACGGCGCGGCCACGATCTTATGCGGTGTCCGCAACAGGATCGACGGTCCCAGGACGATCGGCGCCAGCACGGTGCCCTCCGGCAGGGCCGCGAGAGGGCTTACGGCGGCATCGCTGAGGCAGGCTGTGACCTCGGCCGCATCCGGCGCGGTGCGCAGGTCCGGCGCCAACGCTCCGAACAGGAGCGCCGGGATCATCCAGAGGCAACTGATCATTCCGGCGCCGAGGAGCGCGATCTGCCAGCGTGGGCCATCGGCAGGCGGGCCTGCGGCGCGCGCCAGCGCCCGATCAAGGATGATGCCCGCCACCAGCGGCACGAAGCCGGAAGCGATGTAGAGGCCGCGGAACTGAACGATGCCGAGGATCAGCCCGGGCCACAGGAACAGCGCCATCACCGACCAAGCCCGACGCTCCGGCCCGCACCAGGCCATCCCGGATGCGGTGAAGGTCGCGAGGATCACGACGGGATAGAAGACCAGCGCCTCCCACTGGCCGCGCGCCACGAATTTCGTCAGTGGCGCCATCTCGTTGACGGTCAGCAGCCAATGGATCCGCACGAGAGGCGGCATGTCCGGGAAGGGGCCGCCGAGGCAGGCCGGGAAGGCGCCGACGAACCCGACCAGAAGGACGCATCCGGCCAAGCCTGCGAGGGCGAGCCGGGCGCGGATCGTCGCGAGGCGCTCTCCCGCGACGGCGACGCCGATGGCGAAGACGAGGCCGCCCACGGTCAGCCAGAGCCACGGTGGCGAGAGCGCGTCGCAGTGCGAGACACCCCAGAGGGAAGGCGCTGTCTGCACGGCGAACAATGCGGGCGCGGCGGCCCCGAGCCCGAGACCAAAGCCCGCCAGCGGGGCACGGGCGGGCGCTCCGCGCAGGCACCAGTCGCCCGTGAGATACAAGGCGGCCAGCGCCACGTAGGGCAGCCCCTCAAGCCCGATCGCCAGGGAGACGGCGGCCAGAATCCCACCGATCACCCCCCGCTTCAGATCGCCGCCGATCATGCAGAAGGCGAGGCCGAGGATCGCGATGATCTGCAGATTGTGATGATCGACCCGGCCTGCCTGGAACTGGATCGTGACACCGTAGGTCTGCGTCGCCGCCACCAGGGCCAGGAGCGCGGCCCGGCTCCCGAAGCTGTGCCGGACGCCGCGATACAGAACCCAGCCGTAGAGCCCGAAAAGCACCATGGGCCAGAAGGCGGCTGTGAGGCCTTCCGCCAGCGCGCGACCTGTCAGGGGCGTGAGCCCCAGGATCATCGCCGCGATGGGCGCATCCACGAGGCGCGACCAGTGGCTGGGCGTGCCGGCCGGGGCCAGGAACCGGTACTGGACGTTGTCGAACCAGCCCTGTCCGGCCAGCAGGTCGCGGACTTCCACGAGGCGCATGGCGTCGTCGGTATCCGGAACCCGCAGGTGCCGGATCGTCTCCCACACCGCGTGGGGCGCGTTCATCGTCGCGATGCAGAGGGCGGCGAGCACCCACAGGAGCGTGCGGGTCTCGATCCGCCGGCGCGGTCGGGAGGGCAGGGGCGCCGGAGCCGGCATGGTTGGATCACCCGGGCGGGCGGTCGATGCCCTCGCCGTCATGCTGGCGCGGTTCGGCTTAACGCGCGGTCAAGGGACATCGGCCGCGCGTTCCCGCCGCCGCGCCAGCGATTCCTTAACCACGACCCGGCATCCTGCCGTCCGGTCGGCGTCCTGCGCGTCGCGCGCCGCACCAATCGCCGGAGCATGGGATGAGCCACCACACCGAGACGCTGGTGATCGGCGCGGGGCCCGCGGGTCTGACCGCCGCCTACCTGCTGTCGAAGAAGGGGCGCTCCGTCACCGTCCTGGAGCGGGATCCGGCGCAGGTCGGCGGGATCTCGCGAACCGTTTCCCACAACGGCTACCTGTTCGATATCGGCGGCCACCGCTTCTTCTCGAAGTCGCAGGCCGTGGTCGATCTCTGGGACGAGATCCTTCCCAACGACTTCATCGAGCGGCCGCGCCTGTCCCGGATCTACTATCGCGGCCGGTACTACGCCTACCCGCTCAAGGCCTTCGAAGCACTCCGCAACCTCGGCGTCTTCACCAGTGCGGCCTGCGTTGCCTCCTACCTCTATGCCCGCCTGCGGCCGGTCGAGGAGCCGAAGACCTTCCACGCCTGGGTGCGCAACCAGTTCGGCGAGCGCCTGTTCGCGATCTTCTTCAAGACCTACACCGAGAAGGTGTGGGGCATGTCCTGCGACGCGATCTCGGCCGACTGGGCGGCGCAGCGCATCAAGGGGCTCGACCTCGGCGCGGCGATCCGCGACGGCATCAAGCGCTCCCTGGGCCTGCGCAAGCGGGCCCCGGCCGGCGGTCCCGTCATCAAGACGCTGATCGAGTCGTTCCGCTATCCGCGCCGGGGACCCGGCATGATGTGGGAGGCCGCCGCCGCCAAGATCGAGGCCCAGGGCGGCCACCTGCGCCTCGACCGCAGCGTCGATTCCCTCAGCTACGATGCCGGGACCGGCATCTGGACGGTGGCGGCCCGCCGCGCCGACGGCAGCCGCGAGACCTTCACGGCCCGCAACGTCATCTCGTCCGCGCCGGTCCGTGAGCTGGTCGACGCGATCCGCCCGCGGCCGCTCAGCACCTTCAACGCCCGGGCGCTGAAGTACCGCGATTTCCTGACGGTGGCGCTGATCGCCAAGTCCGACAAGAACTTCCCGGACAACTGGATCTACATCCACGACCCGTCGGTGAAGGTCGGCCGGGTGCAGAATTTCCGCTCGTGGTCCCCCGAGATGGTGCCGGACGCGGACCATACCTGCCTGGGCCTCGAATATTTCTGCTTCGAGGGCGACGGCCTCTGGAACGCCGACGATGCCGAGCTGGTGGAGCTCGCCAAGCGCGAGATCGGTCAGATCGGCCTGATCGACCCGGCCGACGTGGTCGATGCCTGCGTGGTCCGCCAGCCGAAGGCCTACCCGGTCTACGACGAGGAATATGCCGGCCACGTCGTCACCGTGCGGCGGGAGCTGGAGCGGGATTTCCCGACCCTGCACCTCGTCGGCCGCAACGGCATGCACAAGTACAACAACCAGGACCACGCGATGATGACCGCGATGCTGACCGTGGAGAACATCCTCTGCGGCCGGCGGCGGCACGACGTCTGGCGGGTCAACGAGGACGCCGAGTACACGGAGGCCGGCGTGTCGGGGGCCGAGGCGGCGCTGGGCAGCGAGCGTCTCGTGCCGCGCAAGGTCGCCTGACGCGCAACAGCACCGGGCCCGCGTCACCGAAGCGGCTTGCCGGTCTCTCCCGCGCCCCTATCGTTCCCTTCCGGTAATGCCCTGAACCGAGGGCCGCCGGGAGGATTTGTTTCGATGCGATCTCTGCTTCTCGCCGCGCTCGTCGCGGGCGTGGCCATGCCGGCGGCGGTTCTGCCCGCCCTGTCGCAGGGCGCCGCCCCTGCCGAGACCAAGGCCAAGACCGACGATCTGGAGAAGCTCGAGGGCTTCCACAGCACGGACACGCAGGCCGCCGCCGAAATCCCGCAGACCGGCCGGCGCGCCGACGCGATCCGCAAGAACCTGTCGAAGATCAAGCTGCCGGACGGCTTCAAGATCGATCTCTATGCCGTGGTGCCGGATGCCCGCGCCATCGCGGTCGGCCCGAATGCCGGGGTGCTGTTCGTCGGCACGCGCAAGAGCAAGATCTTCACGGTCACCGACCGCGACAAGGACCGGGTCGCCGACGAGGTCCGGCCCTTCGCGCCGGGCATCGCGTTCAAGATCCCCAACGGCGTCTGCTTCTCGAAGGACGGCGTGCTCACCGTGGTGGAGCAGAACCGCGTCCTGGCCTTCCCGGCCGCCGAGTTCTTCTACGAGAATCCGGACGTCGCCGCCGGCGTGCTGGTCAAGCAGGGCGCGCTGATCCCGGCCTCCGAGGAGAGCTTCAACCACACCGCCCGGGTCTGCCGGGTCGGGCCGGACGGCAAGACCTACATCGCGCTGGGCCAGCCCTACAACGTGCCGCCGCCCGAGAAGATGGATCTCTACAAGAAGACCGGTATCGGCGGCATCATCCGCATCGATGCCGACGGCAAGAACCGCGAGGTCTACGCCACCGGCATCCGCAACTCGGTGGGGATGGACTTCAACACCGACAAGTCCCTCTGGTTCACCGACAACCAAGTGGACGGCATGGGCGACGACAAGCCGCCGGGCGAACTCAACCGCGCCACCAAGGCCGGCGAGAATTTCGGTTTCCCGTGGTTCGGCGGCGGTGCGGTCCGCACGGTGGAGTACAAGGACCAGACCCCGCCGGCCGACGCCGTCGCGCCGCAGGCCGAACTGCCCCCGCACGCGGCCGATCTCGGCATGACCTTCTACAACGGCAAGCAGTTCCCGGCCTCCTACAAGGGCGGGATCTTCATCGCCGAGCACGGGTCCTGGAACCGCACCGAGCCGGTGGGCGCCCGGGTGATGTTCGCCAAGCTCGGCGCCGACGGGAAGGTGGAATCGGTGAAGCCCTTCGCCGAGGGCTGGCTCACCGGCGACGGCGAGTATCTCGGCCGCCCGGTGGACGTGGCGGTGATGCTCGACGGCTCGCTGCTGGTCTCGGACGATTCCGCCGGGGCGATCTATCGAATCTCCTACGAGAAGTAGTGTCTTGTGACGGGGCGCCCCTCACCGAGAGGGACGCCCCGTCGCGCACGGGCGCGACGCACCCCCTCTCCCGTCCGGGAGAGGGTCGGGGTGAGGGGTGCGCCGTCTCCGGAAAGATCCGATCCCTCACCCTGTCCCTCTCCCGCACGGGAGAGGGGACCCGCGCCCCGTCCGGAAGCGCGGGTGCCAGTCTCCACCGGTCCGAGAGTTCGAGCCCGCCCCGATGATCCGCTTGCTTCTCCTCCTTGCCGCCACGCTCGTCCCGCTCTCGGCCGAGGCCGGCGACGCTGCCGCGGGCAAGAAGCGCGCGACCGCCTGCCAGACCTGCCACGGGATGGACGGGCTCTCGAAGCTGCCGGAGGCGCCGAACCTCGCGGGTCAGGTCGAGCCCTACCTCGTGAAGGCGCTCACCGAGTACCGCGACGGCAAGCGGCAGAACGAGATCATGAACGTGGTCGCGAAGGAGCTGTCGGACGCGGATATCGCCAATCTGGCGGCGTATTATGCGGGGATCCAGATCGACGTGCTGCCGCCGGGGTAGACGCTCTTTTTGCGCCCCGCAGCGTCGCTGCGCTCGCAACGACGGAAAAGGCCGGTTCCCGTTTCAGAACCGGCCATCACGTTCGAACGCAAAAGCAAGATCGGCTCTCGCGTCTTCCTCGTGACAGATGACGGAAAGCGCCTCACCAACGCGGCGCCTCAATCGTCCATCTTCAGCGCCGCGATGAACGCTTCCTGCGGGATCTCGACGCGCCCGAACTGGCGCATCTTCTTCTTGCCTTCCTTCTGCTTGTCCAGAAGCTTGCGCTTGCGCGAGATGTCGCCGCCGTAGCACTTGGCGGTGACGTCCTTGGACAGAGCCTTGATCGTCTCGCGGGCGATAATCTTGCCGCCGATCGCCGCCTGGACGGGGATCTGGAACAGGTGGCGGGGAATCAGGTCCTTGAGCTTCTCGCACATGGCCCGGCCGCGCGATTCGGCGCGGGTGCGGTGGACCAGCATCGACAGGGCGTCCACCGGCTCGGCATTCACCAGGATCGACATCTTCACGAGATCGCCCTCGCGGTAATCCGAGACGTGGTAATCGAAGGAGGCGTAGCCCTTCGAAATCGACTTCAGCCGGTCGTAGAAATCGAACACCACCTCGTTCAGCGGCAGGTCGTAGACCACCATGGCGCGCTTGCCGACGTAGTTGAGGTCGATCTGGACGCCCCGGCGGTCCTGGCAGAGCTTCAGCACGCCGCCGAGATACTCGTCGGGCGTCAGGATCGTGGCGCGGATCCAGGGCTCCTCGATCGATTCGATCTTCATGATGTCCGGCATGTCGGCCGGGTTGTGCAGCTCCTTCACCTCCCCGTCGCGCATCTTCAGGCGGTAGACCACCGAGGGCGCGGTCGAGATCAGGTCGAGGTTGAACTCGCGCTCAAGCCGCTCTTGGATGATCTCCAGGTGCAGGAGCCCGAGGAAGCCGCAGCGGAAGCCGAAGCCGAGGGCGGCCGAAGACTCCATCTCGTAGGAGAAGGAGGCGTCGTTGAGCCGCAGCCGGCCCATGGCCGAGCGGAGATTCTCGAACTCGGCCGCGTCCACCGGGAACAGGCCGCAGAACACCACCGCCTGGACTTCCTTGAAGCCCGGCAGCATCTCGGTGGTCTGGCGCTTGTCCTCGGTGATGGTGTCGCCGACGCGGGTGTCGGCCACCTCCTTGATCGAGCCGGTGAAGAAGCCGACCTCGCCCGGGCCGAGGGCGTCGATATCGGCCATCTTCGGCCGGAATACGCCGATCCGGTCGACGCCGTAGACCGCGTCGGCACCCATCATGCGGATGGTCATGCCCTTCTTGAGGGTGCCGTCGATGATCCGCACCAGCACGACGACGCCGAGATAGGCGTCGTACCAGCTGTCCACGAGGAGCGCCTTCAGCGGCGCGTCGCTCTTGCCCTTCGGCGGCGGCAGGCGGGTGACGATCGCCTCCAGCACCGCCTCGATGTTCAGCCCGGTCTTGGCCGAGATCGGCACCGCGTCGGAGGCATCGAGGCCGATCACCTCCTCGATCTGCTCCTTCACCCGGTCCGGCTCGGCCGCCGGCAGGTCGACCTTGTTGAGGACGGGCACGATCTCGTGGTTGGCGTCGAGCGCCTGATAGACGTTGGCGAGGGTCTGCGCCTCCACGCCCTGCGAGGCGTCAACCACGAGGAGAGACCCCTCGCAGGCGGCGAGCGAGCGCGACACCTCGTAGGCGAAGTCCACGTGGCCGGGCGTGTCCATCAGGTTCAGGACGTAATCCTTGCCGTCCTGCGCCTTGTATTCCAGGCGCACGGTCTGCGCCTTGATGGTGATGCCGCGCTCCTTTTCGATATCCATCGAGTCGAGCATCTGCTCGCTCATGTCGCGGAGCGCGACGGTGCCGGTGGCCTGGATCAGCCGGTCGGCCAAGGTCGATTTGCCGTGGTCGATATGTGCGACGATCGAGAAATTGCGGATGGATTCGATCGGGGCTGTCATCGGCATTCCGTTCGGGCGCACGCCGGCGCGCACCCTCTGACGTCGGGACGTATTCGAGAAGATCGGCTCCCGCGCGAGATAGCAGCGCCGCGGGAAGGCGCCAAGCGCGGCCTAAGCGCCTGAGGACCGGCGCCGACGCGATGAGGGTCCCGTCCCGTCATTCCGGGCGGGCGCAGAAGGGCCCGAATACCGGAACCGTACCGGCTGGCGCCGTCGGATCCCGCCGGGTGTCCCGGTCGCGGGCTGCGCGTCGCGGTCCCGGGATGACGGAGGGCATGGACCCGGTCGTCCGGTCCGCGGACAAACGACGGGGGCCGACGCGTGCCGGCCCCCGGGTGAACGACGGGACTGTCGCCGACGATCGTCCGTCCGATCAGCGACCGCGGTCGCGGATCAGGCGCTCGATCTCGGCCTCTCCATGGGAGCGCGCCTTGGCCTCGGTCGGATGTTTCCGGTCCGAGCGCTGGTGCAGCTTGCCGTGCTTGCGGATGCTCCACTGGAACAGGGAGCCGCTCTCGCCGACCGGCTCCACATCGAGGCTGAAGGGGTAGGTATCAGTCTGGGTATCGCTCATCGCCCCGATATGGGGCACGCAGCGACTTTTCGCCATGCCTGATCGTGAAGTCCTTGCGCGTTCACGCGTCCGCACCGGTCGCGCGCGCCCGCGCGGCCATGGCAACGAGACTTTTGCGCAGCGCACCCATGTCGGTGACGCGCTCCGGATAGGGGGCCCGGACGGTGCGATCGCCCGCCATCAGGTCCATGCCCTCGGGGTCGAGGCCGGTGAGCCGCCAGGGCAGCCCGGCCTCGCCGCCCGCGCCCGCGGCGTAGAGCGCCAACGCGTCCGCATGGTCGGCGTTCATATGCTCCACGGCGCCGCGCTCGCCGGCCACGATCGGCTGCGCGTCCGAGAGATCGAGGAGGAGCTGGTCCCGGGTCAGCGTCGCGGCCTTGGCGAAGCCGCCGTTGAGATGGCCGGCGTCCGGCGCGAGGGCGAAGAAGCCGAAATCGGGGAAATCGGCGTAGAGCTTGGCCTTCGGGTGGCGGGCCAGGAACCGCTCGCGCGCCCGCGCCTCAGGTGTCTGGACGGCGCGGCCGACCACCGTCAGCCGGGGATGGGCGAGGGGATCGCCCTTGCCGCCCTGCGCGAACAGCAGCGAGCAGCGCGGCTCGGCGAGCAGGTTGCGGGTATGGGCCGACAGCCGCGACAGCAGCATCAGCGGCGTGCCGTCCACGTCGGTGGCGATGGTGACGAGGGACGCGAAGGGCGTGCCGTCCGGATCCAGGGTCGCGAGGGCACCCGAACGGATGCTGCGCAGGAGCATCCGCGACAGGCCGATCGCGTCGAACGGCGCCGCCTCGGCGGGCAGCGGACGGGCCGGTCCGCCGGGACCCGGACCCGTGTCCATCGTCTCGCCCATCCGCGATTCCTCCCCGGTCCGAATTGCCGCCGCATTCCGCCGCCATGTTAGCGATCTGCTGCAGCGCGCGCGAGGCGTCCAAACCGCGTCAGATGGGCCGCGGCGTGCCGCTGTTACGGCCAAGCTATGACCGCCGCTCGCTTTTTCCGATCGGTCGTACTAAAGCACCTGTCCCTTTGCGTGTGCCGGGCTGCGCCGAAACTGCCCGGTTCGCGTTTTCGTCTGCCCCTCGTGGGCCGGGATGCGGCGCGGCCTGTGCGTAGAGCCGGGACCGCGCCTGAGCCCGTTCAGTCAGGGACCGCGCATGCCGACCATCGCCCTCGTCGACGACGACCGGAACATCCTCACCTCTGTGTCGATCGCGCTGGAGACCGAAGGTTACCGCATCCAGACCTACACGGACGGCGCCTCCGCCCTGGACGGTCTGCGCCATTCGCCGCCCGATCTCGCGATCTTCGACATCAAGATGCCGCGCATGGACGGGATGGAGCTTCTCCGACGCCTGCGGCAGAAATCCGACCTTCCCGTGATCTTCCTGACCTCGAAGGACGAGGAGATCGACGAGCTGTTCGGCCTCAAGATGGGCGCGGACGACTTCATCCATAAACCGTTCTCGCAGCGGCTCCTCGTGGAGCGGGTCAAGGCGGTGCTCCGACGCTTCGCCAAGGAGGCCCCCGGCAGCGCGCCCCGGGGCGAGGCCGAGGTGGCGGCCCGGTCGCTGGAGCGCGGCGCGCTGATGATGGATCCCGAGCGCCACACCTGCACGTGGAAGGGCGAGCCGGTGACCCTGACGGTCACGGAGTTCCTGATTCTGCAGGCGCTCGCGCAGCGCCCCGGCGTGGTGAAGAGCCGCAACGCCCTGATGGACGCGGCCTACGACGATCAGGTCTATGTCGATGACCGGACCATCGACAGCCACATCAAGCGGCTGCGCAAGAAGTTTAAGGTTACCGACCAGAGCTTCGACATGATCGAGACGCTCTACGGCGTCGGCTACCGCTTCAAGGAGGCGTGATCTCCAGGATCCGCCCCGTGACCGCCCGGACCACCCAGCCCCAGACCGAGGATGCCCCGCCCCGCGCCTCCCTGGCCCAGATTCTGTCCCGACCGCTCGGCCTGCCCCGCGCCGTGTGGGACGCGATCGGCCAGCGCGCCTCGTCGAGCCTGACGCGCCGCATCGTCGTCCTCAACCTCGTCGGGCTGATCGCGCTGCTCGTCGGGTTCCTCTACCTGAACCAGTTCCGCCAGGGCCTGATCCAGGCCCGGATCCAGAGCCTCGCCATCCAGGGCGAGATCATCGCGGGGGCGATCGCCGCCTCGGCCTCGGTGGACACCGACACGATCCGCATCGATCCCGACAAGCTGCTCCAGCAGCAGGCCGGCGAGGCGGCGGAGGAGGAATCGCAGCCGCTCGCCTTCTCGCTCAACCCCGAGAAGGTGGCGCCGCTCCTGTCGCGCCTCGTGACGCCGACGGGCAACCGCGCCCGGGTCTACGATCAGGAGGGCGGCCTCCTGTTCGACACCCGCACCCTGTTCAAGCGCGGCGACGCCAGCCGGCCCGATCCGCTGGAGCCCAAGCCCCACAAGCCCGGGATGCTCGAATCCGCCTTCGAGACAATCCAGGCGAAGCTCGGCGGCCTGTTCCGCAGCCGGACCGAGACCGCCGAGGAGACCGGGCCGGTGAACGGCCACTCCCTCCGGGAGGTCCAGGCGGCGCTCGGCGGCAACCGCGGCAGCCTCGTGCGCCGCAACAAGCTCGGCGAGACCACCGTGTCGGTGGCGGTGCCGATCCACCGGGCCGGCTCGGTCCGCGGCGCCCTGCTGATCTCGACCCAGGGCGACGCCATCGACCGGGTCATCGCCTCGGAGCGGTTCGGCCTGCTCCAGGTCTTCCTCGTCGCCTCGGCGGTGATGGTGGTGCTGTCGTTCCTGCTGGCCGGCGCCATCGCGGGGCCGGTGCGCCGCCTCGCCGAGGCCGCCGAGAAGGTCCGGATGGGCATCAAGACCCGCGAGGAGATCCCCGATTTCACCGAGCGGACCGACGAGATCGGCCATCTGTCCGGCGCCCTGCGCGACATGACCCAGGCGCTCTACCGGCGGATCGACGCCATCGAGAGCTTCGCGGCCGATGTCAGCCACGAGCTGAAAAATCCGCTCACGTCGCTGCGCAGCGCGGTGGAGACCCTGCCCCTCGCCAAGACCGACGAATCCCGCGGCCGCCTGATGGCGATCATCCAGCACGACGTGAAGCGCCTCGACCGGCTGATCAGCGACATCGCGGACGCCTCGCGGCTCGATGCGGAACTCGCGCGCGCCGAAGCCCGGCGCGTGGATCTCCGGCGGCTTCTCACCACCGTCGTCTCCGTGGCCAACGAGCGGCGGCGCCCGAAGGACTGCCTGATCCAGCTCGACGTCGAATCGATCGGATCGGAGCAGGACGCGCCCTTCACGATCATCGGCCACGACAGCCGGCTCGGCCAGGTGGTCAACAACCTCCTCGACAACGCCCGGTCGTTCTCGCCGAGCGACGCGAAGGTCCGGGTGGTGCTGCGCCGGGTCCGCGGTGAGGTGGAGATGATCTGCGAGGACGAGGGTCCGGGCATCCCGGAGCACGCCCTGGAGCGGATCTTCGAGCGCTTCTACACCGACCGGCCCGAGCAGGGCTTCGGCCAGAATTCAGGGCTCGGCCTGTCGATCTCCCGCCAGATCGTCCAGGCCCATCGCGGCACGATCCGCGCCGAGAACCGGCCCGGCGCCCCGGATGAGGATGGCGAGCCCACCGTGCGCGGCGCCCGCTTCGTGGTCCGCCTGCCGGCGGCCCCGCGGCAACTCCACGCCTGATGGTCACCCTTCACGGCGCCTGTATCGCGCTGTGCGAGACCGGGATCCTGATTCGCGGCCCGTCGGGCGCCGGCAAATCCAGTCTCGCGCTCCTGCTCGCCAACGCGGCCGACGGGGCCTTCGTGGCCGACGACCGCGTCGTCTGCACGGTGCGCGAAGGGCGACTCGTGGCCTGTCCCCATCCGAGCCTCGCCGGACGGGTCGAGATCCGGGGGCAGGGGATCCTGCCCGTGGCCGAGTTCGGCATCCCGTTCCGCCCGGAGGTGGTTCTGGACCTCGCCGTCGATCTCGTGGAGACGGCACCGCGCCTGCCGGAGCCCCCCGAGGCGGCGGCGCTCCTCGGCCTGACCCTGCCGCGCCTCGTTCTCGACCGGGGCGCGCGCGCCGCCGGCCTCGCGCCGCTGCTCATCCGTGCGGCACTGCGAAAGCATCGGCCGTGACTTCGCAGCCGCACAGGCGGTTCGATTCGCCTAAGACTGGTATACCCCCATGGCGCAGCCGCTGCGGCCGTGGCATGATCGCGGAAATGTCCGGGCAAAAAAGTCGCGTTCGCCTTGTGGGGGGCTGTGCGATGCACAACATGGCGGCATTCACAGGACGTTGGAACACGTGTCGATGATTGGCATGGTGCTCGTAACTCACGGGCTACTGGCGACCGAGTTCAAGGCCGCTCTGGAGCACGTGGTCGGCCCGCAGGATCAGATCGAGACGATCACGATCGGGCCGGAAGACGATATGGAATTGCGACGGCGGGACATCATGTCCGCGGTCTGTCGGGTGAATACCGGTGAGGGCGTGGTCGTGCTCACCGACATGTTCGGCGGCACGCCGTCGAACCTCGCCCTGTCCTGCATGAACGGCGGCTCGGTGGAGGTCGTGGCGGGCATCAACCTGCCGATGCTGATCAAGCTGGCCAGCGTCCGCGACGAGGAGAAGCTCGGCGACGCCGTGCTTCACGCCCAGGAAGCGGGCCGCAAATACATCAACGTCGCCTCGCGGGTTCTGGCGGGGAAGTAGTCTTCACGATCAGGCTTCCAGTACGGCCGCGGTCGGGGCCGTCCGCCGCGTGCTCACGGTGATTCCCACGGAGGCCGCGATCACCAGTCCGATCGCCAGCCATTGGATGGGACTGATTCGCTCCCCCAGGAGAACGAGGCCGGCGCAGGCCGCCACGGCGGGTTCCAGGCTCATCAGGACGCCGAAGCTCTTCCGGTCGAGCCGGCGCAGGGCGAACATCTCCAGGGAATAGGGCAGGGCACTCGACATCACCGCCACGCCAAGGCCTGCGGCCAGGATGCCGGGGCTGAGCAGGGCAGGTCCGGCCTCCGACAGGCCGAAGGGCGCCACCACGATGGCCGCCGTGAACATGCCGAGGGACACGGCCTGGCCGCCGTCGATCCGCCCCGCGCGCTGTCCGAACAGGATGTAGAGCGCCCAGCACAGGGCCGCGCCGAGATCGAGCAGGATCCCGATCGGATCGAGTCCGTCCTGACCGGAGATCGGCAGGAGCAGCGCGAGTCCGGCGACCGCCACGCCGATCCACAGGAAATCCGACCGGCGGCGCGACGCGATCAGAGCGACGGCCAGCGGCCCGACGAACTCGATGGCCACGGCCGGTCCGAGGGGCAGCCGTGCCAGGGCGAGATAGAACAGGAGGTTCATCAGCCCGAGGGCCGTCCCGTAGAGGGCGATCCAGCCGGCCTCGCGCGCCGGGAGGCTGCGCCGCCACGGCCGCCAGACGGCAACGAGGATCAGGGCCGAGAAGCCGACCCGCAGGGCGGACGTCCCGGATGCACCGACCGCCGGAAACAGGCTCTTGGCGAAGGTCGCTCCGCTCTGGAGGGAGACCATGCCGGTCACCAGCGCGGCGACCGAGAGCATCGTGTCGCCGATGCCGAATCTTATGCGTGACACGCGTCGACATTCCCCAGCACCGCGCCCCGGCGCGGGCCTAGCAGACGCGGCGGCCGCGAAGGGCCGCGCCGGGCCGCATGGCTCACGCCACCCTCAATCATGACTGGAGGTTCCGGGACCGCGTCGCGAAGCCCGGGCTCGCCTCTGGCGCTCCGGCGCGGCGCTCCGGAATGACGGCGTGGCCGCAAACCGGAGCGCGGATGACGTCCAGGTCCTAGAGGATGAACCGACTCAGATCGGCGTTGGACGCCAGGTCCTGAACCCGCTCGCGCACATAGGCCGCGTCGATCGGCACCGTCTCGCCGGAGCGGTCTGTGGCGGTGAAGGAGATCTCGTCGATCACCCGTTCGAGAACCGTCTGAAGCCGGCGGGCACCGATGTTCTCCACTGAGGAATTCACCTCGACCGCGACCCGGGCGAGCGCGTCGACGGCGTCGTCCGTGAAGGACAGGGTCACGCCCTCCGTTTCCATCAGCGCGACCGTCTGCTTGATCAGGCTCGCCTCGGTGGCGGTGAGAATCTGCTTGAAGTCGTCCACCGTCAGCGGCTGCAACTCCACGCGGATCGGCAGGCGGCCCTGCAGCTCGGGCAGGAGGTCGGACGGCTTCGAGACGTGGAAGGCGCCCGAGGCGATGAACAGGACGTGGTCCGTCTTCACCGGGCCGTGCTTGGTGGCGACCGTGGTGCCTTCGATCAACGGCAGAAGGTCGCGCTGTACGCCCTCGCGGGACACGTCGCCGGAGGACCGGCCCTCGCGGGCACAGATCTTGTCGATCTCGTCGAGGAACACGATGCCGTTGTTCTCGACCTCGCCGATCGCCTCGCGGACCAGCGCCTCGTCGTCGACGAGCTTATCGGATTCCTCGGCCATCAGGGGCGCATAGGCGTCCCGGACCAGGATCCGGCGCGGCTTGCCGCGCTGGCCGCCGAGTGCCTTGCCGAGCATGTCGCCGATGTTGATCGCGCCCATGGAGGCCCCCGGTACACCGGGAATCTCGAACATCGGCATACCCGTGGGGGCGCCGGAGGTCAGCTCCAGCTCCACCTCCTTGTCGTCGAGCTCGCTGTTGCGGAGCTTGCGCCGGAAGCTGTCACGGGTGGCCTGGCTGGCGGTCGGCCCGACGAGGGCGTCGAGGAGGCGGTTCTCGGCCGCGGCTTCGGCCTTGGCCTTCACGCCCTCGCGCTTTACCTGCCGGGTCAGGCCGATCGCCACTTCGACGAGATCACGGATGATCTGCTCGACATCGCGGCCGACATAGCCGACCTCGGTGAACTTGGTGGCCTCGACCTTGAGGAACGGGGCGTTGGCGAGCCGGGCGAGGCGGCGGGCGATCTCGGTCTTTCCGCACCCGGTCGGCCCGATCATCAGGATGTTCTTGGGCGCGACCTCCTCGCGGAGCGGACCGATCAGCTGCTGGCGTCGCCAGCGATTGCGCAGCGCGATCGCCACGGCGCGCTTGGCGTCGTGTTGCCCGACGATGAAGCGATCGAGTTCGGACACGATCTCGCGCGGAGAGAACGTCGTCACCGCTGTGCCATCCCTGTTCCCGGCCCGAAATCGGCCCCGCGCCGGGAATGGGGTCCCACGCGGCCCCGCGCAAGGGGGCGCCGCGTGGGCCGATAGCCGCCTCAATGCGCTGCCGGCACCGCTGTAACGCCGGGCTTGTCGTGCTGGCCGAACCGCTCGACGAGGGTCGAGCTGGCGGCGTTGAGGCCGACGACCTCGACGAGGCGCCCGCGGGCGCGGGCCTTCAGCACCACCCGGTCGAGGGCTGCGACGGCCGAGATGTCCCAGAAATGCGCCGCGTTGACGTCGATCACGAGACGCTCGACCGGCTCCAGCACGTCGATCGCCTCGGAGAACGTGCCGGCGGAGGCGAAGAACACCTGCCCGGTGATGGCGTAGGTGCGGGTCCGGCCATCGGCCGAGAGGCTGGAGGTGATCCGGTTGAGACGGGAGACCTTGCCGGCGAAGAACACGCCCGAGAGCAGCACGCCGACCAGCACGCCGATGGCGAGATCCTTCGTGGCCACGACGACCAGGACGGTGGCCAGCATCACCGCGGAGGATGGCAGCGGGTTGGTCCGCAGGCGGGCCAGGGAGCGCCAGGAGAAGGTGTTGATCGAGACCATGATCATCACGGCGGTCAGGGCCGCCACGGGCACCACGGCGAGCAGATCCTGTAGCGCCACGAGGAGCAGCAGCAGGAAGGCGCCGGCCACCAGCGTCGAGAGGCGGCCGCGGGCGCCCGAGGAGACGTTGATCACCGACTGGCCGATCATCGCGCAGCCGCCCATGCCGCCGAACACCGCGGAGGCCATGTTGGCCACGCCCTGGCCCATGCATTCGCGGTTCTTGTCGCTGCCTGTGTCGGTCAGGTCATCGACGATCTGCGCGGTGAGCAGGCTCTCCAGCAGGCCGACCGCGGCCAACGTCGCCGCGTAGGGCAGAAGGATCCGCAGGGTCTCGAAGGTGAGGGGCACGTCCGGCAGGGCGAAGCTCGGCAGCGCCGAGGGCAGGGCGCCGAGATGGGCGACCGTGCGGACGTCGAGGTGGAAGATCGCGGTGATCGCCGTCAGCACCGCGATGGCGATGAGCGGGGCGGGGATCGCGCGGGTGATCCGCGGCACACCGTAGATGATCGCCAAGCCCAGGGCGATGAGCCCGTAGGTCGCCGGCGTGACGCCGGTCAGTTCGGGCATCTGCGCCAGGAAGATCAGGATCGCCAGGGCGTTGACGAAGCCGGTCATCACCGACTGCGAGACGAACCGCATCAGCCGGCCCAACCGGAGGAGGCCGGCCAGGATCTGGATCACGCCCATCAGGATGGTGGCGGCGAAGAGGTACTGCACCCCGTGGTCGCGCACGAGCTCGACCATCACGACGGCGGTGGCGGCGGTGGCGGCCGAGATCATGGCGGGGCGGCCGCCCGCGAAGGCGATGGTGCAGGCGATGACCACGGAGGCGTAGAGGCCGACCTTCGGGTCGACGCCGGCGATGACCGAGAAGCCGATGGCCTCAGGGATCAGCGCGAGGGCGACGACGATCCCCGAGAGGGTGTCGCCGCGGATGTTGGATGTCCACGACCGGAGAAACCCGGTCTGTCCGGGTGAGCTGAGTGACATGCTTGATTCCGCACGAGCGGCGTGCCCGCGTCGCTGGCGGGTCATGGCGCGTCTCGAATGCGTGGTCCGGCGGATCGGCGGCCGGAAGAGCCACCCGGGCTTTCACCGGGTCCTTGCGAATGCGCGGACCCTAGGGGCCTGCGCGCTGCAATGCAACATCCGCGCGCAGCGGAGGGACCGTCAGGCCGCCCGGACCTGCGCCACGAAGCCCGCCACCTCGCTCCCCAGCCCGTTGGAGCGGCGGGCGATGTCGGCGGCGGCCGCCAGCACCTCCGCGGCGCTCGCGCCGGTCTCGCGGGCTGCACCCAGGACCAGCGCCATGGTCTCGGTGACGGAGCGGGTGCCGCTCGCGGCCTCCGAGACGCTGCGGGCGATTTCCTGCGTGGCCAATTGCTGCTCCTCGACGGCCGCGGCCACACCGAGGGCGATGCCGTGGACCTGCTCGATCGTGCCGCCGATCTCCTCGATCGCGGCGACGGCCTCGTGGGTCGCCGCCCGCATGGCGGCGATCTGCCCGGCGATCTCTTCGGTGGCCTTGGCGGTCTGGGTGGCCAGATCCTTGACCTCGGTGGCGACGACCGCGAAGCCGCGTCCGGCCTCGCCGGCGCGGGCGGCCTCGATCGTCGCGTTGAGCGCCAGCAGGTTGGTCTGGCCGGCAATCGTGGAGATGAGGGAGACGACCTGCCCGATGCCCTCGGCGCTGCGGGCGAGGGCCTGGACGCTCGTCCGGGTCCGCCGCGTCGCTTCGACGGCCCCCTCGGCCGCGGTGGAGGTCTGCGTGACCTGAACGCCGATCTCGCTCGCCGTCGCGGCGAGTTCCTCGGTGGCGGCGGCGACGGCCTCGACGTTGTAGGCGGTGGTCTCGGCGGCGCGGGTCACGGCCTGGGACTGCGTGCCGGCGTGATCGGCGTTGCCCGCCATGGTGGCGGCGGCGCGTTCCAAGCCGGCTGCCGCTCCGGCCAGGTGATCGACCAGCCCGCCGAGGTTGCTTTGGAACTGATCGGCGAGCCCGGCCATCTCGGAACGCTTGCGCGCCGCCGTATCGACCCGCATCCGCTCGTGCTCGTGCCGGAGGGTCTCGGCCTCGCGCATCGTGTCGCTGAAGACCTGCATGCTGGTCCAGATCGCCCCGATCTCGTCGCGCCCCGGCTTGATCGCGGGCAGGGTCAGGTCGCCGCGCGAGAGGCGCTGGATCGCCTCCGAGACCGCCCGCAGCGGCCGGGCGATCTGCCGCTGCCCGATGAGCAGGCCCAGAGCGCAGCAGATCGCGGTTCCGGCCAGCGCGAGGCCGAGGAGGAGCAGAGTCCGCGCCTGGAACAGCGCCTGGGTGTCCGACTTGATCGCCGCCATCTCGGTCCGGCCCTGCTTCACCAGGGCATCGATGCTCGCCTGGAAGACTTTGCGGTTGGCGCGATTGGCGTCGTTGAAGCCGAGTTCGGCGGCCGCCTTGGGGCCGGTCGTGTCGCCAGCCTCCGCGAGGGCGCTGCGCAGGGTCCGGAACGCCTCGGCATTGCGCACCATGGCGTCGAAGAGCGGGCGCTCGGCCTCGGTCACCCGCGGCGCCCAGTCCGCCCGGAGCGCGTCCATCTCGGCCAGACCCTTGCGGATGCCGGCGGTGTACTTGGCCGCCTCCGTGCGGTCGGCGGAGGCGTAGACGCCCCGCGAATCCATGGTCACTTCGGCGGCGAGGCGGTTGAAGTTGGCGGCGTCGAGCGCCCGGATCGAGGCGTTCTCGACGCTCGTGAGGGAATGCTCGAAGCTTCTCAGCGTCGCGACGCTGACCCCGGCCACGATCAGCGTCGTCAGGCTGCACGCGCCGACGAAGCCCAGAAGTTTTCCGCCGATTTTCATTGAGATCCAACCGCAGAGGCTCGATTGGCGCTAAAATGCCGGTTATTCGTCAAAGCTGCGTAAACTAATCGCCGTCGGCATTATTTGTTTTGACGAACGGGCCTCCGTCGCCGGAAGCCCGCTGCGCGGCACTGCTCACGCCGCGCGGACGCTCACGAGGAACCGGTCGACCTCGGCGGTCAGCTTCTCCGATTGCCGCGAAAGCTCGGACGCCGCGTCGAGCACCTGGCCGGCCGCCATGCCGGTCTCCTCGGCGGCGCCCGCAACACCCGAGATGTTGCTCGTCACCTCGCCGGCGCCGACCGCCGCCTGCGCGACATTCCGGACGATCTCCTGCGTGGCCGCGCCCTGTTGCTCGACTGCGGCGGCGATCGAGGTGGCGACGCCACTGATCTCCCGGATCCGCTCGGTGATGCCGCCGATCGACGTCACGGCCTGACCGGTCACCGCCTGGATCTGCGCGATCTGGCCGGAAATCTCGTGGGTCGCCTTCGCGGTCTGCTCGGCCAGCGCCTTCACCTCGGCGGCGACGACGGCGAAACCCTTGCCGGCGGCACCGGCGCGGGCGGCCTCGATGGTGGCGTTCAGCGCCAGCAGGTTGGTCTGGCCGGCGATGTTCGAGATCAGGCCGACCACGTCGCCGATCCGCGATACGGAATTGCTCAGCTCCTGGACCAGGGCGCCGGTCTGGTCGGCGTCCGAGACGGCGCGCTGCGCCAGATGGGCCGAACCGTCCACCTGCCGGCCGATTTCCTGGACCGAGGAGCCCAGCTGCTCGGCCGCCGCCGCCACCGTGTTCACGTTGGTGGCCGCCTCTTCGGCGGCTGCCGCCACCGTGGTCGACTGGCTCGACGTCTCGGAGGCGGTCGCCGACATGGTCCGCGCGGTCGCCTGCAGCTCCGTGGCCGAGGACGACACCATCCCGACGATCCCGCCCACGGCGCGATCGAAGCTGTCGGCCAGCTCGATCATGGTCCGCCGCCGCTCGGCGGCCGCCGCGGTGTCGGCGATCTGCTTGATCTCGGCATCTTCGGCCGCCTTCCTGGCGACCATGGTCTTGATTCCCTCCACGGCCCGCCCGACCGCGCCGATCTCGTCGCCGCGTCGGGCCTCCGCGATCTCGGCCTCGATCTCACCCCGGGCCATCCGCTGGAGCACCGCGACGAGCCGGCCAAGCGGGCGGGTCAGCATCGCGAAGACCAGGAACGCCAGAAGCGCTGCGATGAGGACGCTGGCCACGCTGCCGAGAAGACTGGCGAGATAGGCCGCGCTGAACGAGCGTCCCTGTTCGTCGCTGCGGGCCGCGAGGAGCTCCCGCTCGGCCTGGTCCGCGTCGGCAAGCTTCGCGCGCAGGGCGTCCATGGACGCCTTCCCGGCCCCGCTCGCCTCGATCTGGCGCGCCGCGTCGAGCTGGCCCGCCTCGACGAGGGCGATCTCGTTCCGGGCGATGTCGTTCGACCAGGTCGCGGCCAAGCTGTTCACGGCCGCCAGGCGCGCCTGCTGCGCTGCGTTGTCCACCGTGAGCGCCTGCGCGGTCTCCAGCGCCGCCTTGTAGGCCTTCTGGCCGTTGCGGAACGGCTCCAGAAATTTCGGGTCGCCCGAGAGCAGATAGCCGCGGAGCCCCGTTTCCTGGTTCAGCATCGACTGCGTCACGCCGTCGAGCGCAGAGATGACCTGGTAGGTATGCTCCGTAAGATGATTGACCCGCTCGATCGACGTTAGATGACTGTATCCGATCGCGCTGATCCCAACCGTGACCGCCGCTAAGCTGCCGAAGGCGGCGGTCAGTTTCGTCACGATGCGGACGTCATTAATCGATCGCATAGTTCAGCCCTCAGCGCGCATGTTGCGCGACGAATTTTGCTTATTATGGGCCGACTATGCATTTTATAGCGTAAAAATTCCCTTACCTATGCAGTCGTCATCGTAATTTTTGGCTGGAACGGCGCCGCGAAAGGGCGGCTGCGGCGCTCAAATTTCAGTGATGGATCCGAGGGCTATCGTACTCGATAGATGAGATGCACAAGATTTAACGGATTTGACCGTTTTGACATCACTCGGTTAATTGAACGAGGAATTGCCATTGCCGAATATCGGATTGTGAAGATTTCCCGTCGCCGGCTGAGGTCACTTCTCATCCCCAAAGCACGCGAATACGACCCGCATCGCAAAGTCCGCTGCGTGCGCGATGAGGATGCGCCGCGTAGCCCGCCCCGGCGGGGCATGAGCGCCCCGACGATCCGGATGCGGGCGGCCACGGTGCGAGAAGCGGCGTCGATCGTACGGTGTCGACGCCGGCTCAGGCGGCAGCCGCGGGAGGTCAGGCTTCGAGGGTCTCGATCACCAGATTGCCGTTCGTGTAGACGCAGATCTCCGCGGCGATCCCCATGGCGCGCCGGACGATCGCCTCTGCATCGAGGTCTCCGTCTTCCAGCGCGCGGGCGGCCGCCAGGGCGTAATTGCCGCCCGAGCCGATGGCCATGACGCCGCTTTCCGGTTCCAGCACATCGCCGGAGCCCGACAGAAGCAGGCTGACATCGCGGTCGGCGACCAGCATCATCGCCTCGAGGCGGCGGAGGTAGCGATCCGTCCGCCAATCCTTGGTGAGTTCGACGCAGGCCCGCGTCAGCTGACCGGGATATTGCTCAAGCTTGGCTTCGAGGCGTTCGAACAGGGTGAAGGCGTCCGCCGTGGCGCCGGCGAAGCCGCCGATCACCGCGCCCTTGGCCAGGCGCCGGACCTTGCGGGCATTCCCCTTCACGATGGTCTGGCCCAGGCTGACCTGACCGTCGCCGCCGATGACGACACGGCCGCCCTTGCGCACCATCAGGATCGTGGTCGCGTGCATCTGGGGCACCGCGCCCCGGTCTTCATACCTGAATGCATCCTGGCTCAAGGTTCGGCTCCGCTCTCGATCGCGCCGAGATGGGGAGCTTCGCCGGCCGAGTCCAGCCGGAAGGGGCGGTGGGGCGCCCTCTATTCGGCCACAGGCTCGAAGCTCCGCACAGGACCCGCATCCTGCAGGATCGATTGCGCCGCGGCCTCGGCCAGGAGGGCGTAGCCGCGATCGGCCATGTGGAGCCCGTCGGCGGCGAAGAGCTGCTTGGTGGTCAGCTTACCCTCGCGCACCCAGCCGTGCATGAGATCGGCGCGGCGGATCACCGGAACGTCGAGGTCGTCGCCGATGCTGCGGACCGCGTCACGGAAGCGGGAGGCGCCCGGCGTGGCTTCCAGCTTCGGGCACCATTGCGGTTCCATCAGCACCACGTCGATCCCGGCCTCGCGGATCCGGCGGATGGCCGACACGGTGGCCTCGCGGAAATGTTCGACCGAGACCCCGCGCAGCGGGTCGTTGCTGCCCGTCTGCCAGATCACGAGCTGCGGTTCGGCCGCGATGACGTCCCGGTCGAGCCGCGCCAGCATGTCGTCGACGTGCTCGCCGCCGATCCCGCGATTGATGACCGCGACATCGATTCCGTGCAGCTTCTTGCGCAGGTCGATCTGGAGGCGGGCCGGGTAGGCGTTGGCCGGGCTCGAGGCGCCGATACCCTGCGTCGAGGACGAGCCGAAGGCCACGATCTTCAGCGGCGCGCCGATGGCGATCTGACGGGCGACGTGCGGCAGGTCCGGACTCTCACGCAGGTCGAGACCCAGCATGTCGAGCGATTCGGGCAGGAGGTCCGCATAGGCCAGAACCGCCGTCGGCAGGACCAGCAAGGCGCTGAGCAAGCCCAGACGGCGCAGCAGTTTGCGGGCGGGGAAGGCAGTGTTCAGCGACTTGGACACGGGACCGACGGCTCCGGCTCACGTGAGCGTTAGATACAGTCTGACACACGGTGCTGAAAAGAGCGGTTCCGTGCCGACCTTGAAAACACACTGAATTCGTAACGCAAAATTAGGCGGCTTTTGGGGCTGGCGACCGGCCGGCCCCCGAAACGGCGCCGACGCGACGTTTCGGCAGGATGCTGCCGCATCCGGCATGAACCATGCGACCGGTGCTGGGCGCATCTCCGTGAGGGCGGCGGAGCGCGTGGTCAGGGTTTCGGGCGCGATCCCCGACCGGCTTGAGGCCTCCATGAACCGTCCCCCGGTCGGCCGCTTGCGCATCGCGATCCTCACGCACTCGACCCATCCGCGCGGCGGCGTGGCCCACGCTCTGGCTCTCGGAGAGGCCCTGTGCCGGCTCGGCCACGAGGCGGTCGTCCACGCCCCCGATCCGACCGGACGCGGCTTCTTCCGCGCGGCGCGATGTCCGGCGATCTCGGTCGCGGCTAAGCCGGTGGGCGGATCGGCTGCCGCGCTGGTCGGTGCCCGGATCGCCGACTACCTCGCGCATTTCTCCACCCCCGCCGCCTGCGACTTCGATGTGTTTCACGCTCAATGCTGCATCAGCGGCAACGCCCTCGCCACGTTGACCCGCCGCCGCCTCATCCCGGGCTTCGTGCGCACCGTCCACCACATCGATGCGTCTACGGATGCGCAGCTTGCGCAGTGGGAGGAGCGGGCGATCCTCGATGCCGGGCGCCTGCTCTGCCTCAGCCGGACCTGGGCGGCGACGCTGGCCGTGGAATACGGCGCCCGGGCCGAGGTGGTCGGCACCGGCGTGGACAGCCAGACCTACACGCCCGATCCCGGACCGGAGGACGAGGCTCTCCGTCGAAGCCTCGGTCTCGGCGGCGGCCCGGTCTTCCTCAGCGTCGGCGGGTTCGAGGCGCGCAAGAACACGTTGGCGGTGATCGAGGCCTTCGCGGCCCTGCGTCGCGCCCATCCCGGCGCGCAGCTCGTCGTGGCCGGCGGCGCCTCGCTGCTCGACCATGCGGGATACGAGGCCCGCTGCTGCGCCGCCCTCGAGCGCGAGGGGCTCGCGGTCGGCACCGGCCGTCCGGTGATCCGCACCGGCCCGGTGGACCAGGCAGACATGCCGAGCCTCTACCGGATCGCCGATACCCTGGTGTTTCCCTCGCTCATGGAAGGCTACGGCCTGTGCGTCCTGGAGGCCATGGCCTGCGGCACGCCGGTGATCGTCTCCGCCCGTCCGCCGTTCACCGAGTATCTCGCCCCCGGCGAGGCCCTGTCGGTGAACCCGGAAGACACGGGCGCCATCGCGGCGGCCATGGAGGCCAGTCTCGAACCGGGCCGGCGGGGGCGCCTGCGCAATGCCGGCCGGGAGGTCGCCCGGGCCCATGTCTGGGACGCCTGCGCCGCGCGCCACCTGCCGACCTACGCGGAACTGGCGCCCCGGGACGCGCCGGTGCTGCCGGCCGCGACGGGGGCGGCGGCCTGGAACACCCTTCGGATCCCCCGCGATGCCTGAGATGCGTTTCCATATCCGCTGGCCGGATGGCACCCGCGAGGCCTGCTACGCGCCCTCGCTGGTGATCAAGGAGCACCTCGCGGTCGGGCAGGACTATCCCGTCGCGGAATTCGTCGCCCTGAGCCGCCTTGCCCTGGGCATCGCCAGCGCGCGCGTCCGCGCCCGCTACGGGTTTCCCTGCGGCCGCGCCGAGGCGCAGCTCGCCCGGATCGAGGAAACCGCGCGCCGGCAGGCGCCGGGAACCGTGCACGTCGAATCCTTCGAGGTCTGACGCCGGGCTTCGATCGGCCCGGCCGCGGGGCTTCGGACCCCAGGGGGACGGGAGCGCCGTCCGCGACGAGCGGCCTTGCGGCGAGGCGACGCAGGACGGGTGAGCGTCCCCGGCGGGTTGTCCGCAGGATCGATGGGACGAGGACAGGCGTCGGCGATGATGACCCGGATTGCGGCGGCCCTGGTCCTGGCCGCGTCACCCGCCGCGGCGCAGACGCGGCCGTCCAGCACGGCCATGACCTGCCAGCAGACGATCCGCCTCGTTCAGGCCCGGGGCGCCCTGGTCTTGGGGACCGGCGGCATGACCTACGACCGGTTCGTCCGCGACCGGTCGTTCTGCGAGCCCACCGAAATCGCCAAGCGCGCCTTCCGTCCGACCCGGGACAACCCGAACTGCCTGATCGGCTACACCTGCTACGAGCCGGGGGCCGGCGACTGGTTCGGCGCTGACTACTAGTCCGCTTACTGGTCCGCGGCGTCGTTGGAGCGCCCCGGCGGCCGTCAGCCCGCGTCCGTTGCGGCGCGCGCGGGTTCGAGGGCCACGATCACTCGGCGATCCCCCGCCCGGCGGGTGAAGCCCGTCGCGTCGAGGTGCTCCAGCAGGGGGATCGAGAACTTGCGCGAGATTCCCAGCGTGGCGCCCGCTTCCCGGGCCAGGAAGCCCATGTCCGGCGTCCCGGCCTCGGGGAAGGCCTCCACGAGGCGGGTCTTGGCGGTGGCGACCGCCTCCCGGTGGAACAGGACGGCGCGGCGCTGGACCCGGTCGACGGCGCGGATCACCGTGCCGGCGCCCACGAGGTAGGTGAGCGCTTCGCGCCGCCGCACGTCGCGTCCGATGGCCTCCGCCTCGTCGGGCGGGCTGAGTCCGGCGCGGCGGAAGACCTGTTCCAGCCGGCGGGCGGCCTCGCTCTCGTTGCGGGCCGGGTCGAACTCGGCTCGCCGCCACAGGGCGCCCGCCTGGGCGACAGCGCCCGCGGCCGCGAGGTCGCGCAGCACCGCACCGGTCACCGTCTCGGGCAGCGCCAGGGCACGGGCGAGCCGCTCCAGGGCGATCCCGTGATCCATCGGGTTGTCGCGGTGATGGTGGGCGAGGGCCGCCAGCGTGCCGCTGCGCAGGGCCGCGAAGGCTGCGGCGCCGATGTAGCGGTCGCCGATCGCGCGAGCGCCCGCTTCGGAGAGAATCTGCCGGGCGCGCTCCGGCGCGATGCCGGCGATCCGGGCGAGTTCTGTGAGGGGTGCCCCGGCCGCGCCCAGCTGACCGAGGCGGACCGTGATCGCCTCTCCGGCATGGCCTGCCGCGAGTGCGGCCAGGTCCGCCATGACCCGCGGGTCGTGGCGCCGACGGCGGCGGCTCGCCGGATCGAGGATCCGCCCGCCTGCCACTGTGACGGAGGGCGAGTCGAGCCGCAGCACGAAAGGCTCCCGTGCCGGCACGGCGACCGGTTCGCCGAGATGGAGTTGGGCCTGGGTGCTGGCGCCGGGCTCCAGGGCATCACGGTCGAGCAGGCGCAGCCGCGCCTCGACCTCGGTGGTCCCGAACAGAAGGCGACAGGCCGAGCCGCCCGCCAGGGCGTCCGCACCGGCCGCCGCGGTGATCGCCACGTCGAGCCACGCGCTCGGGGCGAGCAGGCCCGGCGGCGACAAAGCCTGCCCGCGGGCGACCTCGTCGAGGTCGATCCCGCGCAGGGCGACGGCGGTGCGGCGCCCGGGCTCGGCGCGCTCCACCGCACGTCCGTGAATCTGGAGGCCACGCACCACCGCCGTGCGGCCGCCGGGCGCGATCTCCACCGTGTCGCCGACGGCGAGCGGTCCGCGCCGCAGCGTCCCGGTGACGACGGTGCCGAATCCCGGCCGGGAGAAGACCCGGTCCACCGGAAGATACGGGAAGCCGTCGTCGCGGCCGGGCTCCGTCTCGTCCAGCAGCCCCGACAGAGCGGCCGACAGCTCCGGCAGGCCGGCGCCGGTGACAGTCGACGTCGCGATGACCGGACCGGCCGCGATCCCCGCGCGGGCGGCGGCGGCGGCGATCTCGGCCGCGCGGGCCGCCACGGTCTCGGGCGTCGCCAGGTCCGCCTTGGTCAGAGCCAGCACGCCGCGGCGCACGCCGATGAGGCGGGCGATCTCCAGATGCTCCACCGTCTGCGGCTTGATGCCCTCGTGCGCGTCCACCGCCAGCAGGACGGCCCGCATGCCGGTGGCGCCGGAAATCATGGCGCGGACGAACCGCTCGTGGCCCGGCAGATCCACGAGGTCGATCTCACCGCGATCGGACGCCAGCAACGCGAAGCCCGGCACGATGGATACGCCGCGGGCGCGCTCCTCCTTCAGCCGGTCGGTCTCGACGCCCGTGAGCGCCCGGACGAGGGCCGTCTTGCCGTGATCGACGTGCCCGATCACGCCGACGAGGAGTGTCTTCAATGCAGTCACCGACCGGACCATCTCCGCGGTGCCGCCGTCCACCCGGGGCGCACCGCTCGCGCGAAAGAAGAATCCGCCGCGCCGGCGCGTTGCGGCGCCGTTGGCCGCCGGACGGTCGGGGCGGGGGCGTGCGCGGCAGATGGATTGTGGACAATTTGTCTTGCCACGTCGTGCCGTTCCGGGAAAGCGCGTTTTTAACGCAGTGCAGCATGGGGCTTCCGTGCCGGAGTGCCGCGCTCTCTGCTTGACGCCGGGAGGCCTGCCGCCTTTGGTGGATCGGGTGCGTCGGACGGTCACGCCCCGATGCCGATGCCGCGCGGGCCGATGCAACCCAGGGGCATCTGTGCATCGTTAGGCGAGGCAGGTCATCAAGAGGAGCGTATGAGCGACACCGAGAGCCACGCCGCCGAGGAACCCCGCGAGGTCGAGTTGAAGCTCGACTGCGCCGGTCCGGACCTGACGGCGCTCGCGTCCCACCCCCGGCTGAAGCACGCGGCGACAGCCGAGCCCGAACGGTTGGTCACCACCTATTACGACACCCCCGACGGCGCGCTTCGCGAGGCCGGCTTGACCCTCCGGGTGCGCGCCAAGGGCGGCCGGCACGTCCAGACCGTGAAGGCCGGGAGCGGCGGCGTCGGCCTGTTCGACCGGGCCGAGTGGGAAACCGAGATCGCCGGTGAAGCGCCCGACCCGGCCGCCTGGGCCGACACGGCGGCGGAGCGGATCCTGCGCAAGGCCGACGCCCCGCTGGAGCGGGTCTTCTCCACCGTCGTGATGCGCCGGGAGATCCCGGTGGAGGAGGGCACGTCCCGGATTCTCGTCACCCTGGACGAGGGCCAGGTCGAGACTGCGCGGGGCCATGCACCGCTCTGCGAAGTCGAGCTGGAACTCCAGGACGGCGACCCGGCCGATCTGTTCGTCCTGGCCCAGTCCCTCGCCGAGACCGTGCCGCTGCGCCTCGGCGTGCGCGCGAAGAGCGCGGTCGGCTACGCCCTGCTCGACGGGCGCGGCCCGGCGGTGGTTAAGGCCGAGCCGGTGGACCTGCCGGAGGGAGCGAGTGCCGGGGACGTCTTCCGTCACGTGGCGCGCGCCTGCCTGCGCCACATGCGCCTCAACGAAACCGCTTTCCTGGAGGGGGGGCGCCCGCCCGAGGCCCTGCACCAGATCCGCGTCTCCCTGCGGCGCCTGCGCTCGGCGCTGTCGCTGTTCGGCCCGATGCTGCAGGCCGATCCCCGGGCCGCGGGCTTCAACGATTCGATCAAGCAGGTCACCGAGCCATTCGGTCACGCCCGCAACCTCGACGTGTTCCTCAGCGACACGCTTCCGGATCTCGCGAAGCAGCGGCCCGACGAGCCCGGCCTCGACGCGCTGCGCCAGCGGGCCGAAGCGGAGCGCGCCGTCGCCTACGAGGCCGTGATGGCGACCCTGGAAAGCCCGCGATGGCGCGCGCTCATCATCGACCTGGCCGGCTGGGTCGAGGCGGGGTCCTGGGCCGACGGGCCCGACGCCGCCGTCGACGGGCGGCACTTCGCGGCGCAGGTGCTCGACAAGGCGCGGTCGCGGCTGAAGAAGCGCGGGCGCGGTCTCCGACACCTCGACCCGCATACCCGCCATCGGGCCCGGATCGCCGCCAAGAAGCTGCGCTACGGCGCCGAGTTCTTCGCCGATCTCTACCGGAAGAAGAAAGCAGTCCGCCGGCAGGAGAAGTTCGGCGCCGCACTCTCGGACCTGCAGGACCATCTCGGCGCACTCAACGATCTGGAGACGGCCCGGTCGATGACCGAGAGCCTGTCCGGCCCGCCGATGCCGGGACCGGACGACCCCGGGGCGCAGAAGCTGCTCGACGCCGCCGCGGAGGCCCGGTCCGACCTCCTCGACGTCAAGCCGTTCTGGCGCTGACGCGATCCGGGCCGCCCTGCGGGCCGGAGCCGGGTCTGCGCGGCGCCCCTCGTGAGAGCGGTGCCGCGCAGGCCATCCTGACCTGCGCGCCCGGCATCTCGTCGTCTCCGGGGGGCGTCTGATCCGGAGAGGCGGATTCGGGATCGTCGAGAACTCTGACCGTCGGGGGAGCCCGGCGCCGCAACGGCGACCCGCGTCGACGGGGCGAGCGCCCGAACCGTACCGGAGGCCGAACGGGTCGATCCGCGTCGCGCCGAGCCACGGAATGCGCTTTTTGACGGACGGAGCGCCGACCGACCCGGGGCGTTTATCGGCGCGGGTTACAGATCCGGCGCCCGCCGGCCCGCGGCCCTGTCGATAGCAGCGGAGTATTGCCCGGGGGAGACCGCCGCCGGCTCGAAGCGCGGGCCTGGGGGGCACCCGAACGTCGTTCCGGCGGCGTGACGACGTGCACGGCTTCCGCGGAGGGGGAATCGCTGAAGCCGCATTTCGCCGGCCGCGCTTTGGAACGCGGTCGGCCGAAAAACTCGCATGGCCATGTTGCCGAAGGATGTCTGGTCTCGGGATCCGACCCCTTTTATGGGCTGACCTTCGGGGATGGGTTTCCTCCGCGCCGCCGTCTGCTATCCCTCCCGATCACTCCCGACGTCCGACCCTGCCGCCGACAGTCCCGAATGAGCCTTCTGCGCGATCTCTTCGGCCATGTCGGCCGTACCGTGACGGCCTATGCCGGTGACAAGGCGCTGATGCTCGCGGCGGTCTCGGCCGCGGCCAACGTCATCGTCGCCGACGGCGAGGTCGCCGGTCCGGAATTCGACGCGGCTCTGCTCGGCCTGAAGGCCGACCCGGTCCTGATGAAGGGCTACGACGCTTTGATGCTGGAGACCGAACTCTACGAGGGCATCGCCCGGGCGCGGACCCGGCTCGGCCGGGCCGAGAATCTGCGCCATGTGGCGGCGGTCGCCGAGCGCCCCGCGAACCAGCGCGAGAACGTCTTCTTGATCGCCGCGGACGTCGCCGATCAGGACGGGATCAGCAACATCGAGGCGAGCGCCCTCGGCGAGATCGCCGTAGCCCTGCGGGTCGACGCGATCGGACTGCTCCGCGCGAATCCGGTCCGACGCCCGCCGGTCTGACAGATCCGGTTGGCATCGCGGTTGCTCGACGCGGACGCGCTGCCCAGCCGGCCGCGCCCGCCTATAAAGACCCCGTCGCACGGCGACCCGCCGTGAAAGGAACCGGCATGGCCGAGATGAGCCTCAGCAAGACCCACAACCTGCGCGCCGATGGTGCGCGACTCTGGGCCACGATCCTGGAGACCGCGGCGTTCGGCGGCACGCCGGCCGGCGGCATCAACCGCCTGACGCTCTCGGCCGAGGACGGCCAGGTCCGCGACTGGTTCCGGGAGGCCTGCGAGGCGGCCGGGCTGACGGTGTCGGTCGATGCGCTGGGCACCCAATACGCCCTGCGGCCGGGCCGGGACATGGCCCGCAAGCCGATCGCCTTCGGCTCGCATCTCGATACCCAGCCCACCGGCGGCAAGTTCGACGGCGTCCTCGGCGTCCTGGCGGGCCTCGAGGTGATGCGCAGCCTGAACGATGCCGGGATCGAGACCGAGGCGCCGCTCCTCGTGGTCAACTGGACCAATGAGGAAGGCTCGCGCTTCGCCCCCGCCATGATGGCCTCGGCGGCCTATGCGGGAGACTTCACCACCGACGAGATCCTGGCCAAGCGCGACGCCGCCGGCACGACGGTGGCGGAAGCCCTCGATGCCATCGGCTATCGCGGGGTCGAGGCCGTCGGCACGCGGGAGATCGGCGCTTTCGTGGAACTGCATATCGAGCAGGGCCCGATCCTGGAAGCCGAGGGCAAGACCATCGGCGTGGTCGAGGGCGGCCAGGGCATCATGTGGTTCGACGGCGTCATCACCGGCTTCGAGAGCCATGCCGGCACCACGCCGATGCCGCGCCGCCGGGACGCGCTGCTCGCCCTCTCCGAGTTCGCCCTCGCGGCCGAGCGGATCGCCCTGGCGCACGCCCCCTCTGCCGTGGCCACGATCGGCGAGGCTGCGATCCTGGCGCCGTCCCGCAACGTCGTGCCGGGCCGGGTCGCCTTCACGGTGGATGTGCGTGACCCGCGCTCGGCGACCCTCGACGCCATGGAGGCGGCCCTGGCCGAGGCGGCCGCCGAGATCGCCGGACGCCGTCGCCTGGAGATCGCGCTGACGCGGATCTGGCGGAAGGAGCCGGTGCCGTTCGATCCCGCCATCGTGGCGGCGATCGATGCGGCCGCCGAGAGCCTGGGGCATGCGCGGCGCCGGATCATTTCGGGCGCCGGCCACGATGCCTGCAACCTCGCCGCCAAGGTGCCCGCCGCGATGATCTTCGTGCCGTGCAAGGACGGGATCAGCCACAACGAGGCCGAATCCGCCACACAGGCCGACTGCGCGGCCGGCGCCGACGTGCTGCTGCAGACCGTGCTCCGTCTCGCCAACGCCCCGCGCACCTAGAAACCTGCAGCCTGGTGGTTCCGGCCGCACAGGAGAAGCGGCGCGCCGGGTCTCGGACGTCGCCGATCCGAGACCGCGTTGCCATCGTCCCGGCCTCGCCTCCGGCGCCTCGGAATGATGGCAGCGCGGCCGCAAGCCCCTCGGTCCGGAGGTGTACCGCGGCGGAAAATCCCGTAAGGACCGCTCCATGAGCGCGCGATCCTACCGCGACGCCAAGGGCCGGCCGCTCGTCGCGGTTACCGGCATCGGCGTCGTTTCCTCCCTCGGTCGGGGACAGGCCGATACCTGGACGGCCATGACCGAGGGCCGGTCCGGCATCCATGCCATCGCGCGGTTTCCCACCGACGGTCTGCGCACGCGCATCGCCGGGACGGTGGACTTTCTCGACACCGATCCCCTCGTCGCGCCGCTCCTGTCGGAGCGGTTCGCCGCCGTCGCCGCCGAGGAAGCGGTGGCGCAGGCCGGGATCGGCACCAGCGGCGATTTCCCGGGCGCGCTGTTCATCGCGGTCCCGCCGGTGGAGATGGAATGGCCCCAGCGGCAGGCCCTGGCCGAGGCCGCGGGCGGCGACGGTCCGGTCGACTATGCCGGCCTGCTGCGGGCTGCCGCGACGCGCCGCTTCGATCCCTGGCACGACCTGTTCATCTTCGGCACGGTCGCCGACCGCATCGCCGACCGTTTCGGCACCAAGGGCTCGCCGATCTCGCTCTCCACCGCCTGCTCGTCGGGGGCCACGGCGATCCAACTCGGCGTCGAGGCGATCCGGCGCGGCGAGACCGCTGCGGCGCTCTGCATCGGCACCGACGGGTCGGTGAACCCGGAATCGCTGATCCGCTTCTCGCTGCTCTCGGCGCTCTCCACCCGCAACGATGCGCCGGAAGCGGCCTCGAAGCCGTTCTCGAAGGACCGGGACGGCTTCGTGATGGGCGAGGGCGCGGCCGCTCTGGTTCTTGAGGACGCCGAGGCCGCGATCGCCCGGGGCGCCGCGATCCTCGGCTACGTCCTCGGCTGCGGCGAGAAGGGCGACGGCTTCCATCGCACCCGCTCCAGTCCCGACGGCGCGCCGATCATCGCGGCGATCCGGGCCAGCCTTGAGGATGCCGGCGTCGCGGCCGAGGCGATCGACACGGTGAACGCGCACGGCACCTCGACGCCGGAGAACGACAAGATGGAGGCCCTGGGCCTGGGGGCTGTGTTCGGCGCCCGCGCGGCCAGCCTGCCGGTGACCTCGAACAAGTCGATGATCGGCCACACCCTGACGGCGGCGGGCGCCATCGAGGCCGCGGTCTCGCTCCTGACCATCCGCCACGGCCGTATCCCGCCGACCATCAACCACCGGGTGCCGGACCCCACCATCGCCCTCGACATCGTCGAGACCGCCCGCGACCTGCCGGTGCGCACGGTGCTGTCGAACTCGTTCGGCTTCGGCGGCCAGAACACCTGCCTGGTCTTCGGCGCGGAGCCCGCGTGAGCGCCGCACCTGCCCAGAGCCGCGTCCTCGTGACCGGCGGCGCGTCCGGGATCGGCGCCGCGATCGTCCGCGCCCTGGCCGAGGCCGGGCTGAGCGTCGACTTCACCTATCGCGCCTCCGCCGAGGCCGCGCAGGCCTTGCTGGCCGACCTGCGTGCGGCGCATCCGGACCGGGCCTTCGCGGCCCATTCCGTCGATCTCGGCGATCGGGGGGCGCTGGAGGCGTTCTGCGAGATCGCGGAAGCGGCGGGCTATTACGGCCTCATCCACAATGCCGGCCAGTCCTGTGACGCCCTCGCGGCGATGCTCGATCAGGAGCGGGCCGAGGCGGCCATGCAGGTCAACTTCTTCTCGTTGACGCGGCTCGCCAAGTCGCTCGTCCGGGAGATGACCCGGGCGCGGTCGGGCCGCATCGTGGCGATCGGGTCCGTCGCCGCCCTGCGGGCGAATGCCGGCAACGCGGCCTACGCGGCCACCAAGGGCGCGCTCATCGCCTATTGCCGCACGCTGGCGATCGAAACCGCCAAGCGCGGTGTGACCGTCAACGTGATCGCCCCGGGCTTCGTCGACACCGCCATGATGGAGCGCTACGCCGCCTACCGGGACGGGATGGAGCGCCAGATTCCCGCCGGCCGGTTCGGGCGGCCCGAGGATGTCGCGGCGCTGACGGCCTTCCTGATGGGCGAGGGCGCCGCCTACATCACGGGGGCCGTGCTGCCCGTCGATGGCGGCCTGACCGCCATGATGGGTGTCCACCGGTCCTGACCGGTGGCCCCGCCGAACCGGACCATCCTGACGATGCGCGCCAGCTTCGCCCTATCCGCCGCCTTCTGCTGTGCGGCCGTCCTGATCCCGGGCCACGCCCGGGCGGAGCCGCAGGTCTACCGGATCTCCGGCCTGCCGCCGGGCGAGCCGCTCAGCATCCGCGCCGAGCCGGATCCGTCCGCCGAGCAGATCGGCGAGATCCGCACGCGTGCCCTGGTCTTCGGCTGCACCAACGACACGCCGAGCCGCACCACGTGGTGCCGGGTGAAGGCCGGACGGGTCCTGGGCTGGGCGCGGCGGCGATATCTGGCGCCGGAGTGATGAGAGAGACGATGAAAGCCCTGCAGCTGTTCGGCGACCGCGACCTGCGCCTGACCGAGATCGAGCCGCCGCCCGCACCGGGCGCCGACGAGGTCCGGATCCGCATCCGCGCCGTCGGCCTCAATTTCATCGATGTCTGGGGCTTCCGCGGCATGGCCTTCGCCAAGCGGAAGATGCCGCTGATCGTCGGCGCGGAAGCGGCCGGGATCGTCGAGTCGGTCGGAGCGGGGGTCACCGGCCTCGCGGCCGGGGACCGGGTCGTGCCCTACGGGGCCATGACCTGCGGCCGGTGCCGGGCCTGCCGCGAGGGGCGCGACAACCTCTGCGAGGACGTGTCCGGGGTGATGGGCTTCCATCTCGACGGCTTCGCCCGGGAGTTGGTCACCCTGCCGGCCCGCCTCGTCGTGAAGGTGCCGGACGGGGTCAGCGACACCGACGCCGCCTGTGCGGGCATCGCCTTCGGCACGGTCCAGCACATGCTGTTCGACAATGCCCGGCTGGAGCCCGGCGAGAGCGTGCTGGTCCATGCCGGCGGCTCGGGCATCGGCACCGGGGCGATCCGCATGGCCAAGGCGATCGGCTGCACCGTCTACACGACCGTCGGTGACGATGAGAAAGGCCGCAAGGCCGCGGAACTCGGCGCCGACCACGTCATCAACTACCGCACCGAGCGCTTCGAGGGCGAGGTCCGCCGGCTGACGAAGCGCAAGGGCGTCGACGTGGTGTTCGAGCATGTCGGCGCCGACACCTGGAACGGCTCCCTGCTCTGTCTGAAGCGCGGCGGCCGCCTCGTGACCTGCGGATCGACCTCGGGTGTCTCGACCACCATGAACCTGATGCAGCTGTTTCAGCAGCAATACCGCATCACCGGCTCCTTCGGCTGCTCGCTCGCCAATATCGGTCAGTCGCTCGCGAAGATGGAAGCCGGCATCCGGCCGGTCGTCGACACGGTGTACCCGCTCGCCGATTTCGCGCAGGGTCTGGAGCGGCTCGAATCGCGCCGGGTGTTCGGCAAGATCCTCGTCAGCCTGTAGCGCCGACGGCGGCGCGCCCGTCGGGCGCTGCAATGTCTCCGGGTGTCGCGATCAGCATTTCGCGCCGCGAGAGACTTGGCGTAAACGTCGCCGTACGGGTCGCTGGGGGGCCGCCCGGACCGTATCCCTGGAATCGATTGTGCTGCGTCTCGCCCTCCTGCTGAAACGATCGTACCCGCGCCTCGCGGGCTTCGCCATGGTCCCGGTGATCCGGGCCCTGGTCCTTCTGGCGCGCCTCCTCGGGCCGGTGCGGTCCACGGCATTCGCGGCGCTGCTGCTGCGCACCCTCGGACCGCTCCTGCCGGCGCACCGCACCGCGATGGCGAATCTGCGGGCGGCGTTCCCCAACATGCCGGACGCGGAGCGGAGACGGATCGCCCTGGAGGCCTGGGACAATCTCGGTCGGACGGGGGCCGAGTACGCCCATCTCGACACCCTGTTCGATTACGATCCCGCCGCGACGGGCCCGACGCGGACCGAGGTTTCGGGCATCGAACACTTCTACGCCCTGCGCGACGACGGCGAGCCGGGTCTCATCTTCTCGGCGCATCTGGCGAACTGGGAGCTGCCGGCGATCTGCGCGGCCCGGTTCGGCCTGGACGCCACCGCGGTCTTCCGCCCGCCCAACAATCCGGCCGCGGCGCGCCTGGTCCAGGAGGTCCGGCGCAAGACGATGGGCGGCTTGGCCGCATCCACGCCGGGGGCCGTCTTCGCCATGCGCGACGTGGTCGAGAATGGCGGCCATCTGGGCCAGCTCATCGATCAGCATTTCACCCGCGGCGTCGTGGTGAACTTCCTCGGCCGGCCCTGCCTCGCCAACCCGCTGCTCGCCAAGCTCGCCCGCCATTACGACTGCCCGGTCCATGGCGTGCGCGTCGTGCGCCTGCCGGAGGGCCGCTTCCGCCTCGACCTGACCCCGCCCCTCGACCTGCCCCGGGCCGCCGACGGGACCATCGACGTGGCCGGCGCCATGCAGGCGATGACAACCGTCGTGGAGGGCTGGGTGCGCGAAAATCCCGGGCAGTGGCTGTGGATGCATCGCCGCTGGCGGCCCGACATGCTGCCGAGGGCGAGAGTGACGCCGGCGCTATCTCAACCGACGGTAGAGGCTTCTCAAGCCAACGTGATTTCACCTTCGGCCTCCCAGACGGTCTGATGGATCGATGACGCCCCGGCCCCGCGCCCCGATCCGCGACCGCCGCGCGCTCCGCGCCGCCGTGTTGGCCTGCGCGGCGCTCGCCGCCATGCCGGCGCGGGCCGAGCCGGTCCGCGCCGTGGTGGAATTGTTCACCAGCCAGGGATGCGGCGCCTGCCGGGCCGCGGATCCGGTTCTGCGCGATCTGGCCCGCAAGCCCGGCGTCGTCGCCCTGACCCTGCCGGTGACCTACTGGGACTATCTCGGCTGGAAGGACACGCTGGCGCTGCGGCCGTTGACCGAACGCCAGCGGGCCTACGCCCGGGGCCGGGGGGCGCGGCAGGTCTTCACACCGCAAGTGGTGGTTGACGGCAACGGGTTCGCCGTGGGCTCCGACCGGCCGGCCCTGGACCGGCTGATCCGCGAGGCCTGCCAGCACGGCGGGCTACCGGTCCCGGTGCGGGGGGAGATGAAGGGCGACCGGATCCTGGTGGAGGTCGGGGCGGCCCCGGAGGCCAAGACCGAGATCCGCGGCGATGTCTGGCTCGTGCCGGTGCTGCGCAGCCGCGCCATCGCGATCCAGGCCGGGGAGAATGGCGGCCGGACGGCGACCTACGTGAACGTCGTGCGGGGTATGCAGCGCCTCGGCCACTGGACGGGCCAGCCAATCAGTTTCGAGGTGCCCGATGCCCAGGCCCACATCGCCGACGCGGACAGCTGGGTCGTCCTCCTGCAGGGCGCGGCCGATGGCAGGCCGGGCCGCATCTTCGGCGCCGCGAAGGGACCCGGGCTGTAGCGCCCGGGTGCCGGCTACGCCTATTTCAGCGAGATCGGGTCGATCTGTCGGCGGCCTTCGCGCTCGTGGCGCGCCCGGGACTCGCGCGCCAGCGCCGCGAGCCGGCGGTCGAGCCGGTCGGACAGGCGGCCCACCAGCCCGATCGCGCCGTCGATCGTCCGGCTGACGAGCGCGACGGTACCGGTGACGGCTCCGACGATCCCGCTCTCGATGGCGCGACCGATTCGGCGAACAAGCTTCATGTCGACGGACTCTGGAAAGGCGGCGCCATCAGCGCCTCGATCCGCGGCAGGTAGGGCAGCGCGTTGGGAGCGTGATGCGGCGGAAAGCGGCGCAGATCCGCGTGCCGGGGGCGGAACTTTTCCGCGACGCGGCCCCCATTTGCGCAGTGCGGCCGGACGGCCTGAACCGGCGGGGTGGCAGGCTCGTTGCAGAGGTGTGAGCGTCCGCCGTTCCGCACAGGCGCTTGCCATCGAGGGTCGACCATGCGGCGACGCCCGTTCCTGTCCGGGATGCTTGCCGCCCTTTCGCTGGCCGGTCGCCGCGCCCATGCGGCCGATCCGGGGGTGGACCTCCTCCTCGTCCTGGCGGCGGACGTGTCGCTCAGCATCAGCGCGGCCCGGTTCGAACTCGAGCGCAGGGGCTACGCGGAGGCCTTCGCGGATCCGCGCGTGCTCCGCGCCATCGGCGAGGGCCCGACCGGCCGCATCGGTGTCGCCCTGTTCGACTGGGCCGGCCCCGGCGAGCAGCAGGTGGCGGTCGACTGGATGGTGATCGGCTCGGCCGGCGATGCGGCCGCCTTCGCCGCCCGTCTGCTGACCGTACCGCGCCCGTTCTATGGCCGCACCGCCATCGGCTCGGCGATCGCCTTCGCCACCGATCTGCTGGCGCGGGCGCCGTTCCGCGCCGACCGGCGGGTGATCGACATCTCGGGCGACGGCACCGGCAATGCCGGGCGCTCCATCGCGGAGGCCCGGGACGCCGCCGTGGCATCCGGCATCACGGTGAACGGCATCGTGATCCTCAGCGATCCCGAGGGCATGCCGGACTTTCTGAAGGAACACACCAACCCGTCGGGCGGTCTGGCGGCGTATTACCGGGCCGTCGTCATCGGCGGCGAGGGCGCCTTCGTGATGACCGCCGAGAGCTTCGCGGCCTTCGGCCGCGCGCTCATCGCCAAGCTCGTGCGCGAGATCGCCTGACCGTCACCCGGATCCCAGAGGACCCACCATCGATGCGCCTCGCCGTCCTCCAGTTCACGCACGAGACCGTGACGTTCCTGCCGAACGACACGACCCGGGACGACTTCATTTATCCCGGTTCGCCGGCGGCCGGAGACGCGCTGCTCGCCACCGATCCCAAGGGTTACATGGGCGGCTTCGTGAAAGTGGCGCGGGAATATGACGGCGTCGCGCTGGTCGGTATCACCTCGCCGCTCTGGCCGCGCACCGGCACCGCCTCCGGCTGGATCACTGCGGACGCCTACGCGCATTTCCTCGGCCGGATGATCTCGGAGTTGCGCGCGACGGGTCCGTTCGACGGCGTCTACCTCGCGCTGCACGGCGCGATGGCGGTGCGCGGCGTTCCCCGGCCCGAGGCCGACATCGCCCGGCAGGTCCGCGCGGCGGTGGGCGAAGCGGCGGTTCTCGTCGGGACCTTCGATCTGCACGGGAACGAGGATCAGGCCTTCCTCGACCATGCCGACCTGGCCTTCGCGGTGAAGTATTTCCCGCATTACGACGGCCACCTTCAGGGTCAGCGGGCCGCCCGGATGCTGGTCCGCGCCGTGCGCGGCGATTACCGGCCGGCGCATCGGACCCTCAAGGTGCCGATCCTGTCACCCACCGTGGTCCAATGGACCGGTGCCACGCCCTGGGCCGACCTCGTGCAGCGCGCCCTCGTCTGGGAGGCGCGCGAGCCGGACGTGTTCGTCAACGTCTTCTTCGGCTTCCCGTGGGGCGATGCTCCGGATGGCGGGATGACCGTGCAGGCGATCACCAACGGCGATCCGGACCTCGCCGACCGCGCGGCGCGGGACGTCGCGGATTTCGCGTGGCGGCAGCGGCGTTCGCTGCTCGAGGCGACGCGGATCCATACGATCGCCGACGGCGTGCGCCTCGCCCGGGCGGCGATCGCGGAGGGCGCCGTTCCGGTCGTCCTCGCCGACCACAGCGACCGGTCCGGCCGGGGGACCTGGCTGCTTAGCGAGATCCTCCGGCAAGGTCTCACCCGCACCCTGGTCGCCACCGTCGCATCGCCCGCGGTCCTGGCGGCGGCGCGGGAGATCGCGGTGGGCGACCCGTTCGACGCACCGGTCGGCGGCGGCGGCGACCCGTCCGCGGGCGATCCGGTGCGGATCACCGGAACCGTGCTGCGCGTCGTCGCGGCACCGGAGCCTGGTGTCGCCGGCAGCGGCGGTGGCGGCGGAACCTGGATCTGCGTCGCCTTCGGAGGCGGCAACGTGCTCGTCCTGAGCCCGCAGCTCGCGCAGATCGTCGACCCGGAGGAGCTGTGGCGTCTCGGCCTGGAGCCGGCCGATTTCGACGTCGTGGCGATCAAGTCGCGGGTGCATTTCCGGCGCGGCTTCGACGACAGCGGCTACGCCCGCACGATCCTGCTGGTGGAGCCCCCGGAGCCGTTCCTCGGGACGGTGCGGCTCGATCATCTCCCCTACGCGCAGATGCGGGCGGCCGACTTCTATCCCTACGGCGATCCGCCCGGCCCGGTCCCGTCGGATCGTTGACCGAGCCCTCGGGGACGACAGGTGGCGTCCGCCGTCACCCCCGGGTGCTCGCCCTGCACGTCCGAGACCGCTAGGTTCATCCCGCACGGGCTCGGTGAAGCGCGGCGAGGGAGGAACGGAATGCGGATTTCGGCCGACAGGCTGTCCGCCTATGTGCGGGACATCTTCGTGCGCGAGGGCTGCGCCGAGCCGGAGGCCGAACGGATCGGCCGGTTCCTGGTGGCGGCCAACCTTACCGGCCACGACAGCCACGGGGTCGTCCGCGTCACCCGCTACGTCGAATGGCTGCGCGCGGGCGAGGTCGAGGCCGGCCGCACGCCCGAGATCGTCAACGACGCGCCGAACTTCGCCCTCGTGGACGCCCATTACGGATTCGGCCAGACGGCCGGCCCCGTCGCGGTCGATCTCGGGATCGCCAAGGCGCGGGAGAACGGTGTCGCGATCATTGCCCTGCGGCATGCCGGGCATATCGGCCGGATCGGCGAGTGGGCCGAGCGGGCGGCGGCCGCGGGGCTCGTCTCGGTGCATTTCGTCAACGTGGCGGGCAGCCTCCTCGTGGCGCCTTTCGGCTCGGTGGAGCGCCGGTTCTCGACAGCGCCGTTCGCCGCCGGCTTCCCGGTTCCGGATTCCGAGCCGATCATCCTCGACTTCGCCACCTCGCTGGTGGCCGAGGGCAAGGTGCTCGTCGCGTCCCGGGGCGGCAAGCCGCTGCCGGAGGGCGCGCTGATCGAGCCCGACGGCCGCCTGAGCGCCGATCCGGCGACGCTGTTCGGACCGCTGGAGGGCGTCGAGCGCGACAACCAGCGCGGCGCCGGGGCGATCCGGGCCTTCGGCGAGCACAAGGGATCCGGCCTCGCGCTGATGTGCGAGCTGCTCGCCGGCGCGCTCACCGGCTCCGGAACCGCCGGCCCCGGGCAGCGGCGGATCTGCAACGGCATGCTGTCGATCTACGTCACGCCCGCCGCCCTCGGCACCGAGGATGTGCTCGCCGCCGAGACACGGGCCTATCTCGATTTCTTCAAGAGCGCCAAGCCGATGCCCGGCGCCGAGGTTCTGCTGCCGGGCGAGCCGGAGCGGCGGATGCGCGCCGAACGCCTCGCCGAGGGCGTGCCGCTGCCCGAGCCCGTGTGGGAAACCCTCCTGGCCGCCGGCCGGCCGCACGGCCTCGACGGGAACGCCTACCGCGACTGAGCCGGACAAGGCCCGGCGCGACACCACGATCGGCGGCGACCCACGGCCAAAACGGGGGCGCCGCACGGCCCGGGGACGCCATCCCCGGCATTCGGGAGGAGAACGCGATGCCTCGTTTGCGCTGGCTCATGATCGGCCTCTGCATGGCCGCCAACGCCATCAATTACATCGACCGCGCCAATCTCGCGGTCGCGGCGCCGTCCATGTCCAAGGAACTGGGGCTCGACGCCACCGATATGGGCCTGATCCTGTCGGGCTTCTTCTGGACCTACGCGATCATGCAGCTGCCCTTCGGCTACGTGGCCGACCGGGTCGGCGCCCGGCTCTCGCTGGTGGTCGCGGTGGTCTGGTGGTCGGCCTGCACGGCGCTGACCGCGGCCGGACGGGGCTTCCTGTCGCTGCTCGGCCTGCGCATGCTGCTCGGCATCGGCGAGGCCGGGGCCTATCCGTCCTTCGCCAAGGTCGCGGCCTCGTGGTTTCCCCGCGGCGAGCGCAGCTTCGCCAGCAGCATCTTCGACAGCGGCTCCCGGGTAGGCTCGGCGCTGGCGATCCCGCTGGTCTCCTGGGTGATCGCGACGCTCGGCTGGCGGGAATCCTTCATCGTCACCGGCGTGCTGGGCTTCGTCTGGGCGGTGTTCTGGATGTGGCTCTACCGCGAGCCGGAGAACCACCCGAAGGTCTCGCCGGAGGAACTGGCCCGGCTCCGAGCCGCGCAGGATCGGCCGAAGACCGTCGATGCCGCCGACGCCCAGAATCAGGTGCCGTGGCTGTCGCTGTTCCGGTACCGCACCGTCTGGGGGATGATGGCAGGATTCTTCTGCCTGAACTTCGTGATCTACTTCTTCATCACGTGGTTTCCGACCTATCTGGTCAAGGCGCGCGGCTTCTCACTGGCCGAACTCGGCACGCTGGGCAGCCTGCCGGCCCTGGCGTCGATCCCCGCGGGCTGGCTCGGCGGCTTCGCGTCGGACGCGCTCTACCGCCGCGGCTGGAGCCTCACCGCGGCCCGCAAGACCTGCCTCGTCGGCGGCATGCTGATGTCGTCGGTGATCACGCTGTCGATCATCGCCCCGAACGTCTACGTGGCTCTGCTGTGCTTCGCGGTCGCCTATGGCAGCCTCGCCTTCACGGCGGCGTCGATCTGGGCGCTGCCCGGCGACGTGGCGCCGACCCCGGCCCACGTGGCCTCGATCGGGGGCATCCAGAACTTCGCCTCGAACGTCGCGGGGATCGTGACCACGACCTTCACGGGCATCATGCTCACCGTCACCCAGGGCTCGTTCGTGATCCCCCTCATCGTCGCCGGCGGGTTCTGCCTGCTGGGCGCCTTCATCTACCTGTTCGTGGTCGGCGAGATCGCGCCGCTTCCGGTCCGCGACTCCCGCGTCCCGGCCCTGCGCCCCGAGGCGGCGCGGTGACGGCGACCGGCCCCACCGAATCCCAGGAGAGACCGATGTCCACCTATCCCGTGATCACCCTCCGGCCGGCCGACGGCGTGGCCGTGGCGCGCGGCGCCATCGAGCCGGGCACCCCGGTCGCCGACGGCGTGACGGCCGCGGAGCGGATCCCGGCCGGCCACAAGGTCGCGGTCAGGGAGCACCGCAGCGGCGAGCCGGTGACCAAGTACGGCCAGATCATCGGCTTCGCGAAGGAGGACATCGCGGCCGGCCGGCACGTCCACGTCCACAATCTCGGGATGGGGGAGTTCGCCCGGGACTACGCGTTCGGCGTCGACGCCAAGCCGACGCGGCTCGTCACGCCGGCGGCGACCTTCCAGGGCATCCGCCGCCCCGACGGGCGCGTCGCCACCCGCAACTACGTCGGCATCCTCACCTCGGTGAATTGCAGCGCGCACGTGGCCGACCTGATCGCCGACGCGTTCCGCCGCCACCCGATCCTCGGCCTCGACCCGCTCGCTCCCTATCCCAACGTCGACGGCGTCGTGGCGCTGACCCACAAGACCGGCTGCGGCATGGCGATGGGCGAGCCGCTGCGTCTCCTGCGGCGGACGCTCGCGGGCTACGCGCGGCACGTCAACTTCTCGCACATCGTGATGATCGGGCTCGGCTGCGAGGTGAACCAGATCGGCGCGTTCCTGGAGGAGCAGGGGCTCGGCGACCGGATCCGCAGCATGAACATCCAGAGCCTCGGGGGCACGCGGAAGACCGTCGAGGCCGGCATCGACTTCGTGAAGGGGATCCTGGCCGAGGCGAACGTGGTTCACCGTGAGCCGGTGCCGGCGAGCGAACTGATCGTCGCCCTGCAATGCGGCGGCTCGGACGGGTATTCCGGCGTCTCGGCGAATCCGGCTCTGGGGATCGCCAGCGACCTCGTGGTGCAGAACGGCGGCACGGTGATCCTGTCGGAGACCACCGAGACCTACGGGGCCGAGCACCTGTTCACCCGCCGTGCCGTCAGCCCGGAGGTGGGCCAGAAGCTCGTCGACCTGATGCACTGGTGGGAGGATTACACCCGCAAGGAGGGATCGGAGATCGACGCGAACCCGTCGCCGGGCAACAAGGCCGGCGGCCTGACCACGATCCTGGAGAAGTCGCTGGGCGCCATGGCGAAGGCCGGCAGCACCAACCTCGTCGACGTGCTGCGCTACGCCGATCCCGTCACCGCCAAGGGCTTCGTGTTCATGGACACGCCCGGCTACGATCCGGTCTCGGCCACCGGGCAGGTGGCGGGCGGGGCGAATCTCGTCTGCTTCACCACCGGGCGCGGCAGCGTATTCGGCTGCAAGCCGTCGCCGTCGATCAAGATCGCCACGAACTCGGCCATGTACCGGCGGCTCGAGGAGGACATGGACGTCAATTGCGGCACGATCCTCGACGGCGAAGAGAGCGTGGAGCAGGCCGGGCGCCGGATCTTCGACCTGATCCTCCGGGTCGCGAGCGGGGAGCGGACGAAGAGCGAGCAGTTCGATTTCGGCTCCTCGGAATTCGCCCCCTGGCAGATCGGCGCGACCGTGTGAGCCCCGGGCGGCTCGCATCGGATCGAGCGCTGGGCCAGTCCGGAGCGCCGGTCAGAGATCCGTCCGCGTCACATGCGGAAAGCCCAGGATGAAGTCGGCGCCGAAGGCGGTGACGGGCGTGTGGAAGCCCGGCGCGACCTGTCCCGCGGCGACGCGCCGGGCGATCTCCAGGGCGGTCCAGACCGTCAGCGTGTAGCCCTCGGCGGTCTCCATCCGGCTCGCCGCGCGGCGGCCGGCGCCGTCCCAGGCTTCCGCCAGGAAGGTGCTGCGGGCTTTTTCCCGCGCGGCGGCGGACGGGCCGGCGGGCAGCCGGTCGATACCGCGGTTGATCAGGCGCTGCGCGGTGCCGCCGGCGATGATCCGCCGGATTCCGGCGGGCAGACCGGCCGCCGCCGCCATGGCGGGGAAGGCCTCGAAGTAGACATCGATGTTCGGCACCCCGGTCGAGTACCACGCGCTGGACACGTCGCCCCAGCCGAGCCCCACGGTCCGGCGCGGGCCGGCGCCGAAATCGGCGGTGCCGCGGGGCGGGCTCGGCAACTCGACGATGCGTCCGTCCCGGCGCACCCGCGTCCCCCAGGCGATGCCCTCCACCATGGTGCGGGCGGTGCCGCGGCTGAAGCCGCCGAACCCGCCGATGGAGATGCGCAGATGCGTCGCGCCGGGCAGGCGCCCGGCCACGTGGGCGGCGAGGCAATCGCTCGGCACCACATCGAAGCCGGCGGCCGGCAGGAGGACAAGGCCGGCCGCCTTCGCCGCCGCATCCTGCGCGGCGAGCGCCTCCAGCACCGCGATCTCGCCGGTGATGTCGACGTAATGCGCGCCCGCGGCGAGGCAGGCCTCCACCATCGGCCGCGCCGTCTTCGAGAACGGGCCGGCCGCGTGGATCACCGCCGCCACACCTGCGAGCGCGGCGCGCAGGCCGTCGGCATCGTCGAGGCGTGCGACCCGCATCTCCAGACCGAGCCGGGAAGCAAGCGGCCGCAGCGTGTGCGCGTCGCGCCCCGCCAGGATCGGATGCAGGCCCTGCCCGACGGCCTGCGCGGCCAGGAGCTGGCCGGTATAGCCGGTGGCGCCGTAGATCAGGATCGCGGTCATGCGGGGCTTCTGCCACCGCTTCCGCAGGTGTCAAAGCGCGCGCCGAACGGCGTTCGCCGATGGTAGGGACGGACACATCGAATCGCGACACGGCGGGCGGCCCCGGATGTCGGACCCGCCGCCATCGGGAGAAGCGGCACCATGTTCAAGCGAACCGTCCGGCCGAGCGTATGGCGAGCTCGCGGCAGGGCTGCGGGTTGGACCGCGATCCTCCTGGCTTTGGCCACACCCGCCTGGGCCGCCGACGGACCCGTGGTCCTGAAGGCGCCGGCCGACCTGATCCCCGGCCTCGCGGCCATGCCGCAGATCGCTGCGCCGGCCGACGACGCCGAGCGGCGGATCAACGCGGCGGTGAAGCGCCTCGACACGAAGGCCCTCGCGGCGGCGCGGGACTGCAAGGCGCAGGATGGGAAGAACGGCTCCTGGGAGCGGACCGTCGAGACCCCGATGCGCGGCCCGCGTTTCCTGAGCTTCGTGATCTCCGACAGCATGTATTGCGGAGGCGCGCATCCGAACTCCGGCACGATGTCGATCGTCTACGACCTCACGACCGGCGCCCCCGTGGATTGGACCACCCTGCTGCCCGCATCCCTGACCGGCACGCTCGCCCTCGCCGAGGGCGCGGGCGGCACCAAGATGGTGACGCTCGCCTCCAAAACGCTGCACGAACTCTACCTCGCGGGCTATCGGCCGAGGACGGGCGATCCGAAGTCCGTCGATGCGGACAAGGAATGCCGCGAGGCGGTCACCGAGACCTACGACGGCCAGCCACCGGCCATGATGGCGTGGCTCGACGCCAAGGTCGGAGGCCTCGCGGTGCAGTTCGACCTGGCGCACGTCGTCCAGGCCTGCGCCGATCCGGTGGTGATCCCCACCGCCACCCTGCGCCGCAAGGGCGCCCAGCCCCTCCTCACCGAGGCGATCGAGGCCGCCCACGCCCAAGCCATGAAGTGACGGGATCGCGCGACGGACCGTTTCGCGTCCCGCGGCCTCAGGTCGGGCCGGGCGGTGCGGCCGGCCGGTCCGCGAGCGCCGCCAGGACCCGTCGGCCATAGGCGGTGGTCGCGAGGCTGGCTCGGAGTTCGCGAGACAGGGCGTCCGGGCCGAGGTGGCAATCGAGATCGGGCCGCGCGGCGAACCCGTCGAGTTCTTCGCGGATGAGCACGGCGAAGTCGGCGGGATCCAGCAACCCCTCGGCGGCATCGAGGACACCGTGTTCCTCGAGGAAGCCTCCGCCCAGGCTGATCACGCCGTCCCTGTACCGGATCAGCGCAAAATAGACGCCGAACCCGATCATGGCCCTGTCCCGCCAGCCCGTCGCGGCGATGTAGGTCTGCATCATCACCGTGGTGGAGTAGTCCTCGTGCTCCCCGTCGCGCTGGGCGAGATAGTCGCGAAACACGTCGTGGGCCGCCGGATCGAGATGGAGCAGCGCCTGCATCGCCGGCGCCAGCGCTCCCTGGTTGTCATCGGGCCCCCAGATCTGCCGGTACAGGTTCCTGGCGGCCACGAGTGCGGGCTGGACTTCGAGATAGGTTGTCAGGAGCTCACGCAGCACGGGCGCCACCGCGATGCGCTCGCGCGCGATCCGCGCGAAGAAGGCCGGTTCCGTCAGTGCCTTCCCGCCGACCCTGAAGGTCAGCGCCAGGGCGTCGCTCCGCAGAAGGGCGGCGAGATCCGCCCGGATCTGGCCTGTGAGCCAGCCCAACGATTCCGCGATGGCCGCAGCCGAGAAATCCGCCACGGTGACCACCGGTAGCGAGCGCGCCAGGAAGCGCCCGACCGCCGACGCGCTCGGCCCCGCCGACGCCAGAGGGCGATACCCGTCCTCGTCCTGCGCGATCAGCCGCGCGGGTCCCGAATCGGCGCACCAGGGTCGCGGAATGAAGACTGCGTCGCTGTAGAAGCGGATCTCGACCCTCTCGGCATCGGCCACGTCGCCGAATGTGGAAACGGCTTTGGCGCCCGCATAGCGGCCGAACGCGAAAACGGGCGAGCGGGCGCCGTCCAGGCCGATGCGCTGGAACTCCGTGTTCCGATCCCAGAAGAACCCGTACTTGACCCAGAGCGCCCGCTCGTCCGGTTCCCAGGCCACCTCCGTCATGACGCGGTGCTGCTCGGGGCCCGGGCGCGCGACGAGGGTCGCGACGTGGGCGACGGGTTCGGTCGTCCAGAGTTCGACGGCCTGTGCGCGGTGTCGGGGCTCGTCCCCCACCGCATCCGCTGCCGCTCCGGGTTGCCCGGGCGAAGGATCGAGGCGCGGCGTGACTGCGTAGCGGCCGCTCGGGCTGAACCAATACGGTTTCACCGCGTCCGGAAGCGGATCGTAGCGCACCGACCCGTCGGTTCGCTCCAGGCGGCAAAGCCCGTAGGACGACCCGCCCGGCCCACATCGGAGGCCGATGAAGGCCAGCCTTCCCTCCGGATCCTCGAACAGATCGCCGTGAATCGTCAGGATGGCCGGTCCACCCGGTCGCGGCGGATAAGCCTCCTCGGCGGAAAGACGTCCGATCGGACCGTCGGACGGCCAGGTGATCCCCCGCCCATCCAGCAGGATTTCGAGATCCGCCGCCCGCAGGACGACGAGGCGGTGGAGGTATTGGATCTCGTCACTCGGAACATGGCTCACATAGGCTGCGATCAGCTCGGCATCGCGCGTGACGAACAGCCTACGGGCACAGGAATCCCCGCGCGGTAGGCGCCGCCGCACAACATCTTGGCGCGCGCGCCACGCGATCAGGCAGAGTTCCCCGTCTTCGGACAGGCAGACCAGCCTCTCATCGCCGACAAGGGCGGCGGCGCGGATCGAAGCCCGCGGAAAGGGCATGACCATCTGCCACGCACCGTTGTCTTCGATGGCTGCGACCGTGTTGTAGCGTCGTTCGGTGCCGGTGATCTCCAAACGCGGCATGCGGCGTCCTCATCGAGACGTGGGCTCTGACCTGAGCGGTCCGCAACCAAGGGCGGACAATCCGAATGTGCAAAACGATTGAATGCCCTAATATATCTCAATATAGTCTTATGTAACTCGCGGCTAGCGGACCAATAGACGGCCAAAACATACGACAAGACCTTATGTGGGCGGAAGCCTATGGATTGACCTAGTTCATCGCCGGGGCATCCCTGCATACGGGATCCGATCTCGCGCAGGCGCAGGCTTCGCTCCTGAAAGGTGAGGCCGCGTGACCGTGACCGCCCGGGACGGGCCGGTCGGTCCAAGCCTTTCCGTCGGCACCCCGGCTTCGACGCGGCGCCCGGATTGTGTAGCCTGAGGTCGCAACGGCGCGGCATCGTGCCGTGTCGGAGGGACGGATCATGTCCGGGACCGGCGTCGTCGAAGCTGCGGCCGTCGGGGCGAGTGCTGCCTCCCGCCGGCTCGCCGCCGGCCTGCCGGACCGGTCGCCCCTGAGGCAGGCCGTGACGGCGGCCTGTCGGCGGCCCGAGAGCGAGTGTGTGGCGGCGCTCCTCGATCAGGCCCGCCTGCCGCCCGAGGCCGCCCGGCGCGTCGCCGAACATGCGGGACGCCTGGTCGAAACCCTGCGTCGGCAGGGGCGCCGCGGCGGCGTCGAGGGGCTGATCCACGAATATGCGCTGTCGAGCCAGGAGGGCGTGGCGCTGATGTGCCTCGCCGAGGCGCTGCTGCGAATCCCCGACACGGCGACGCGGGACGCGCTGATCCGCGACAAGATCGCGGGCGGCGACTGGGCGGCCCATCTCGGGCACAGCCCGTCGCCTTTCGTGAACGCGGCGACCTGGGGCCTGCTCGTCACCGGCAAGCTCGCCGCGACCCGGGACGAGGCCGGCCTGTCCGCCGCGCTCACCCGCCTGATCGCCCGCGGCGGTGAGCCGGTGATCCGCACCGGCGTCGATCTCTGCATGCGGATGATGGGCGAGCAATTCGTGGCCGGGCGGACGATCGCCGAGGCCCTGCGGCATGCCGGGCGGCGCGAGGCCAAGGGCTTCACGTACTCGTACGACATGCTCGGCGAGGCTGCCGTGACCGCCGAGGATGCGGAACGCTACCGGCGCGCCTACGCGGAGGCGATCCGGGCGATCGGGGCGGCCTCCGCCGACCGCGGCGTGCTCCTCGGACCCGGCATCTCGATCAAGCTGTCGGCGCTCCATCCCCGCTACGTGCGGTCGCAGCGCGACCGTGTCCTGGCCGAACTCCATCCCCGTGTGCGGGACCTCGCCCGCCTCGCCAAGAGCTACGGGATGGGCCTGAACATCGACGCCGAGGAGGCCGATCGCCTCGACCTGTCTCTCGATATCCTGGAGCGGCTCGCCCTCGATCCGGACCTCGCCGGCTGGGACGGGCTCGGCTTCGTGGTCCAGGCTTACGGCAAGCGGTGTCCCTTCGTCATCGACGTGCTGATCGATCTCGCCCGCCGAAGCCGTCGGCGGCTGATGGTGCGTCTGGTCAAGGGCGCCTATTGGGACAGCGAGATCAAGCGGGCGCAGGTGGACGGTCTGGCGGACTTCCCGGTCTTCACCCGGAAGCTCCACACCGACGTTTCGTATCTCGCCTGCGGGCGTCGGCTCCTCGCGGCTCCGGACGCGGTCTTCCCGCAATTCGCCACCCACAACGCCCAGACCCTGGCGAGCATCGTCGAGATGGGAGGCCCGGATTTTCGGCCCGGCCAGTACGAGTTCCAGTGCCTGCACGGCATGGGCGAGCCGCTCTACGAGGCCGTGGTCGCCGGAGAGCGCCTGCGCCGCCCCTGCCGGATCTACGCGCCGGTGGGCACGCACGAGACCCTGCTCGCCTATCTCGTCCGGCGGCTTCTGGAGAACGGGGCGAATACCTCCTTCGTCAACCAAGTCGCCGACGCGGCCGTGCCGATCGCGGCGTTGATCGCCGACCCCGTCACCGCCGTGGAGGCCATGCCGTGTCCCGGAGCGCCGCATCCGCGGATCGCGGCTCCCCGGGATCTGTACGGTTCGCACCGCATGAACGCCGCCGGTCTCGACCTCGCCGACGAGGCCGCCCTCGCCGATCTCTCGGAGGGGTTGCTGGCGAGCGAGCGCACCGTCTGGCGGGCGGTGCCGTCGGGCGAGGACGACGCGGCGGCCGACGAGCCCGTGCGCAATCCCGCCGACCACCGGGACGTCGTCGGCTTCGGCCGGGCGGCGACAGCTGCGGCGATCGTAGGCGCCGTGGCCCGGGCGGAAGCGGCCGCCGCCGGCTGGGCGGCGACGCCGGCGGCCGCGCGCGCCGTCTGCCTGCGGCGGGCCGCCGACGCCTTCGAGGCGCAGATGCCGGCGCTGATCGGGCTCATCGTGCGGGAGGCGGGCAAGACCTACGCGAACGCCGTGGCGGAGATCCGCGAGGCGGTCGATTTCCTGCGCTACGACGCCGCCGAGGCCGAGCGAATCCTCGGCGACGCGCACGAGCCGCTCGGCCCGGTCGCCTGCATCGCGCCGTGGAATTTCCCCCTGGCGATCTTCGTCGGACAGGCCGCGGCCGCCCTCGCGGCGGGGAACACGGTCCTGGCCAAGCCCGCGGAGGAGACGCCCCTGATCGCCGCCGCGGCGATCCGCGTGCTCCACGCGGCCGGGATCCCGGCGGATGCCCTTCACCTGCTGCCGGGGGACGGCCGTGTCGGCGCCGCCCTGGTCGCGGATCGGCGCGTGCAGGGCGTGATGTTCACCGGCTCGACCGCGGTGGCCAAGGCCATCCAGCGCGCACTCGCGGGGCGGCTGAACCGCTTCGGAGCGCCGGTGCCCTTCGTCGCCGAGACCGGCGGCCAGAACGCCCTCGTGGTCGATTCCTCCGCGCTTGCCGAGCAGGTGGTGGCCGACGTGATCGCCTCGGCCTTCGATTCCGCGGGCCAGCGCTGCTCGGCGCTGCGGATCCTGTGCCTGCAGGAGGAGATCGCCGACCGGACGCTGCACATGCTCAAGGGCGCCCTGCGGGAGCTGCAGGTCGGCGACCCTCGGCGCCTCGCCGTCGATATCGGACCGGTCATCACCGCCGACGCCGCCGCCCGCCTCGTCGATCATGTGGCGAGCCTGCGCGCGCGGGGGTTTCCCGTGGAGCAGTTGCCCCTGCCGCCCGAGGCCGGCGCCGGGACCTTCGTACCGCCGACGCTGATCGAGATCGGGGCGGTCGCCGATGTCGAGCAGGAGGTGTTCGGCCCGGTGCTGCATGTGCTGCGCTACCGTCGGGATACCCTCGACAGGCTCCTCGCGGCGATCGATGCCACCGGCTACGGGCTGACCTTCGGGCTGCACAGCCGCGTCGACGAGACCATCGACCACGTCCTCGGCCGCGTGCGGGCCGGCAACCGTTACGTGAACCGCAACATCATCGGCGCGGTGGTGGGCGTGCAGCCCTTCGGCGGCTCGGGCCTGTCGGGGACGGGCCCCAAGGCCGGGGGCCCGCTGGCCCTCGGCCGGCTGGTGCGGAGACCGCCCGCCGACGCCTGCGACGGGCTGCCCGCCGACGACGCGGCGCTGCGCCCCTACGTGGCGTGGCTGCGGTCGCGCCATCGCCACGATCTCGCGGAGAGGCTGGAGACCGTCCGCTATCCCGGATCCGCCCCGATCGCGCTGGCCGGACCGGTGGGTGAGCGCAATCAGTACGCCCTGCGTCCGCGCGGGCGCGTCGCCGCCGTCGCGGCGACGGAGACGGCGCTCCTGCTCCAGCTCGGGGCGATCCTTGGCACCGGCAACGCGGCGGTCATCGTCGCGGCCGGCGGCAGCGATGCGGCCCTGGACGGTCTGCCGGCGGTGTGCGCGGCCCGGATCGCCTGGGCTCCGGATCTCGACCGCGCGGGCGACGTCCAGGGCGTCCTGTTCGCGGGCGATGCGACAGCCCTGCGGGATCTCAACGCCGCCCTCGCGGCCCGTGATGGGGCCATCCTGCCTCTCCAGGCCCGCGAGCCGGAGGCGCTGGCGGCCGGCGATCTCTACGATCCGGCGGGCTTGGTCGAAGAGATCTCCACCGCGATCAACACCGCGGCGGCCGGCGGCAATGCCAGCCTGATGAGCGTCGGGTGACCCGGCGGCTGCGCGCTCAGGCCGACCGGCGCAGGTTCCAGAACAGCGGCAGCCCGGTCAGCATGCCTTCGAGGTCGCGCCGGTAGGCGGTCGGCTGGAAGTACTGGCCGCAGGGGAGATAGGCGCCGACCTCCAGGGCGCGCGCCTGGATCCGCGCCGCGAGGGCCTTCTGGGCGGCGAGGTCCGGCGCGGCGAACCACGCGCTGCGCATCTCCTCCAGGGGGGCGTCCGTGAGCCAGCTCGGGACGCCTGCGCGGCCGTTCCCGCGGGCGGCCAGATGGTAGGCCGGCGAGAGATGGTCCAGCCCGCCGGAGAAGATCCCGAACATCGACCAGCCGCCCTGGTCCAGGGGCTTCGCGTTCAGGATCCGCTGGTTCACGGTCCCCCAATCGGTGGCGACGACATCGAGGTTCATCCCGAGCTTGCGGCAGGCATCGGCCATCACCTCGCAGATCGCGTTGATCCGCGGCACGTCGGTCCCGGAGAGCAGCACCACCCGCTCGCCCTTGTAGCCCGCCTCGGCGAGCGCCCGCTTCGCGGCGGCGAGGTCGCGAGGGCCGGTGAGCACCGCCATGCCGGCTGATGACGCCATCGGACCACCCGCGGTGAAGATCCCGATGGGCCCGCGGCGGATCGCCGGGTCGCTGCCGGCGACCGCATCCATCATCTCGGTCTGGTCGACGGCCGAGAGCAGCGCGCGGCTGATCGCGGGATTGTCGAAGGGCGGCAGGGTGTGGTTGAGGCGGATCTGTCCGATCAGCCCGGCGGTCTCCACCAGATCCACCCGCACGGCCGGCTGGCTCATCAGGTCGGGCACGAGATCGACGAGGGGCTGCTCCCACCAGTCGATCTCGCCCGAGCGCAGGGCGCCGGCCGCGGTCGCGCCGTCGGGGATCGTGCGCCACTCGATGCGGTCGAAATGCGCGATGCGCGGTCCGGCGGTGAAGCTCGCCGTCCCGTCCGGACGGGGTCGATACTCCTCGAACCGGCGGTAGACGTTGAGCGAGCCCGGAACCCGCTCGGCGGCGACGAACCGATACGGGCCGCTGCCGACGATCTCCGGCACCGCCTGCGTCGCCGGCGTCGCGCTCAGGCGCTCCGGCATGATCACCGGGACATAGGAGGTCGGCTTGGCGAGGGCGTCCGGCAGGAGCGGGAAGGGCCGTTTCAGGCGGAACTGCACCATGGTGTCGGAGGGCGCCGAGAGGTCGTCCACCGTGTCGAACAGCGCCCCACCGTAGGCGTCCCGCTGCGACCAGCGTTTGAGGCTCGCCACAACGTCGCGGCCGAGGACCGGCGTGCCGTCATGGAAGCGCAGGCCGTCCCGCAGGGTCAGGCGCCAGGTGAGGCCGTCGGCCGTGACCTCGTGGCCCGCGACCATCTGCGGCTGGGCCCGATAGGCGGCATCCAGGCTGTAGAGTGTGTCGAACACCATCAGCGCATGGGTGCGCGTGACATAGTTCGTGGTGATGATCGGGTCGAGAAGCGCCAGATCCGCGTAGGGCACGAAGCGCAGCGTCGTCGCGGAGGCCGCCCGCACCAGGGCCGGACGGGCGAGCGTCCCGGCCACCAGCGCTCCGGCGCCTGTCAGCAGGGTGCGTCGCTTCATGGATCGATCCCGGTCTCGGCGGCGACCGATCTGGCCGCAAGCCGGACTCGCGTGCAAGTGGTGCGCCACCTGGTGCGCCACCGCTGCGGGCCGTTCCGGATCGCGAGACCCCGCCCGGGCCGGGGGCCGGACGGGTCGAACGTGACCGCGCTGCGCGGGCTCTCAGGCGGCGCGCGACCAGCGGATGTCGCCGAGGCTCTCGCGGAAGGCGAAGCGGGCGAGGTGGTCGGCCACGACGTTCTCCAGCCGGGTGAGGTTCACCGGGTCGGAGCTGTCGATGCGCATCACCAGGGCGTCGGGCTCGGCATCGAAGGTGCAGACGCGGTCCTCGCCGAACGGCACGGTGCCGTGCACGGGCGTCGCCTCGACCTTGAACTTGTGGCTCCAGTGCCGGCAGAGCTGCTGCAGGTAGCGGCTCGCCTCGTTGGTCTGCACGCGGGCCTGAGAGGTGGGCATTCCGTGGGTCTCCAAAGAGATATGAAAACAGCCTGTCGGTGACGGTTCGTCGCTCGATCTCGCATCTGCGAGATAGGAAGGCCTCTGAGCAATTGCCATGCCTGGCGCCGATGGACCCGTCTTTGACGTCGTCGGTGAAGGTCTGTCCGAAGCGTTAGCAGCGGCTTAACGCAGCGGGCCACCCCGGCGGATGACGGCGCGGCGTTGCTGTCCTGCACCCGGCTCCGCGCCGAATTATGGCGCGATGCACAAAATTCCTCAGCGCGCCGTCGAAGCGTCGCGGTCGCCCCGGATGAGGACCTTGCCGGGGTTGAGCAGGTCCTCGGGGTCGAGGGCGGCCTTGAGGCGCCGCATGAGGTCGAGCCCGACCGGATCGCCGTAGCGGGCGAGTTCCTCGCGCTTGATCAGGCCGACCCCGTGCTCGGCGGCGATGGAACCGCCGAGGTCGTGCACGATGTCGTGAACGATCCGGTTGAACCGGCCCCATTCGGCCAGGAACTCCGCCGCCGCCATGCCGGGCGGCTGGGACAGGTTGAAATGGATGTTGCCGTCGCCGAAATGGCCGAATCCGCAGGGTCGCAGGCCGGGCATCTCCGCCGTGCAGGCCGCGCCTGCCTGCTCCAAGAACGCGGGGAGCCGCGACAGCGGTACCGACACGTCGTGCTTGATCGACGCGCCTTCGCGGGTCTGCGCCTCGGGAACGCCCTCCCGCAGACGCCAGAGCGCGGCGTTCTGGGCGCCGCTGGTGGCGATCGTGGCATCCGCGATCACCCCGTCCGCCAGGGCCTGCCCGAGGGCGGATTCCAGCTCGGCCTGCGTGTCGGCATCCGGGCGCGCGGACGCGACCTCGATCAGCGCGTAGGCGCCGTGCGCGCCGTCCAGCGGCCGCACCGTCCCCGGGACGTGGCGCAGCACGATCTCCAGGGCGAACGGCGGCAGGTATTCGAAGGCCGTCAGGTCGCGGTCCATCCGCGCCCGCAGGAACACGAACAGGTCGAGGGCGGCCCTGGCCGAATCGAGCCCCACGAAGGCGACGCTCGTGGAGCGCGGCCGCGGGAACAGCTTCAGCACGGCCGCGGTGACGATGCCCAGCGTGCCTTCGGAGCCGATGAAGAGCTGCTTCAGGTCATAGCCGGCATTGTCCTTGCGCAGGGACTTGAGCCCGTTCCAGACCCGTCCGTCCGCGAGCACGACCTCGAGCCCCAGGACGAGGTCGCGGGCGTTGCCGTAGGCGAGGACCGCGATCCCGCCGGCATTGGTGCTGACGCCGCCGCCGATCCGGGCCGAGCCGCGGGACGCATAGGAGAGCGGAAACAGCATGCCGGCCGTTTCGGCCGCGTCCTGCACGTCCTGAAGGATCATCCCGGCCTCCACCGTGATGGTCGCATCCACCGGATCGACCGCCCGCAGCCGAGTCATGCGCTCCAGGGACAGCACCACGCCTCCTTGCGGCACCCCGGCGCCCGTCAGGCCGGTATTGCCGCCGAGCGGCACGACCGCGATGCCGGCCTGCGTGCAGGCGCGGACCGCGAAGGCGACCTCCTCGGTGCTCCCGGGCCGCAGCACGGCGAGGGCCGATCCGGTGAACAGGCGCCGGCTCTCGGTCAGGTAGGGCGCCTGGGCGTCCGGATCGGTCAGCACGTGCCGCGCGCCGAGCCCGTCCCGCAGGGCGGTCAGCAGGGTATCAAGGGCGGCTGTCGGCGTCATCGCAAAGATTCTGTAGGCCAGGGGCGGGGGGACGCAAGCACCGGTATGGCGCGCGCCGGTGCGGACCTTACAACGATGATGTAGGGCCCGGGCGTCGTCGCGCCGGGCCGTCCGGACGATCCACCGCAGAGGCAGAGATGCTCTCCGTCATCCAGAACCCGCCCCGCATCGCGCTCCCCATCGTGGGCAGCAGCGACCTGTTTCCCGTGCGCCGCGTCTACTGCGTCGGCCGCAACTACGCCGCCCATGCTCGCGAGATGGGGGCGGACCCCGACCGGGAGCCGCCGTTCTTCTTCATGAAGCCCGCGGACGCCCTGCAGATCGTCGGTTCCGAGCCGACGCCTCACGCCTACCCCCCGAAGACCGGCAACTACCATTTCGAGGTCGAGATGGTGGCGGCCCTCGCCAGCGGCGGCAGCGACATCCCGGCGGAGACCGCCCTCGACCACGTCTACGGCTACGCGGTCGGCCTCGACATGACCCGGCGCGACGTCCAGGACGAGGCCAAGAAGATGTCGCGGCCCTGGGACACCGCCAAGGCGGCCGACGGGTCCGGCCCAATCGGCGCTTTGCATCCGGTCTCCGTTTTCGGCCATCCGGCGCGGGGCGCGATCACGCTGTCGGTGGACGGCGAGATTCGTCAGAAGGGCGACCTGGCCGACATGATCTGGTCCGTCGCCGAGCAGATCGCCTACCTGTCGGGTTACTTCGCCCTGCAACCGGGCGACCTGATCTTCACCGGCACGCCCGCCGGCGTCGGCCCGGTCCAGCGCGGTCAGCGCATGGTCGCGGCGATCGCCGGGCTCGGCGAGATCACCCTCGACGTCGTCTGAGCCGCGCACCCGCATGCTCCTCGACCGGCCGCTCCTGCGGCGCCTGTTCCACCTCGGGGCTCTCGCGTCCCGGGGCATGACCCTCGGCGTGCGCGGCGTCGCCCTGGACGGGGCGGGACGTGTGGCCCTCGTGCGCCACACCTATGTCAGTGGCTGGCACCTGCCCGGCGGCGGTGTGGAGCGCGGCGAGGCCGTGCGCGACGCGATGGTGCGGGAATTCCGTGAGGAGGCCGAGATCGTGCCCCAGGGGGAGCCGCGCCTGCATGCCCTCTACCGGAATGTTGTGGCCGCCCCCCGCGATCACGTCGCATTGTTCGTCCTGCCGGCCTTCACGGTGCTGCGCCCCAAGGCGCCGGACCGGGAGGTCGCCGAATGCGCCTTCTTCGCGCTGGACGCATTGCCCGAGGGCACCACCCGGGGGACCCGCGCCCGGCTCCGCGAGATCCACGAAGGCCTCCCGCCGGACCCGAATTGGTAAATCGTCACGGTTCGCGAAAAGGGCGCTTGCGTCGTCCGCAGGAATGGTGTTTAGAGAGCCGCGTCGGGGGCCGCCGGCACGAAAGTCCAGGCGGCGCGGCACTAGTGAGCGGGTGTAGCTCAGGGGTAGAGCACAACCTTGCCAAGGTTGGGGTCGAGGGTTCGAATCCCTTCGCCCGCTCCAAAACTTCAATTATTGCAAGTACTTGCAGGATCGTTGCAACACCTCACCCCGGCGTTGCAGCTTTCCAGGCAGCACCAAGGCGGCACCGGGTATGCCACGCTGCGGGACCCGCGTGTGGGTCCGCTCCCGAAGGAATGGGCAAGCGACGGCTCACTCCGATTTTCCGGTTTCGGCCGCGCTGGATCTCCCGACGCCTTAGGCGCCTTCGTAGCTCGATCTCGACCTAGGTGCGGGACACGGGACCTGCGCATTCCTTCCGACCTGCTCAGAAATCCACTGCCTTCGGTCCAGGCGGGTGTGCCGCTCGTCGATCGGCGATATCCAGGGTCGGAGGCGTTCGACGTTCCAGACGTCGTCCGCGGCTATGCCGATCCAGGGTACGCTGGTTCCTTCGGTGCTCCGCGGTCCATGCGGGCGCCTCCTCCGCCCGACGGCGAACGCGGTTCAAAAGTGGGCCGGTGCTTCCTATGCACTCGACACGGGCACATCGGCGGCCGAGATCGCGCGCCGGGCGCGGTCACTCGGTGGGACATCGAGGAGGTCCTGCCGTTCTTACGCGCACGAGGTCGCCGTCGGCCCACGAAAAAATCGAAACACCCTTTTGATGGGGGTGCCTTCTCGGCTCACGTGCGGATCGGGTCGATCCACCAACGGGCCGAAGCGTCGCACGGCGTCCTTCGCCCGCATCCGGATCTCGCATCGCGTATCGACCTGCCGCTCGTCGCGAGGCGGGCCGGGTGTGCGATGCGTCGCCTGAGGCAGCACCGTCGACCGAGATCGGTCGTCGTGCCATCGCCGCGGTCAGCAGGGCGGGACACGGCGCGACCAGTTGCAGGGCCGCGTGGCGTTCTAGTCCCGAGGCCGGATGATCGCGGGTTCGGCACGTCGGGTGACTGATCCGTTCGGGCTTGGGTCCGGCGTCTTCCTTGTCCGTAACTTCCTCGGCAACCTATCGCGAGGCCATGGAAGGTACGGATCGGCGTCGTGCCACCGGTCCGAAATCGGATGCGGCATTTCCGATACGCTTGGCCGCGATCGGTCGTCCAACGCTTTTGCAGGGCGTCCGCAGCCGTTTCAGGTCGCATCCTGATCGCCGCTTGCATGTCGAAAAATTCGACATTATTGTTCTTGGAAAGTCACGGATTTCGACAGGCCATGACGCTCGCCACGTTCCCCGCTCCATCCGTGTCGTCCTTCCCGACGGCCGAAGTCGAGAAGTGCCTACGCGACGAGCTGATCGAGGCGGTCAAATCGGAGGCGGCCGTGAAAGGCGACGCCCTGCCGCCCACGCCGGCGGCGATCGCCACGACGAAGTTTCAGATCGACTCCCTGGTGGTCGTCTCGCTGCTCACGGCGGTCGAAAGTGTCGTCGGCTGCAACCTGCCGGATACCGTCGTACGCGCGGGTGGCTTCACGTCGGTGGAGCAGGCGTTGGAACAGCTTGTTCCACGGATCGAGAAGCACTGGGCCAAGATCAACGGAGTGAAGACGTGAACCAAGCCTCGAGCCCTCCGGGCAGCGACGAGGAGGAACGCAGGAAGCTGGGCGATCGGCTGAAAGAGGCCAGGAAGTATCTCGGTCTGAAGCAGGAGGAGGTGGCGAACTACCTCAAGATCCCGCGCACTGCCTTGACCGATATCGAGAGTGGCCAGCGCCGTGTGGAAGCCATCGAGCTGACGCGTTTGGCCAGACTCTACCGCCAACCTGTGGGCTACTTCACCGGAGAAGACGAGGCCTCCTCACAACTGCCGATCGACGTCGCCCACTTGGCGCGGCAGGCGGCGGCGCTCTCGGAGAAGGACAGAGAGGAGCTCGGTCGCTTCGCGGAGTACCTGCGGGTCAGAGCGCGGCCGGATCGAGGCTGAGCGATGGTCGCGACAACCTACGCAGGAGCGGTCCGGGCCGGTACACAGGCCGCCGCGCGGCTTCATCGGGATCTCGGCATACGATCACGGGTCGAAGCGCATGGGGGCAATGTCGACGTATTCGGATCGATCGGAGCGCTCGACCTGCCACTCCTTCTGCGTCCTCTGCAGGGACTCCTCGGAGCCTATCTGAACGATCCGGCTCCGGGAATCCTCGTGACCACACAGCGCGCCATGAGCATCCAGCGCTTCACGGCAGCCCACGAGCTCGGGCACTTCTCCCTTGGGCACGAGCCCAGTCTCGACGACGAGGGAATTCTGCGGCGCATGCCGATGGCTGGTGAGAGGGCGCCGAAATTCCAGGAGGTCGAAGCGGATGCCTTCGCGGTCGAGTTCATGATGCCGCGTTGGCTCTTCTTCGCACACGCATCGCGTCAGGGCTGGACGGCGAGGGACTTCGTCCGACCCGATCGCGTCTACCAGCTTTCTCTGCGTCTGGGCGCCAGCTACGCGGCGACCTGCTACACGCTCGCGAGGCATCGTCTGATCACCTCCGGACACGTCGACGCGCTCCTCGAGACGAAACCGCGGGAACTCAAGGCCGAGCTTCTGGATCCCTACCGCCCAGACGACTATCGAGGCGACGTCTGGCTTCTCACGGAACGCGACGCCGGAACCCGCATCGATGGAAGCCGCAACGACATCTTCGTGCTCCGCCTGAAGGAGCACAGCGGCGGCGGATATCTGTGGGACATCGATCAGCTCAAAGACAGCGGCTTCGCGATCGTCGGGGACGAATTGTCGGAGCCACCCGAAGACAGCGTCGGCGACAACGTGCTTCGGCGCGTCACGGCCGCGCCGCCGGACGACTTCCGCGGACTGATCGAACTCGCCGAGTTTCGGCCCTGGGATCCCGACGCGCTCCTAACCAAATTGGACGTCGAGATGGACCTGACCGGCCCCGAGGAGGAAGGCCTCTCTCGTGCCGAGCGGCGGAGCTTGCTTGAGGCGGCATGAGCGGCGTCGAGGTTTTCGTAGACCTGCGGCCGCGCTTCGGTCATGCGCGCGATCAGGGCCCCCGGCCGACCTGTCTCGCGTTTGCTGCGAGCGACACCCATGCCGGGGTTCGGCCCGGATGGCTCCCCCTTTCGTCCGAGTACGCGTTTCATCGGGCTCAGACGCGCATGGGTTTCGGTCCGGATGAAGGAGCGACGCTGGCGTCCATGCTGGACGTACTGCGTGAGGACGGGCAGCCGGAGGAGGGCGGTTGGCCCTACCTTCCGGCGACGCCGGTCGATGCTGCGTCCTGGGTCCCGCCGGGCGACGTCGGCCTTCTGTTCAGACGCGGATCCGAACGTCGCCCGGTCGCCTTCGACATCATCGTGGGCGAGATCGAGCGCGGCCAGCCGGTCATCGTCCTGATCCAGCTTTCCCGCTCCTTCTTTCGACCGGATGCGGACGGCATGATCCATCCCGCCACCGGCGAAACGCCGGAGCCGCAGCGCCGTCACGCCGTGGTCGCCGTCGGCCACGGAAAGGCCGGCGGCCATCGTGCGATCCTGGTGCGGAACAGCTGGGGCGCGAAGTGGGGCAAGCGAGGCCACGCTTGGCTCACCGAGACGTTTATCGCCCCGCGCATCTACGCTGCCGCGAAACTGACGGAGGATGTCGTTGTATCTCCCGATCCCCCAGCAGCCTGACTGCATCAGCGCTTGGCGCGAGGCCGTACGGATGGTCGAAGCGCAGCCGAGCCACTGCGCCTACAACGTCGTCCTCGACATCGCGGACCCGACGAGGAACACGACGCTGCAGGATCCAGGCGTCGCTCTGGTCGATGACTTCCTCCGCCAACAGGGTCAACAGGCGGTCGGGACCGTGGCGAACACGATCTTCCCTGCCAGTCTTTACCACCGATACGGTGCCCCGGCCTTCTTCGACGTCTTCCAGGAACGGGTGTTGAGAAGGGTTCGGCGCAACGAGCGGTGGTCTGGCTACTACTTCGAGCGGATGATCGACGTTTCGGTGCCGGAAGGGAAGAGCCCGAATCAGCTTTGGGATATCGTCGGACGGATCAACGACAAAAAAGTCAAATCCCTCAACAAATTCGAGCTTCCATTGTTCGATGCGGCACGCGACGTCGACAATTCACCCTACGGAGGACAATGTCTCAGCTTCCTGAGTTTCAAGGTGGTGCCCGGAGCGAAGAACAGCGGAAAGAAGCTTGGGCTTACGGCGATGTATCGTAACCACTTCTACGTTGAAAAATTGCTCGGAAACCTCATCGGCCTTGGGCGTCTGATGGATTTCGTCTGCCGTGAGACGGGCCTCGATCTCGGCGAACTCACGATCGTCTCCACGCGTGCTGAGGTCGATTTGCCGAAGGGCACCCGTCGCAACGACATCAAGACCCTTCTAAGCCGAGTCCGGGATGCCGGCCAGAAATACGCGGCCTGACCGATGCCGGATCGAGGGGGCGCCGCGACCACGTTCGTCCCGTCGCCGCCGATCGTCTCGGACGGAGTCGCCGGAGCCCTTCCGCAAGGCCCGCATGCGTGTTCAGAAGGGCAGGCTCGCAGGCGTCGGCCGCTCCTTGGTCGTCTGGGCGACACCGTAGAGCGAATGCACGCCAGAGATGAACTCCGCCTGTCCGCCGTAGCTCGGGTGGCGGACGACTGAGAGCGGGATGTCGATACCAGAAAGAGCCAGAGCCGCATCGCGCCCGATCGCGACGATGCGCTTGGGCGCGACCATCGCGATCAAGGCCTCCATGAGGCACCACGTGGCGTCGCGCTCGGCGCGGGTGTGGCATCGGTTCGAGAACGGGTTCTTCGGCTCGTGTGGGTGGAGCGGGAAGACGTTCCATAGGATCGCAGGCTCGCCTATCCGGGCGAGAACACGCCAGATGATCGCCGCGGTGCGCTCGGCGACGACGGGACCGCGGGTGGCGCGCTTGAGGTCGATGCCGCCCATAAGGGCGCCGGCCGGCTCGAGATGGACCTCGTCCGTCAGGGGCAATCCGGTCCGGCGGCCGCCGCGATATCCGAGGTCGCGGGCGATCCAGATCGTATCGACGTTGGCGTCGAGCGCCGCTTCCAGGCAGCGCGTGAGATTGCGTCGACGCACGGTGGCGGCATCGGCGCGATCATGTTCCGGGCAGACGTCTCCGTACGGATTGAAGACCGAGGGCAGCCGAACTTCGGCGAGCGCTGCAGCGAAGGATGCGGGCGTTCTCAAAGCAGGTGCTCGATCGAGAGGCGGTGGTTGACCATGTCGATGTGGATACGCCCGCGCCGATGTTCGCGCAGGAAGCGGAAAGCCGCATAGCCCTGAAGAATGGCTTCTTCCCACATCCAAAGCGGGCAGCGCTCCGCCTCGTAGCCCGCCGCGAACTGGCGGACGTGCTTCAGGAGGTCGAACGGGATGTCGCCGGGCCGAGCGCCGGCGAACAATTCCAGGTCCACTGCCTGCCCGAAGATCCAGGTCGTGATCCCCTCCTCGATCAGGATCGCCCGTGCGCCGTCCTGCGCTTCGTCCACTTTCGGCGCGCTCTTGCGCTTCACCCGGAGCAGGGCCCGGACGACCGGCGACCAGCCGAGCACGGCGACGTAGGCGTAGTGGAAGACGTCGTGGAAGCGGTAGTCGTCCTGAAGCATGGCGTTGTCCGTCAGCCGGTCGCCGATGTTGATGCCGTTGCAACGCTGGTAGACGAATTTGCGCTCGCGGACGTCGCGCTCGAAGATGTCGACGTACAGGTCTCGCGGCAGCTGCTCCGCCGGATCGGACTGCGCATCGAGGGGCACCGGATAGATGCGCTCGTGCGGCCACCTGTCGAAGATCTTCTCCAGGTTCTTCACTGCCGCCGCCTCGAGCGTCACTCCCGCTTCGGTGGCGGCCTCGACCAGGGACCGTGTGATCGATCTCAACCGATCCGCAAGCAGATCGCCTTGTCCGAGCCGCTCCTCGTGCTGGTCGGCGAGCAGCACACCGACCTCGCTGGCAAGCTGGAGAAGCGTCCTTTCGAAAGCCGCGTTCGGCGCGTCCTGATGCGGCATGATCGCGGGCTGGAGGGATGCGAAGGTCGCCGCACCGGTCTGGGTCGGGCTTGCGAAGATCTCCTCCAATCGGAGTCCGCCGCGTGAAGCGACCGCGGTCACGTACCAGAGGACATCGCCGAGTTCTTCGACGACGGCGCTGGCGTATCCGAGATACGAGGCCCGATCACGTTGCTTCTTTTTGACTTCGCTGAGAAGGCTGCCCGTTTCCCCGAAGAGCCCGAGCAGAGGGAACGCCAGCGAGCCACCGTCGCTTCGCTGGTCGGTGGACGAGGCGAGCGAGGCGTAGCCTGCGATCGTGAGAGGTGAGAATTCATCCATCGGCGCAGTCATGGAGAGGATCCTAGCCGTGCGGCCGTAGCCTGTCGCCAGCTACAATGACGGAATCCGCGATGGGCGCTGGTGCCGTCGCAGCGACCGTCGCAATCGATACGATCGCTGCAAACCCGAGCCGCCCTTCGCCGGCCTGGGGTTCCTCGACGAGGATTGGTCGGGCTGAACCGACGTCAGGGGGAGATCGCGCGAACTGCCTTCAGGACCACCGTCGCGTCGATTTCCAACGCGTCCGCGATCTCGAGAAACTCGACCAGATCGATCCGCCTTCCCCCTCCTTCGATCGCGGCGACGACCGATTGATATCGGCCAAGTCGCGAGGCGAGCTCGCTTTGAGTCAGGCCTGATCGCTCACGAGCTTCGACGAGCAGTTCGATCAATCTTCGATGACGTGCGCTTCTGAGGGTCTTGGGCATTGGCCCGTCGGCGGGATCGAGAAAGCCGACCAGCCAGCTAGACCGGATGGAAGATTATCAGAAAATCTGGTTTTCTAAGTGGGCGCCGATCGCGACTCAGCAGGCGCATGGGGGAGGGAGCCATGACCCTCTGGTTCACGGCAGATCACCATTTCGGCCACGCCAACATCATCCGCTTCTGCCATCGTCCATTCGCCGACGTGGCCGAGATGGACGAGGCGATGATCGAACGCTGGAACGCCGTCGTCGAGGACCGCGACGAAGTCTGGCATCTGGGCGACTTCGCCTACCGCTGTGGTCCCAATCGGCAGGCGGAGATCTTCGGTCGCCTACACGGTCGGGCGATCCATCTGGTGCGCGGCAACCACGACCGTGGAAGAACCCTGGCGCTGCCTTGGGCTTCGGTGCAGCACTACGCCGAGATCGACGCGAATGGCCGCCTGCTGGTCCTGTTCCATTACGCATTGCGCGGGTGGAGGGGATCCCGCCGCGGATCTCTGGCTTTGCATGGACATAGCCACGGAGCCTTGCCGAACCTGCCAGCCACCTGCGACGTCGGAGTGGACGTTTGGAATTTCAGGCCGGTTTCGTTGCCCGAAATTCTCCGGAAGATCGAATCCGCTTCGCCACCTTCGTGAGGCGGCGCGGGTGCACGTGGAGCCGCTCTCCGGCCGATCTCGCGGTCGAAGCGGGTCCTTGCCGTTCCCGGGAGCGTTGGGGTGGACGCCCCCTGACGGCATCGGCGTGCCAGAGTGGAGGTGTTGTGACACCACTGCAGGAGGCGTCCATGGGCGAGGTTAGCACGGTCGGAATCGATCTGGCCAAATCGGTTTTCCAAGTTCACGGCTCCGGTCCGAGTGGCGCAGTCGTGTTCCGCAAGAAGCTGCGGCGTGATCAGGTGCTGGCGTTCTTCTCGACACTTCCGCGATGCGTGGTCGCGATGGAGGCGTGCGCCAGTGCTCATTACTGGGCGCGCGAGATAGCCGTGGCAGGTCACGACACGCGGCTCATCCCACCAGCCTACGTGAAGCCGTTTGTGAAGCGGCAGAAGAACGACATGGCCGACGCGGAAGCGATTTGCGAGGCGGCGCAGCGCCCGACGATGCGGTTCGTCCAGGGCAAGAGCGCGCAGGCTCAAGCTGCGGCAGTGGTGTTCCGTACGCGCGACCTGCTCGTGCGTCAGCGGACCCAGTTGATCAACGCGCTGCGCGGGCACCTCACCGAGTTTGGATACGTCGTTCGCCAGGGGGCCGGGCACGTTGGCCAGCTCGTCGCGATCGTCCGCGACCCCACATCTGACGTTCCGGCCGAGGCACGGCCGGTCCTGGCCGTCATCGCGGACAGCCTGCAAGCGCTCCAAGCGCAGATCGCGCGCCTCGACCGCGCGATCGCCCAGCGTGCGAAGGACGATGCCGTGGCTAAGCGGCTGATGACGGTACCGGGTATCGGCCCGGTGGTCGCGACCGCACTGGTGGCACTGGCACCGGCCGCCAGTACCTTCCGCCGCGGGCGCGACTTTGCGGCCTGGCTCGGCCTCGTCCCGCGGCAGCACTCCAGCGGCGGCAAGGAGCGGCTGGGGCGAACGACTAAGATGGGCGAGCGCAGCTTGCGACGGTTGCTGATCCTGGGCGCGAGTTCTGCGACCAAGGTCGCGGCGCGCGCTCCCGACAAAGCTGGGGCGTGGTTGGCCGGTATGCTGTCGCGCAAGCCGCGCATGCTGATCACCGTCGCCCTGGCGAACAAGATGGCGAGGATCGTCTGGGCGTTGATGGCCCGCGGCGGCTCCTACAGAGCTCCGGCCACGGCGTGACCGCCACGGCCTGAGGCGTCAGGGAGGCAGGGAAGGTCAGGCGAGAGGTATGGCGCAACGGTCAGAAGACGGGGTCGGGAAAACCAGTGAACGTCCAAGCGCCTCGAGCGCGCCAAAGCGACTTGGACCCGATCCGCGATCTCCATACAGGCCAGCAGCCGTGAGGATGGCTGCATCGAAAGGCCGGACACACGGAAGCACCTGAACCTGCGCGCACAGATCTCTCAAACACCCCCTTGAATCCGATGGGGCGTCCACACACGGACGTTCAGGCGCATCTTGCCAACTCGCGTAGCCGGCGCATCCAGCGAGTTCGTTGGCGCAGTATGCTAGTTTGTCGCCGCGAGGTCGGGTCCATTGTGATGAGGCGCTGGCACACGAGATCGAAGTGGCAGGTGTCGCGAACTCCGAGCTGCATTGGCCGTATAGCGCGAACTGAACACCTTTCGTCATCGGTGCGGGCCGAATTCGGAGCCTGTGCCACTCCGCCGTGTCTCGCGATTTCTGCCCCCTCATCGCGAGACGTCGGGCAGGGACCGGGCCGGAAATCTTTTCGGAGGCTGACAGCGCCCGGTCCGTTGTCGGATTTTGACAATCCGCTTTCCCGACTTCCGCTGGTAGCCGGGCCGGCCGATGAACTGCGCGGTACCGAACGCGTGGCCCTGCCGCTCGCGCGATCTCATGCGAGGCGAGGCAGTCCGAAGGCAGGTTCGGAGCGGCTCATGCATTCCACGCAGAAATCCGGAGAGCGGTAGAACGCGCCTCGCTCGACCAGGCTTCCGGGATGTACGTCGGAGCGGGCGCCGCCCGTCGGGAGGCGGAAGCGACACTCCTTGTGCACCGCTCGCGTCGGAGGCTCGCTTCGGGGTCTCGAACCCTTTGCGCCGCAAGCTCGTCAGGTTACGCGGTGTGCCACCCGAATCCGCGTCTGCGGCCGAAGCGCGTCGCCCGGCCGTTCGCACAGGCTCGGACGCAGCAAGGAGGTCCCGCGAACAGCGCGGAACGGAGCAGGGCTGCACACGAACATGCGGATAGTCGAACGGATGGAGCAGCTTCGACCAATCGAACTAATTCTCGTCGACGAGCTGTTCGGCATGAGCTCGGGCTACGTGGTTGATTTTACCAACAACACTTTCGCGGATTTCTTCAACCGGGAGGTCGGGGTCGATATCGATGATGGCGCCTACGCGATCTATGGCGGCAGCAAGGGTAAACGCCTCCGCGCATTCTTGACGGTCGGGCAACCGCGGGCGATCGTAAGAGCACTGGCCGCGTTATGGGAATACTGTGAGACGAAGCGAGTCGCTAGCCAGCAGATCGAGATGGCCGTCGATGCACATCGGCGTCTAAGCCTAATCGTGGAGCGATTGGGCGGACCTCTACTTCCAGATTACGAAATCGTTCGGAGCGGCGTCGATCCGAATCCGCCGAACACTCGGAAAGCACTACGTTCGAACGAGCAGGAGTTGCGACGACTTGAGGAGCGCTTTCTTGCTCTTCACGAATTGTCGGATGATCCTCAGGCCCGAGGGCGCCATTTCGAGCGGCTACTTACGGACCTCTACAACGCATGGGACATGGATGCGCGCGGAGGTTTCACCGTTGTCGGCGAGCAGATCGACGGTTCGTTCCAGTTGAATGGCAACACGTATCTGCTCGAGGCGAAGTGGCACCGCGTGAAGACCGACGCCAGTACTTTGCGCGGTTTTCAAGGTAAGGTGAACGAACGTCCGAAATGGACGCGCGGTCTTTTCGTTAGCTTCGCGGGATTCACCGAAGTCGGTCTGCAGGCGTTCACAGTCAGGAAGATCATTCTCGCAGACGGAATGGATATCTACGAAGCGCTGGCCCGGCGCCTCTCGATCCCGGATATCATCGCAGCAAAGATCAGGCACGCGTCGGAAACCCGAAGGTATTTCAAGCGGGTCCGTGGTCTTTTCCTATTGTGGAAGCGACTGCTCTAGGTTACTGATCTTACTCTTGAATTATTTCACTTTAGAGAATCGGATCTAAGCGGATGCTGTTGAGTAATTTCAGCATAAGAAATTTCAGAAATTTTCTACAGGTCGATATCCCTCTCTCGGGAAACATCGTTATCCTGGGGGAAAACCGCATCGGAAAGAGCAATCTCCTGTTCGCGATACGCTTGGTTCTCGATCCTACGCTTCCGGACTCGGCGCGTCAGCTCAAGATGTCGGACTTCTGGGATGGTGCGGCGCCCGACTACGGCAGTCCGATCGAAATCCATCTGGATTTCGCGGAATTCACGACCGATTTCGGTCTGCTCGCCTTATTGACGGAGTATCGTGTCGCCGGCGATCCGACGATTGCGCGACTCAGCTACATCTTCCGGAAGAAGGCCGACGTCGCTGGAATTCCGCAGTCGAGCGACGACTTCGAATTTGTCGTGTTCGGCGGCGGCGAGGAGTCCCGGCCGGTGCCCAGCAAGGTTCGACGCCGGATCGCAATCGACGTGCTCGACGCGTTGCGCGATGCCGAAGGGCATCTCGGCACATGGAGAGGTTCGCCACTGCGCCCCCTTCTTGAGGACGCGATTTCGAGCGTGACCCGCGAGGATCTCGCCGCGGTCGCGGCCGATCTCGACAAGGCCACGAAGACGCTGGAGGCGTTTCCGACGATCAAGGTGCTGGAGAACGAGCTGCGCGCCGGCATCCTTCATCTCTCCGGCGAAGCGCATGATATCGATCCACGTCTGGGATTCGCGCCGTCCGACCCGCTGCGACTGTTCCGGGCGATCGCGATGTTCATCGACGGCGGCAAGCGCGGCATCGCGGAGGCGAGTCTTGGATCAGCCAACGTCGCCCTGCTGGCGTTGAAGCTGGCCGAATTCGCATGGCGCCGGAGGAAGAACGAGCGCAACTTCTCCCTGCTGTGCATCGAGGAACCGGAGGCGCACCTTCACCCGCAGCTGCAGCGGTCCGTCTTCAAGAAGCTGTTCGCTTCTGCGGATGCCGCACAGGCATTGATCGTCACCAGCCATTCCCCGACGCTCGCCGCGGTCACGCCGCTGCGGTCGATCATCCAGCTGAAAGGACGGAACCGGTCGACGCAGGCATTCTCCCTTGCCAACCTGCCGGTGACGTCCGACGAGTTGGACGATCTCGAGAACTACCTCGATGCCACGCGAGCGGAGCTGCTCTTCGCCCGCGGCGTGATATTCGTCGAAGGCGACGCCGAGGAGGCGCTGGTTCCCGTGTTCGCCTCGGCTCTCGGACAAGTATTGGATGATCTCGGCATCACGGTGTGCAACGTCGCCGGCACGAACTTCGGTCCATACGTCAAGCTCGCCGAAGCTCTGGGCATGCCCTACGCGGTGATTACCGACTGGGATCCTTTGGATGGTGCCAAACAACCGCTCGGAAAAAAGCGTGTGATCGATCTCTGGAGCGATGTGCTGAAGGTGCGTGGGCAGCCGCCCATCCATCCCGCGCAGCGGACAGCGTGGGAGGCGCTCCAGTTCGTGTCGTTCGCATCGACCTGGGCCGGTGCCGGCATCTTTCTCAACGAGCAGACATTTGAAGTCTCCGTCGCGAATACGCCGTCGCTGCTGAAGCCTCTCCTCGACATCCTCGATGAGCAGGGCTTCGGATCCACCCGAAGCACCCGCATAGCGAACTGGAGGGCAGGCTCGGCCCCCGTCGACGCGTCGCAGCTGCTGGCCATGGTGGCGGACATCGGTAAAGGCCGGCTGAGCGCGAAGCTCGCGAAAAAGGCGGTTGGTCTGGCTCCACCCGACTACATCACCGATGCAATCCGCTTCGTGGCCGGCCGTGTCCAGTAGTCGGTTGCTTCTTCAGGCGCTCGAGGAACTCGCCGCGAATCCGGAGCAGTCGGCGGCCGTACGCGAGACCGGGCATTGCGTGGTGCTGGCGGGCCCAGGCAGCGGAAAGACCAAGACGCTGACTACCGCAATGGCGCGCGCGCTGGCGGAGGACGTGGTTGAACCACGCGGCGTGGCATGCATCACCTACAACAACGAATGCGCGATTGAGCTCGAAATGCGGCTGGCGCGCCTCGGCATGGAAGCTGGCGACCGCGTCTTCGTCGGTACGGTTCACGGCTTTGCGCTTAGCCAGGTGATCGCGCCGTACGCCCGATGCGTGCCGATCGGACTGCCCGCCGATTTCCGGGTCGCGAAGCGCGCCGAGATGCGCGCGTCGGTGGAAGCCGCCTACGCGGTCGCGATCGCCGGCACGGACGACCCTCATCGCCGATGGAGCTTCGCCTCGGAGAAGCGTCGTCGGGACGTGGATCGCACCCGACCGGAGTGGCGGGGACGCAATCCGGAGCTCGCGATGTTCATCGAAGCATACGAGTTCAAGCTTCGGCAGCAAGGCTTGATCGATTTCGATGACATGCCACTACTGGCCTATCGCATGATCAAGGAGCATGACTGGATACGCGACGCGCTTCGCGCCCGCTTTCCCATCCTGTTCGTCGACGAATATCAGGATCTCGGCCATGCACTGCACGAGCTCGTTCTCCTGTCGTGCTTCGGCGGAGGCATCCGATTGTTCGCGGTCGGCGACGCGGACCAGTCGATATATGGTTTCACGGGAGCGAACCCGGAACTGCTCGAGGGCCTGACCGAACGACCGGATGTGCGAACGATCAGATTGCGCTTCAACTATCGGTCCGGCAGGAAGATCGTCCGCGCCTCCCTAGGCGCGTTGGGCGAGGAGCGCGATTACCGGGAACGTGCAGGCGCGCCCGAAGGCGAGCTCACCTTCTGGTCGACGACCCAGGGCCTCGATATGCAAGCGCGGGCGATCGCCGAGACGGTTGTTCCCAAGCTCGTGGAAAAAGGCATTCCGCTCGACGAAATCGCCGTGCTGTACCGAGCCGCATACCTCGGCGACAAAGTCGCGGACGCCCTGAAGCAAGCCGACATTCCCTTCGTGCGGACGGATGGAAATGCGCTCGTACGACGTAGCTCGCGTCTCGCTCGCTTCATCGAGGACTGTGCGCGCTGGGTCGTCGGGGGCTGGCGGGATGCGGACCCGCGATACAGTCGTCTGATCTATCGAGCATCGCTGCTCGTCTTCGGCAGGCACGCCACCGCCGATGAAGAGCGATTTCTGTCGGAGCAACTCATCGGCTTCCTTCAATCGACGATAGGACATGTCGACGGCACGCATGCTTGGCTGCAACGCTTCGATCGCGAGCTGATATCCTCTTGGCGGTCAATTGGCCGTAATTCGGAGCAGGAGTGGGATGTCTGCGTCGAGATGATCGCCAACACCGATCCGGCTTCGAGTCTCGATATGCCGCTCGGCCATTTCGCCGGCCGCGTGGGCGGAACCGGTCGCGTCAATCTGAGCACGTTGCACAGCGTCAAGGGAAGGGAGTTCGATGCCGTAGTCATGTATGGCGTGAATGCACGAGACTTTCCCAGTGAACGCGACAAAAGGACCGCCGGAGCCCTGCGTGAGACTCGCCGCCTGTTCTATGTGGGAGTTACCCGACCACGGAAAGAGCTTGGGTTGATATTTCAAGAAAATCAACAATCACCCTGGGTGAACGAACTATACCAGAGGAGTAAAGCCGATGACTCGGACGCGGGAGTTGGTCTCTGAAGGATCTGACGAATTGTACCGGTCCTCACCGTTCCGATCGGCTGTCTGGATTCCTGCCGAAAGCATGAGCTGCACCGGACCGGCCTCCGGATTGTCTCGCCGCGCCTGAGGCCGCGCGAGCAACGGGCAACGAACTCCGCCGACAGCCCAGACCTCGACCGCGCCGCGTACCCTGCATGCCGCCCCGCGTGCAGAGGCCGAGATCACCACGAACGCCGACCTTTAACGTTTGTCGACACGGCTCGGGTCGATTTGTTCGCGCGAAGCTTGAAACCCGTCGATACGGGCTGGCGGTCAGATCGGAACCGGCTCACGAACGCGACTGTTCACGTCGGTTCCGCCTGGGACGGAACTCCGGCTCGTCGCGGCCGTCCCTGTCGCTGCGGGCGAACGCCCGCGAGAAAGAGCGCGACGGCTGCCCGACAGCGCTTCTCCTGCGCCTCCGGGTCGCCCTGGATGCCGTACAGCGCCTGCTTGGAACTGCGTCCGGGCACAAGGTTGAGGAACAGGTCCGCGGCGATCTCGACGTCGTCGACGGCGATCTGGCCCCGTGCGGCCATGACCTCCAGGAGCGGTGCAACCGCGCGCACGCCACCCAACCATCCTTCCTCGTAGGCGAGCCGCGCGAGGTTGGGAAACTGCAGCGCTTGCGCGACGATGTAGTGCGTGAGCGTGGCCGATCCTGGATCCTGGCTGCAGGCGAGCAGGAACCGGCTCAATTTGTCCAGCACAGCCTTCGCCTCCTGCGGTGCCGCCTTGAGAGCCTGCACTTCGGCCGCAGACGCGATACTTCGGCCTCAAAGGAACATAGCGTTTTCTTTCATATTCACTTTCCGATGCTCGCCGCGGCGGTTGCCCAGCCGGCACGAAATGCGCGGCGTTGATCGGCCGCCGCGCGCGGGATCATGGACGTCCTGCCGTCCTGCACGCACGAAGTCGCCTCCGGTTTATGAAAGGATCGGAGTTGGCCCACAGCGGCGCTGCCCCAGCGTGCGTGCGGATGGGCGGAGGCTCACCGGAGGATCAAAGCGGCGGCTCTCGGCGAATGCCGCCCCCATCCGGAGCTCGCTCGGGGCCCCGCGCGCCCGCCAACCGCGAGGCGGGCACGGTACGAGGGATGTCGTCTGGGGCTGCACCTCAGGCCGAAGCTCCTCGACTGGCCGCTCGCGCAGCCTCAGGCGACACGAGACAGTTCAGAGAGCGGTGAGAAAATTCCGGTGCATTCCACACCGAAATCACCTCAGCCCTTCATCTCGTCGAACCGCGGCTTCGATCCGTGGGCGAACTTCGAAGTTTTGAAAAGCTTGATGCCGACACCGTCGGCGTCGGCGTTCCGGAATTCTATGCCGCCGGCCGAAAGCGTGGCAACCAAACGCTCGAGGGTTTCGGGCTTCGGTGTGCTGGTACCGAGTTCCAGTCCGGCGATACTTCTCTTGGCGACGCCGGAGCGGACGGCGAGCTCCTTCTGTGTCCAGCCGAGCATCGCCCTGGCGCCTCGGATCTGCGAAGCTTCCACTTTGGCCGCGGAAGATACTTGACGCGGACGCATCTCTGGTGCAGCCTGCGAATCGCTGGAAGACGGAGCCGGAACGCCAATTGCGGAAGGCGTCTGTCCAGAAGACCTGATCTTTGGCCGACCTGCAAGTCCGTCGAAATGGGTCCACGCCGTTGCTACGGCGATTCCTTCGATGCTTGTCGAAGACGACGCGCTTCCTTGGCGCCGCAGGCGAGAGGAAGCGACGGCACCCCGAAACTTGGCAGCCTTGTTCCTCCGCTCCTTCGGCGGATCGGGAGATTGTGCCATGTCGAAGTCGTACACCGGATCTGGTGACGCCATCGTCGGCGGCATCCATGACAGCCTGTGTCGCAGCATCCGCATCGCGGGCGAGCGCATCCGATTGGCCCGCGAACTCGAGATCGTCGCGAGATCGCGCGACGACGTCCTGTCCGTCCTTCCCAGGGGGTTGGAGGACATCCAATCCTACAGGAAGCTCGCCGACCACGGCTTGGCGCACGCAACAGTCCGGCGCGCCCAAGGAACTGTGATCGTCCTGGCGGCGGCCGGTCGCGTCTGGCGGCGGCCGGATCTGAGACGTCGGCTGATCGCGGTCAAGCGCGACGCCCGCCGTATCGGCCGACGCGTCGTGCTCGTCACGGGAAGGGGCTTGCTCCGCTTGGCCGGGTGCAGACGCGACCCGCGAAGCCTCTCGCCGTCCCGTTCCCTGGACTGACCCTTTCGTCGTCCTTCGAGCGGCTTGCTTCGATCCTGGCGCGCGAACGCTATCGAACCTTTCCGGACCCGACAGGTGCCTCATGCGGAACGAGAACGTCGTCGTGTTCCCGACCGGACGACCGATGCCACGACTCACGAACGACCGAGGAAGAGTCGCGACCATGGCACGGAAGCTGGCGTCCGCACTTCGGCGCCGGCAGTCCGTATCCGGGCGCCAGCCTCTCTCCATCGAACTTCGCGATCTGACCGGCGTGGCCGACGAGACGGTGGACATGTTGTCGGCTCTCGCCCGAAGCCGGGTCCTCACGCCTGCCACGGCGGCGAGACTAGCGATGCGTCATGCTTTCGAGATCGGGCGCCCCTGGTCGGAAGCCGCCGGTGCGCACGACGCGCGGCCTCACGGCCAGCGATTCATTTTCGCCGGTGACGTGTTCGGGCGCTTCGCGATCAGAATCGAGGACCGGGCGAGCTGTGCCTGGGTGGCTCGGAGCGGGTTCGCCGATCTCGACCTGCTGTGCGGTCTGTGCCCTCCAGAAAGCGGTACGCTTCAGCTGGTGCACAGCCTGGATCCGAACGGCCGTCCTACGATCGATGTGAGCATGGCACGACTTCGGCTCGACGATCAGAGGCGCGCAGACCACGGACAGGATCCATCCGAGAAGCGGCAGGTTGTTTGGGTGGGCGGGCTGCCTCTCTCGGCACAGCGCCGGGCCCTGGCCGTCGCCGGCATCGAGGACGCGCTGCGGCACGGCGGAACGCAGGTTCGAACCGCCGCGCCGTGGTCATGCAACTTTCCAGCCGGGGAGGTGGAGCGCGCACGCGAAGCCCGCCGTCACCTCTTTCTCATCGGAATCGCGTGTCCCGGACTCGTCGGAACGACCGGGGGAACGAGATGAGCGGCCAGGGTCCGATCCCGTCCCTCGGCCGTTCGAAGGGCACGCAGCGGCCCGCGGAAGGCGGGCCGACGACAAGCGTCGCCTTCGCGGAAGATCGCCCGTCAGGCATCCTCGCGATGCTTCGGCTTCTCGACTCTAGCCGTCGAGCGGTCGATGTCGACCCGGACGAGGCCGAGCCGGGTGCCTCTTCGTCCCACCTACCCGACGACCCGGCCGAAATCGCAGCGGCGATCCTGTTCGGTCGCGCCATCGAGCGGGACCCCGCGATACTGGATCGGATCCGGGAGCGCTCGCCGGTACTCATCGTGGATTGCCCCGACGACAGCTGGCTCGAACCGATGACGAACGTCCTCGTACGAGGTTTCGGGTCCGGATCCACGCTATGGAAGCGAACGCCCGGCATGCAGCGAAGTGCCGGCCAGGCGGTGGTCGTGAAGGGGCGGTCCGACGACGTTCGGATCAGAGCCGAGACGCCGGGCGTCGACGTCGGACGAGCGTTTCGGAACTTCCAAGCCTTGATCTGCGTCGCGGCCCCCGGCCGATCACGGCTGCCCTTCGAAGTGGAACGATCGTGGGAGGAGCGGATCCCGCTCGGCCCGCTCGAGCCCGACGATTTGACCATGATTGCAGCCCGGATCGTCGGGTCGGATCCGAAGACGACCGTTCCTGCTTCGATCGCGGCGCGGGTCGACGCGACGGATCTCCGGATCGCGCTGCATGCCTCCCGGGGAGCGGACGGGTCCATCGACCGGCTCAGGGCGATCGTGGAACGCAGAGTTTCGAAGCCGCCGGCCGCTCCTACGCCGCGTCTGTCGCATCTATCGGGTTACGGCGCTGCGGCCGAATGGGGGATCGCTGCAGCGGCAGATCTGGCGGCGTTCGGCAGAGGTGAGCTGCCCTGGGCGGATTGCGAGCCCGGTGCGCTACTGAGCGGCCCGCCGGGCGTCGGCAAGACCATTTTCGCATCGGCACTGGCGAGAGAAGCGGATGTACCTTTCATCGCAGGTTCGTTGGCACAGTGGCAGGCGGAAGGCGAAGCGCACCTTGGGACCACGCTAAAGGCGATGATCGGCTTCTTCCGCGAGGCGCGAAAAATGGCGCCTTGCGTCGCGCTCGTCGACGAGCTCGACTCTTTCGGAGATCGCCGCAAACTCGCGGATTACAACCGCAGCTACGGGGTCCAGGTCATCAACGGCTTCCTGGAATGTCTCGACGGCGATGGCGGCCGGGCCGGCGTGCTGATGATCGGCGCGACCAACGACGCCACTCAGATCGATCCCGCGATCCTGAGAGCGGGACGATTCGATCGGGTGATCGCGATCGCCCGGCCCGCCCTCGAGGAACTGCCCGCCATCCTGCGCCACCATCTCGGATCGGATCTCGTCGCCTCCGATCTTCGGCCCATTGCCCGAAAGGCGTTGGGCGGAACCGGCGCCGACTGCGCCGCCTGGGTGCGGCGCGCCAGAGGCCGGGCCCGCCGCGCCGGACGGCCTCTCGTCGAGAACGATATCCTCGTGGAGATCGCAGGCTCAGCCGGACGCGCACGAGTCGAGGACGAGAGACGGGTGGCGATCCACGAATGCGGGCATGCCGTAGCCGCGCGGTCGCTCGGCCTGTCGATCGGCGATCTGGTCCTGCGCTCGCCCGGACACGGGGGGGGCGGCTACATGGGCTTTGCGCCCCCCGGGGTCGTGACCCGACACGTGCTCCGGAACATGCTCATCGTTCTCATGGCGGGACGTGCGGCCGAGATACTCGCGTTCGGCGACCCTTCCGCCGGAGCCGAGGCGGATCTCCTCGCCGCAACGACGCTCGCGCGCGACATGCACGTCCGCTGGGGTTTGGACCGGCGGCTGTCGGCGGATGGCGGACGCATGGTCGACCCTGCGGTGGGGACTCTCGTCGAGAGGGCGCTGCGGTCGGCGGCGAAGTCCGCGCTGGCCCTCCTGGGGACCCGACGTGAACGACTCCTGGAACTGGCCGAGATGCTCGAATCGCGAAGGTCGCTCGCCTCGGTCGAAGTCGAGGAGTTTCTCCGCTGACGTTCCGATGATCGGCGACGCGACCCGCCGGTCCTCGATGCGGTCGACGACCGGAGGTGCGTCGCCGACCGGTCGGTCCTTCCGATCCAAGTAGCGCGATCGTCGCGACGAACCGATCGCGACTCCCAACATGATGTGCAGGAGGAATCGCGATGCTGGAGAAACGTCCGCGTCCGTTCCGAGGAATGATGGCCGGCACACGGGACGAAGGGTACGTCTCACTCGAGTTCGTCTCATCGGGCGTCGCGCTCCATGCATGTCCGATATGGTCGATGGATCGTCTGCTGGACCTTCCTGCAATGCTTGGTCCCGGCTTGTACATCCTGGTCGGGATGCCGGCACCGCAATCGACGAAGCTCAGAGCTGTAGTCGGCGAATCGGGCATGCTTCAAGAGCGTCTCGCCGCACACGCCGCTGACCCGACGCTCGATTTCGTTTGGGACGCGTGCGTCGCGACCGGGCCGCGCATCATGAACGAGACCGTTCGACTGATCCTCCAGCGCGCGTTCGTCGACGAGATCGCCAACCATGGTTTCGCGACGATTGCGAACAGGCAGGACGCGGAGAGGTTCACGGCCACGGAACACGACATCGCCACGGCGGCGCAGGTGACCGAAGATCTACGCCCGCTCCTCGACATGGCGATGCCGGGACTCGTCGCGGCGGTCGAACCGGTGAAGGCGCCGATCGGCGCGCGTGTGGTCATGGCCCCGCGCGGCCTCGATCCCCTCGGTCTCGTCCGAACCACACATACGATGCGTTGGCGGGGCGCGCTGGCGACCGCGACGATGCGCGGCGGTGAAACCGTGCTTCTGCCCGGCTCGCGGATCGTCGCGGACGTATGCGCGAACACGCAGTGGTTGCGGGAGAAGCGGATCGAACTGATCGGATCCGGCGTCCTCGTGCCCGGCGACGACGCGCGGTACCTCACCGTCGCCGCCTTCGTCACTTTCCGCAGCGCACGCGAAGCGACCGCCTTCGTCACCGGCGGGGCGTCCGCGTCCGCGCGTCTCACCTGGATGCCGATCGATGAACTCTGAAGCTCCCGGCCCGGATCCGGACGCGTTCGGAGGCGACCGGCCTCGGGCCGCAGACCGCGGCCAGCGGCATGAGCGTCCAAGCCGCGGCCGGATCGACGACCGTGCGGATCCTCTTCGACGCCTCGTCGGAAGGCCGGCGGTCGATCAATGGGCCGACGACGAGATCGTGACCCTCGAAGAGGCGCGCGCTCTGTTCTTCCCGAACGGCCCGCTGACGGTCAAATCGCTTCGTTCGGCGGTCCGTCTCGGTCAACTCGCATCCGCTTCGATCGCAGGCAGGCTCTACACGACGCCTTCGGCGGTCCGCTCGCTTCTCGAGCCGCAGCTTCGTCGGGATGCGAAGGACACGTGCGGATCGGCCGAAAGCATGGACGACCGAAGGAGCCCGCGATCGGATCGAGAGGCGGAGGTGCCGTCCGTCGCCCGCCGCCGGGGTCGCAAGCCGAAGCTGCTCCATCGATCCTGGTAAGTCGCGCTGAATCTCTACCGCCGGCTTTTAGAAGTGAGACTATGGTCTCATCAACCAGACTCCAAAGCGAGGTCCGGCGGAGGGAATAGAAGATCTTCCCGTTAACATCTCGAGAACGACTGCACCTTGATGTTCCGCTGACCGAAGCAAGGGATCGGGCCATGGCTGGAAGAAGGAAACAGGCGGGTGCGCGGCTCTGGTTGCGCAAGCGCGACGAACAGGATTCTTCAACGTGGATGTGGTATATCATCGACGGAAAAAATCAGCTCAGTCTGGGCCTGTTCTGGGATCCGCATGACCCCGACGGTACGAAGGCTGATCTTCTGCTTTCCGAGTACAAGGTGGACAAAGCGAAAGGGCCGCGAACGGCGGCGGCGCCATCCAATGCGGATGAGATTCCCCTCGACGACATCCTCGACCACATGGAGGCGTCCAACCCTGAAAAGGCGGGCGCGACGGATGCAGAGATCCGCAATCGCACGAACCTCCTGTTCTGCATTTCCGAACTTCGAAAATACTGGAGCGGAAAGTACCTGTCCGATGTCACGGCGCAATCCAGTGTTGAATACCGCAACATCAGAACGGGTGTGCGCTGGAAGAATCAGACGAAGGAGTCCGATTCTTCCAAGATCCGCGTAACCGGAACACAGTCGGCTCGCAGAGAGCTCGAGGTTTTGAACTCGGCGATCCAGCGCTATGCGCGCGAGAAGAACCTAACCGCGATCAGACAGGCCGAGCTTCCGCCGAAAGCTCAGCCTAGGGACGAGTGGTTGACCTACGACGAGGTCGCCCGCCTCCTCCTAGCGTGCCGTGGGCGTCGTTGGGATCCCGAGGCGGACGACTGGATTCGCGACGCTCGCGGCCGTCTCGTCATCAAGGATCCCTACACACGGCGCCGACGTGCCGGGATCGCCCGTTTCATATTGCTGGCAGCTTGGACCGGAACACGGCACGACTCGGTGCTCCGATTGCGCTGGAAGAAAAACGACTCGGCCGGATACGTTTCAGGCGATCTGAGGACATTGTTTCGCAGAGGTGATCGCGAGGCCGATACCTCGAAAAGCCGCAATCCTTGCAGAATCCCAACATCGCTTCAGGCACATATACGTCGTTGGCAGGAGAACGACGACAAGCGCGATCTTCTGAACATCGTCCATCAGCAAAATGGTACAGGTTACAATGCGTACATTCAAATAACCTTCAAGCAGATCGTCAAAGACGCCGGACTGGACCCCGAGCGCATCACCCCTCATACTCTCCGGCACACTTGCGCGCACTGGATGAAAAACGAGGGGGTGCCGATCTGGGTTGCGGCGGACTACCTCTCGATGACGGTGGAAACTCTCGAGAACGTCTACGGTTCGCATACGCTCGACTCCCACGAGTTGGTCGTGGACGCATTCGCTCATCGAAAGCGGCAGGTGTCGCCGGACCGCCGGAGCAATGCATCCGCAGCTCCCGTCACATTACGGGTGCCGAGCGACCCCGGCAGATCCAATGGTCGTGGTGACAGATGGACGCGCGATTGGCGCATGTCCAAGCGACCGAACCGGCGACGTACGCCATGATCCCGTCGTTCGCGGCTCTGCCGTTCGACAGGGCGACCGCTCTGGCGCTGATCGATCCTGTCGTCCATGCACGACCGGACGTTCCTCCCTCAGCGCAACGCTGTCTTGCGGCTGCTCTGGCCGTCTCCATAGGAACAGGGGCAGGACCGGACGAGCTATGCGCCGTCCACCCTCACGATCTCGGGACAGAAGCCGGCATCGCGACGATCGTGGTCGGTGCGCGCCGCTCGATCCACGGCCGGGACGCCGCCAGAACGGTTCCGCTGCTCAAGCCCGTCCGGAACGTTCTGGAAGCGTACATGCGCGACCGCCGGAAATATGCGACCGGCGGGAACGGCCTGTTCATGTTGTCGGCGAAGCAACCACTTGGCGCGGCCGATCTCAGGACTGCGATCGCGCGCTGCGCTCGGGACAGGTCGCTCGGAAAGGGTGCGCAGATCCGGTCGGCGCGGCTCACCTTCGCCGCGGCACTCATGCGGGCCCAGGCGACCGAGGATCTCGTCGCCTACCTGACTGCGCGCGGCGGACGGGCCCGACGCTCGAGAGAGGAGTTCTATCTGCGGCAGAGGTCGCCGCACTTCGTACTGCGCCTGCTCAATCGGCATCACGTCTTCGGCGCCCGTTACGACGAAGTCGCAGGTTCGGCGGCGGCTCGGTCGGTCGGCGAAGCTCCGGTATCTCGGTCCGGGGACGATCCGGATTCCGTTCCGGCTCCCGGGCTGTCGACCTGGAAGGTCGGGACTCAACGATGAAAGGCGATCTCCGGCGAGGCGGTCGGTTTCGAAGCCGCCCGGAAGTCCGTGTCGCCGAAGGCGATCGGCAGTCGCACGCCGGGATCCGGCGCTGGCTTCGGACGGGACCGCTCGGTGACGTCGTTCGAGCCGCGATCAAAGGAATCGCGCCCGTGCGAGTTTCGGGCGCGCGCGGGAGGATCGGGGCCCAGTTGCCGCACGACCCGTCCCGACGACGGCCGACGATGGCCGATGTCGCATCGCCGCGTTCGGAGGCGCGATCCTGCCGACCTCGATGCGCTCTGTCGCCCCCCATCCGACCACGGTGTCGGAACGAAGGACATCGATCATGTCGGTCCTGCACAAGGGTCCTGGCCCTTTTCCCGAACTCGCCCGCATCGCTGCCCGCCATCGTCGGTTGGCGGAGGATCTCGAACGCATCGCCGGCGGCCACCATCCCGGTGCCGACGATTTGAGGGATGCGCCACTCCTGATGGAATGGAGGCTTCGCTTGGCTCCCGCGCCACACCTCGTCGGCATCGTGCTCGGTCATCCTGTCATACCGGACGGAGAACTCTGCAGAACCAGCGAACTGTTCACGCTCGAACCGGACTTGGGTTACGCGCGCACGAGGTCGAGGTTCTACAGGCTGGGAGAAAGGGCCAACTGAACTCCGCTAGGCGGCGCGACGATCGTGGCTGCAGGTCGCTCCTGGCCGGTTCTCCTGCCGGCCTTGCCGGCGGCTTCCGGAAGCCGGCTGTTTGCATCTCGGGTCGGACGCCTGGGGATCCCGATTCCCTTCTCCGTGCGGGCCCACGTCGCCTGCGAACGCGTGGGCAGCCCAGCGTGGTCGGCTCGGCCGAGACCGTTGCCGATCGGAAGCCGGACGGCGCCGCGCCCGGCACCCGCCGCCGAATCGCGAATTGCGCGAACGAGGCTCCGGGCACGACGTCCGACGCGAAGTGGCGATTGCTGCCGCATAGAATGGCCGGCGCTTCATGAGGCTTCGATGGTTCCGTCGCGGATGAGATACGGGGAGGCGGCGCACGCTCAGGTTGGGCGCCCCGTCCGATCGGGCCGCATGGGGCTTAAGTGCCGTCGCCCGTCCGCCCGGCCGCGCCACTCCTTCGGATCGCGCGGCCGGACGTCGATCGGACGCGGGCCGAGGTTGCCGGCCCGCGTACGCACGAACGGGGCATCCAATTGCCAAAACCATTGCCAAAACCCATTTTTCGGCTCGGTTCCGCTCTGCGTGATCGCGATCTACCTCATGGGGCCAACCTCGCTCGACTCCGGCGCCGCACATCGCGGCCCCGCCTGGAGCGGCGGTCGAAGTGCGGCCTCCGCTCCTTCCGGTTCCTTCCGGTGCCCTCCCGTGCCACGGTATCGATTGCCTGGCAATGGATTGCCCTGTTCCTTTTGGCCGTCCAGACCTGATGGAACGGTGCACCAAACCCGCCGGCCTCGGCCCGATGCACGATCGCGCAATAGTCTCGGTCGATCGTTCCTTTGTGACGGCCGCGAAGTCTGCCTCCGAACGTACTACCTCAGATTGCGGAGCGCCCGAATGAGGGCGCGAGGTCGGAAGCGGATCGAGTGCCGGAAGTTCGGCATTTAGCTTCGCGTTCGGCGTACCGTCGTCCGATGAAGTTCTCGTGGAAGGGACATGGTGGCTTCCGAGTAAGGTCGCTCTCCGGCGCGGCTACCGGCCGGAAATCAATGCTTGGTATCCGTAGCGAGGGGCTGCTTCCGACCAGGCTTTCGGATGGTCTGATTGCCGGCAATCTGATTGGCGCCGGGACGACCGAGAATGGCCGAAAGCCGCTGATCCGCTTTGCCGTAAGTACGCCGGAGAAGCGGGCAGTCGGGCGCCTGCACCCGCTTGCACGATCGACAGCGGATCCCCGCGGTATGTGCAGCACAAAGACAACGCACCGACGCGCCTCGATGAGCCGCGCGTCCATGGTGGTCGTCATGTCCGGCTCCTCTCCGCCTGCGCATCGGCCTAACCCACCGGAGGATGATCCAGGCGAATGAAATGGCGGCCGAGCCTGCGTCCAGCCGCCTCAGGACTGGTCATCCGGAGCTCAAGCGTCGGCGAGAACCGGAGCGCGGTCCTCGGTCTCGGGCGCGTTCAGGACGAACGTCACCAGCAGCACCGCCGCGCCATTCGCCCAGTAGTAGATCGCGTCGAGGCCCTCGAAGCCAAGCACGAACGGCGCGACGATGAAGGTGGCGCCGACCAAGCGATCGACCGCCACATGCAGCCAGTAGGGCAGCACGCGGATGACGCCGGTCTTGTGGTCAGTGAGGAAGGTCAGCGCGAAAGCGGCGACGCCAGTCGCGACCGACAGCCACAGCGCCAGCGGGTTGGTCTTGCCCAGTCCCAGCAGGAACGGGGTGATTATCAGGCTCAGCGCCACCGGATAGTCGAGGTAAGCGTGGACGGTCTTGGTGACGAAACGGAAGTTCATGACACTCTCCTGTTGGCTTTGCGAACGCTCGTCATGGCGAGGCCGCAGTTGATGGACGTCGAGGGAGTCGGACGCGGCGGCTAGTAAGACGCCGCGTCCGCCGTGGGTCAGGCCGCCAGCGCGACGTCGACCTTGGGGAAGTCGATGTCGGTCAGCGCGACGTTGTTGGTGAAGTTGGTGAGGACATTGATCGCCACATTGGCGATCACCTCGACGAGCCGGCCATCGTCGAGGCCGGCCGAACGGGCGGCGGCGATGTCGGCGTCGCTCACGTGGCCCTTCGCCTCCGCCACGCGCTGGGCGAAGGCGGCGACCGCGTTGTCGAGCGCGTCCTGCGCCTTGCCGTGGCGGGCGGCATGGACGCCTTCGGGCGTCAGGCCCGCGCCCTTGCCCATCAGCGTGTGGGCGGACAGGCAGTAGTGGCAGCCGTTGGCCTGTGCGACGGCAAGCGCGATGATCTCGCGCTGCTTGGCCGTCAGCGCGCCCTTGGCGAGCGCGTCGGAGAAGCCGAGATAGCCGTTCAGCACGGCGGGCGACTGCGCGAAGGTGGTGAACAGGTTCGGCACCATGCCGATCTTGGCCTTCACGGCCGAGAGCGTCGCCTGGACTTCGGCGGCGGCATGGGCGGTGTCGATGGGAGCGATACGGGGCATCGGCGAGATCCTCGTCTTGGTTTGTGCGGCTTGCACGCCCGCTCTATGCCGAACGACGCGGTAGCGTAGGTCCCGAGAACGTTGCCGATCGTCCCGATGGATCACCTCGCCGCCCTCTTCGCCCACGCCACGCCCACCGCGCGGACCTTCTTCACGGGCAACCTATGCCAGGCGGTAGAATTCGCCGAAGGCGGCCATCTGCACTTCCTCAACGCCGGCACGCTGACGCTCGCGCAACGTGGCGAGCCCGACCTTATGCTCTCAGAGCCGACGCTGCTGTTCTTCCCGCGCAGCCGCACCCACCGCTTTCTCGTCGACCCCGAGCGTGGCGCCGACCTTGCCTGCGCTGCCGTCGACCTCGGCGGCGAAGCGGGTAGCCCGATCGGCGAGGGGCTGCCGGCGTTCGTGGTGCTGCCGCTCGCCAGCCATCCCGCGCTCGGGCCGACCTGCGACCTGATCGTCGACGAGGCCTTCGCGGAGGGCGACGGCCGGCAGACGGCGCTCGACCGGCTGTTCGATTACCTGCTGATACTGATCGTGCGGCACGTGGTGAGGAGCGGTCTCGTCGACGGCGGCGTCCTCGCGGGGCTCGCCGACACCCGGCTGGCGCGTGCGCTCACCGCGCTGCACGAGGCGCCGGGCAAGCCTTGGTCGCTCGAGAACCTCGCCGAGGTGGCCGGCATGTCGCGCACCCGTTTCGCGGAGCGCTTCCGCGTCGTTGTCGGCCGGACACCGATCGACTATCTCACGCTCTGGCGGATGACAGTGGCGCGCCAGCGCCTCGCCAAGGGCAAGTCTGTCAAGAGCGTGGCCGCGGAGGTCGGCTACGACAGCCCCGCTGCGTTTTCGCGGGTGTTCTCCCGCATCGTCGGGCACTCACCGCGCGAACAACAGGACAGCGCATCTCCTGAGTAAGCCTGCTTTGATGCATCCGCCCTCCGGGAGCGGTCGGGCGGAAATCCACCCGTCCAAGGCGTTCAGCTACCCCTTGACGTCAGCAGGAGCTGGCCGATTCGGTCCGCCCGCTTCGGAGAAGGGCCGCCGGAACAGCGAACGCTCCGCTTCCGACCCAAGTCAGGCGAACACGCCGCCGCCCATTGAGCGCCGTTGCGTCTGAGGGTCAGCCCGCCCGCGTGATCGGCCGGGCGAAACGTTGCTCCAGCACCTCTACCCCCCATTGCTGTCCGGGCCGCTCCTCTACAAGCCGGAAGCCGTGCGACTCGTACAGGTGACGGGCGGCATGTAGGCCCTGGAACGTCCAAAGGTGGACGGCGTCGAAGGCCCGCAGCTCGCAGAAGCCCACAGCGGCGGTCAACAGCCTTCTGCCGACGCCGCCACCGCGCAATCCGTCATCGACGATGAACCAGCGCAGATGCGCGATGCCCGCGCCGATGTCCTCGCCGTCGATGGCCACCGTGCCGACGATCTGCCCCCGGCGAACCGCGAGCCAGAGGCCGTTGCAGGGATGATCGAGTCGATCTGCGAAATCGGCCAGACCTGCGGCGATGCGTGCCTCGAACGCGCGTCCGAACCCCGCAATCCTCGCGTAGTGCTGGGCGTGCATCTCCGTGCAGCGCGCGAGAGCACCGCTCTGGTAGCCGGCCACGAGGGTCACTTCGGGCGGATGCGTCGAGACCTCGGGCGCCCCATCCGTCTGTCGCAGATCGTGCGTCATCGTTCAGCTTAGTCCCCCGGGCGGTGCGCCGACATCATGTTATCCAACCCTCGCCATTCCTGGTCTGGAGTCCTCCGCGACCCGACCGATCCGCCTGTCATGGGTGAAGGCATCCGATGAACGAACAACCGCGCCGGCGCTTCTCGGCGGTCTCCCGAGCCTGCGGGCTGGATCGTCCAATAACGCCGTGCTCTTGGCTGTGGCCCAACCAGGCGATCACGGCTTGAGCCGCCGGGCGCCGGCAGATCGATCGAGATTGCGGCGCAAGAAGCGGGATGCGCGACCCCGTGGACGCGGTGCAGACCGGATGGCCTTCCGCGACTGAACCGTCCCGCCAAGTCCACTTCCGTGAACCGCAGCATGACCGCGTCCGAGCAGACGATTCTGCTCGCCCTATCCGTACGTTGGGGCGGATCGTTCTTCCTCACGCGCGTCGCGCTCTCGGTGCTGCCGCCGACGACCCGCTCCGCCCGAGGCGGGAACCTCCGGCCGAGCCGTTGCGGAGAACGGCGGCTGCGCCTTTCTCGTATGCCATCGTGAACCCCGATCGTTGCTGTGGCTGCATTCTCCGGGACCTGGTCGCGCAATGCCGGTGCTGCTCAGCCGCGCGTCCTGGCCTGCTCGCCGAATCGGGGCGATGCCGTCATCCGGGGGAAGGCGCGCTCGACGATGTCACCCACGCGGTCGGGCGCGCAGATCGGTCCGAGCACCTCACGATAGAGCGGATCGGAGATCACCGTGGCCGACCCGACCAGGGTCGCCACGAACTGGAACATCAGGAGGTCGAGGTCCACCTCGACCATCCATCCTGCGGCCTGCGCCTGCCGCAAAGTTGCCCTCTGCTTCTCGGCGAACCGCATCATCTTGGCCTTAAGGCCCGGGCTCGCGCATCGGACGACCTCCGGGTTCCGGACCGCGTTGTAGTGTGCGGGGTGTTCGTTGGCCCATTGCAGATAGGCGCTGGCGAGCGAGCGAAGCTGTTCGACCGGATCACCGCCCGATGCGGCCATCGCCGACTCAGTCGCCGCGATCAGCCTGTCCACGCCGTCCTCCGCCAGCGCGGCGAGGAGGTCCGTCCGGGTCTGGAAGTGTCTGCCGGGTGCAGCGTGCGAGACGCCGAGGTCGCGGGCGAGCGCCCGCAGACTCAGCGCCTCGATTCCCTCCGCACCTATCACCTCGGCCGCCCGTTCGAGCAGCGCATCGCGCAGGTTACCGTGATGGTAACGCCGCGCGCCGGATGGGCAGCAGGATTCGCGATCCAATGTTGACACAGCCTACAAAGGCTCCCAGTTGTGTGTTGTCGCTGACAACATAGCGGGTCGCGGCGCCGTGGCAATGATCCGAGGAGATCATCGTGTCGTCCCTTCCTCAAAGCACCGAAGTCCTTATCTGCGGCGCCGGCCCCGTTGGCCTCACGCTCGCTCTCGGCCTCGCGAAGAGGGGGCGTCAGGAGCATCGTCGTCGATCAGAAGCGGGAGCTGGACACTCACTCCCGCGCAATCGCGCTGTTTCCACGGACGCTGGAAATCTTTCGGTCGCTCGGCGTGGTCGAGGATTTGATCGTCAGCGGCGAGCAGTCGTCCCACCTCCGGCTGCGCCGCGCGTCAGACCGCAAGACCCTCATCGACTTCGACTTCGGAACCTACGACCCGATCACGCAGTGTAACTACTTGCTCGCCATCCCTCAGAACCGCACGGAGCGCGTCCTCTTCGAGCACGCCCAGCGCAACGACAGGATCGAGCTGCGTATGGGATGCTCGTTCGTTCGATTCGAGGACGATGAGGCCGGCGGGTGCGTGCATGTTCGTCTTCGCGAAGGGGAAGGCGTCGAGAGCGTCGTCGAGGCGCGATTCCTCGTGGGGGCGGACGGTTCCCACAGCAGCGTTCGGCAGCAGCTCGGCTGGGAGTTGCAGGGTAAGACCTACGCGACTCGAGCCGTCCTTGCCGATGTCGAGGTGAGCGAGGAGGCGGACACCGCGGACGGGTGGCTCGCCGAGCCCGATCGCCCGTCGCTCCTTATGTCGATCCGGTATGCGCCGCGGATATGGCGCTTGATCGAGCAGGGCATTCCCGACACGCTGACGGACGCCGAGCTCGCCGATCACGCGCGAGAGCTGACAGAGGTTCTGTTCGGCGAGGGGGCCTGGCGGAAGACGGTGTGGACCTCGGCCTACCGCAAGCACGAGCGCGTGGCGCCTCATTTCCGGAGCGGGCGCGTGCTGCTGGCGGGGGACGCCGCGCACCTCAACAGCCCGGCCGGCGGGCAAGGTCTGAACACGGGCATCCGCGATTGGACTTGCTTCAGTTTAGTGGAGAGCGGTGTGGTGGGCGATGCCCCTTTCGAATTGGGTGGGGCTGGTGAAGCCGAGCGCCGAGTGACGGCGTCGGGGATTGTAGAAGCCATCGATGTAACGGGCCAGCGCGTCGATGGCCTCGGCTCGCGTCTGGAAGGCGGTGCGCCAGACCAGTTCGCTCTTCAGCGTCTTGAAGAACGTCTCGACCATCGCGTTGTCAAAGCAATTCCCCTTGCCAGACATCGAAATCACGATGCCATGTCCTCGTAGTTCCGCCTGATACTCATTCGCACAGTACTGACTGCCGCGGTCGGAATGATGCAGCAAACCTGGTCCGGGCTGCCGGACGACGAGGGCACGTCGCAGCGCAGTCAGCGCGAGCTCCTTGTGAAGACGGTCGCCCACCGCCCAGCCCACGACCCGTCGAGAGTACAGGTCGAGGACCACCGCCAGGTACAGCCAGCCCTCCCGCGTCCAGATGTAGGAGATGTCGCTCCCCCACTTCCGATCCGGCCCAGCCGCCGTGAAGTCCTGGTCGAGGTGGTTGGGCGCGATCGGGAAGGCGTGGCCGCTGTCCGTCGTGCGTCGGAAGCGGCGCGGCTGGCGGGCCTTGAGCCCGTTCTCCCGCATCAGCCGGGCCACGCGTCGCCGGCCTGCCGCCAAGCCCTGCTCGCGCAACTCATGCGTCATGCGCGGGCTGCCATACGTCTCGTGCGAGAGCGTGAAGGCGGAGCGAACATGGGCAAGCAGCACGAGGTCCTCGCGCTGCCGTGCCGAAGCCGGACGATTCTTCCAGGCAAAGTAGCCGCTCGGACTGACGTCGAGGACCTTGCACAGGCGCGCGACCGGGAAGTCCTTCTTCGCCGCGTCGACGAGGCGGAACCTCATCGACTTCCCTCTTTGGCGAAAAAAGCCGTGGCCCGCTTCAGGATCTCCCGCTCCTGGCGCAGCACCTCGTTCTCGCGGCGCAGGCGCTTGAGCTCGGCGGCCATGTCCTCCTGCCGTTCCGCCGGCGGGTGGTCCATCTCCCGCTCACGTCGGCCGTCGATCCAGTTGCGCAGCGTCGAGAGCCCGACGCCTAGATCGGCGGCGACTTCCCGGCGGGACCGCCCGCTCGTCTGCGCCAGTCGCACCGCCTCGGCACGAAACTCAGGGGTAAAGGTTTGCTTCCGGTCTGACATCGGAACCCTCCTCCTTCAGGAAAAGAGCTCTCCACTTTTGCGAGGCAAGTCCAATGTCGGGCTTGTTCTGGTGGTCGGCGCCGACGATCCGGATGGCGACCCCGGGCAACAGCGCCGCCGCCTCCTCCGCGGTCATGCGGGCGGCCAGCTCCGAGCCCGCGCCCGACTTGTCCGCGTAGACGCTCGATCGGTCGCCGAGCACACCGATCTTGACGACGCCGTCGGAGAAGGCCTCCGCGGCCGGAGCACCGGTCGGGACGAGGGCCGCCGCGAGCGCGCGGAACGCGGCGGCGCGGCCGCGCGCGCCGAACCGTCCGGTCATGGTCGTCCTCCCCGTGTCGTGACGCTCGGGCTTCGGAAGCGTGGTCGCGGCGCTCAGCCGCCGCGGCGTCCCTGGCCGAACAGGATGGCCTTCGACTCCTCGGTGACGGTCGGAGTCGAGTTGACGGCCTTACCGGCCGCGTAGGCGCGCTGCACGGAGGGGCGCACCGCCAGGGCATCGAGCCAACGGCGGACGTTCGGGTACTCCTCGATCCGCTGACCCTGCCGTTCCCACAGCAGGCATCACGGGTAGGCCGCCATGTCGGCGATGCCGTATGCGTCGCCTACGATGAAGGGGCGATCGGCCAATCGCTCGTCGAGGACCCCGTAGAGGCGCGACGTCTCCTTGACGTAGCGTTCTATCGCATAGGGAATGCGCTCGGGCGCGTAGTGGCTGAAATGGTGATTCTGGCCGAGCATGGGGCCGAGCCCGCCCATCTGCCACATCAGCCATTCCAGCGTGGTCTTGCGGCTGCGCCGGTCGTCGGGCATCAGGCCGCCGAGCTTCTCGGCGAGGTAGATCAGGATCGCGCCGGACTCGAAGACCGGAACGGGCTCGCCGCCGTCGGCCGGCGCGTGATCGACGATGGCCGGCATGCGGCCGTTCGGGGAGATGCGCAGAAAGTCGGGTTCGAACTGCCGGCCCTCGCTGATGTTGACCGGCACGATCCGGTAGGCCGCTCCAGCCTCCTCCAGCGCCAGCAGGATCTTGTAGCCGTTCGGGGTCGTCCAGAAATGCACGTCGATCATGGCGGAGAATCCGATCCTTCGTTGGAGAGGTGGGCGCGAGCCGCCCTCGCAGCCAGGCCGTCGAAGAGGGCGAGCGACCGGTCGCGCCAGGCCGCGACCGGGTCGTCCGCCGCCAGGAGTCCGCGCGGCGACGAGCATCGAGCCCACTGGAACGCGGCGAATACGATGTAGTCGGCAAAGTTCGGGCGCTCGCCCCCCAGGAAGGGTTGCGACCGGATGGTCGCGCGGAGCGGCTCGAGGGAGGCCCGGAAGGCGGGCAGGGCCTGATCGGCGCCCGCCGCGACCGCCTCGAGCGTCGCCCCGAACCGCGCCTCCCGCGTGCGCCTGAAGTATTCTTGGTCGCGCTCGTGCAGGATGGTCCAGACGTCCAGCACGATCTGGCGCCCGATCCCGGGAATCACGACCCCGTCGCACCAGTTCCTGACGAACACGATCCCGGCTCGGGCCTCGCGCGGACCCAGCAGGGACGGCCGGTCGGGATACTTGGCGTCGAGATGACAGGCGATCGACCAGGAATCGACGATCACCGCGCCTTCGTCCACTAGGACGGGAACGCGATCCTGGCCCGAGAAGGCGATGGTCGCCTTGTCGGTGAAGCGCCACGGCACCGTGTCAGCCGAGAGGCCCTTGTGCGCAAGCGCCAGACGCACGCGCCAGACGAACGGACTGAACCGGACGCGCTCGTCGGCCGCCGCGAGATCGTAGAGCTTCAGCGCCATCGGACCCGTTCCACCGCGCCATTCAGGCCGCGTCGGCCTGCTGGACGGGTTCGGGCTTGCTCCACGCGTAGGCCTCGAACGCCGCGTCGAGGGGCGTGGCCGCGACGTGATCGATGTCGTTGCCGAGCACCTCGTACCCGATGGCGACGATCGCCTCGATCAGGTTCTCCCGCGTGTAGCCCGCCGCTTCGAAGCGATCGAGCTCGGCCTGCCCGACTTGGCCGCGAGTCCGGGTCATGGCGGCGGCGAAGCTGCGCAGCGTCTCGAGCTTCGGGTCGGCCAGCGGGTCGCCGTGGCGCAGCGCGGACAGGATTGCCCCGGGAATCCTCTCGCGCGTGGCGATCGGCGAGTGCACCGCCATGCAGTGATGGCACTCGTTCTCGTAGTCGATCGCCCGCAGGACGATCTGGCGTTCGAGCACGGACAGGGTGCGCCTGGCAAAGGTCGCGCCGGTCTGCCGATAGATTTCGTACATAACCGGCGACTCGGCCATGATCCCGTGCAGGTTCGGCAGGAAGCCGTAGCGCTCGAGCGAGTCGGCCGCGATCGGCTTCGACCGCTCGGGCGCGGTCCCGGGGGTGTGGATGGTCAGGTCCATGACGGTGCCTTCCTGCGATCAGTGGACGGGATTGAGGGCTGGCTCGCCGCGCAGCGCCGGGGCCACCTCCTCGGCGGTGCGCCTCTGGAGATCGACCAGCGATTCCTCCGAGTAGAAGGCGAGGTGCGGCGTCACGATGAGGTTGGGAACGGTCCCGATCCAAGTCTCCGCCGTCGGCGGCTCGGTCTCGAGGACATCAAGCGCGGCGCCGCCTAATCGCCCCGATGCCAGCGCCGCGCACACTGCGGGAAGGTCGACGAGGCCGCCGCGGGAGGTGTTGACGAGGAGGGCCCCGGGCTTCAGCCGCGCCAAGCTCTCGGCGTTGACGACGTGGTGCGTCTCGGCCTCCAGCGGCACGTGGAGCGAGAGGATGTCGGCCGCCTCCCAGGCCTCGTCGCGTTCGACGCGGCGGGCCCCCAGCCCCGCGATCGGGTCCTGAGGGACGAACGGGTCGCACACGAGGATGTCCAGGCCCAGGGCGCGCGCGATGCGCCCGAACCCGAGCAGGACGAGCGTGCGTCCGCGGAGGCGGTGGAGAGGCGCGACGGCGGCCACGTTCCACACGCCCGCGCGGGTCTGGTCGATCCCGCGGACCAGCCCGCGGGCGAGCGCCAGCATCAGCGCCAGGGTGTGATCGGCGACTTCTTCGATGCAGTAGTCCGGGACATTGGTCACCCGGATGCCCTTGTCCCGCGTCGTGGGCAGCGGGATCGTGTCCACGCCGATGCCGTAGCGCGCGATGATCGCGCAGCGCTCCAGTTGCTGGACGAGGGTCGGCGGAAGCCTCGCGTAGCAGTTCAGCAGAGCGTCGGCATCGCGGCAGACCTCCAGCAGAGCTTGCGGGTCCGTGGACGGCGCGACGACCAGATCGGCCAAGCCGTCGAGGATTGCGCGTTCGGGCTCCAGGTTCGGGAATACGTGGTCGGTGACGACGACCTTCCGCCTTGTCATGGTCAGCCCCGCCACGGCTCGAGAATGGCAAGGAGTTCCGCGTTGACGCGGTCGGGCCGCTCCTCTGGAGGCAGGTGCCCGCATTGCGGAATGGCGACGCCGCGCACGTCTCCGGCCATGCCCTGCCACACGGCCAGGACGTCGAAGGTCCGGCCCACGAGGTCGAAGTCGGCGCCCCAGATCGCGAGGGTCGGGCACGCGATCAGCCGGTCGGCGTCGGCCTCGTCCTGCGCGAGGTCGACCGGTCCTGCCCGGTAGTCCGCGAAGGCGCCGCGGAAGGCGCCGGGCCGAGAATAGGCGCGGACGTACTCCGCCACCGCCTCCTCGCCGATCGCACCCGGCGCGTAGGACCAGCTATCGAAGAAGTGCCGCAGGAACATCTCCTCGCGCCCTGCGACCAGCGCCTCCGGAAGATGCGGCACCTGCTGGAAGTAGAAGAACCAATAGAGCTTGGCGAGCCGCGCGTCCGTGGCCTGGAAGACCACGCGCGTCGGTATGTTGTCGATCACGACGAGGCGGTCGATGGCCTCCGGGTAGTCCTTGGCGAACCGTGTCGCGACACGGGCGCCGCGGTCGTGACCGACGAGGGCGGCACGCCCGATGCCGCAATGCGCCATCAGGGCCCGGACGTCTCCCGCCATCGACCGCTTGTCGTATCCCGTATCGGGCTTGTCGGTCGCGCCATAGCCGCGCAGATCCGGAGCGATGATTCGATACCGCTCGGCCAGGACGGGCCACTGATGGCGCCGCGCGAAATGCGTCTCCGGATAGCCGTGCAGAAGCAGCACGGCCGGGCCCGCACCCGCGTCGAGGTAGTGCATCCGGATGCCGTTGACCTGGGCCGTATGGTGCCGTGCATCCGGAGTCATGAGGGTCTCCCCTTTGCAACCAGCGTGCGGACAACCGGGAGTCGTGAGAAGAGGTGACGCGGGAATAGGATCTATACGCGACCTGTATGAGTACGTGCTGGAAGATCCTGGGCGCTCGTGGCGACGGGGACCGTGGCGACGGGGACCGTGGCGGCGCGAGCGAGCGGCGCGTGCCGAAGGATGCGTCGGTCTCGCGGGCGTCGTCGCCCGCCGGAATCCACCGCCTCGATCGGCAGTCATCGGTGACCGGTCCGCCGCGGTCGGCTACGGGGTGTCGGAGCTCCGGACGATACGGGGACGGTATGGATGAACGACCTGATCACGGCCATGCGGACCTACGTGCGGGTCGTGGAGGCCGGCAGCTTCACCGCCGTGGCGGCCGAGCTCTGTACCACCCAGCCGACGATCAGCCGGCAAGTGGCTTCGCTGGAACAGCATCTCGGCACGCGGCTCATCACCCGCACGACCCGCGCGCTCGCCGTGACGGAGGACGGTCGCGTCTTCTACGAACACGCCCTGCGGTCGCTCGAGACGCTGGCCGAGGCCGAAGCCGCGGTCGGCAGGCGCAAGGGCCGGCCGTCCGGAACGCTGCGACTCACCGTGCCGGTCGTGTTCGGGCGTCTGCACGTCGTGCCGCGCCTTGCGCTGTTCGCGGAGCGCTACCCGGACATCCGCGTCGATCTCATCATGAACGACGCCTTCTCCGACCTGGTCGAGGAGGCGATCGACCTCGCGATCCGGGTCGGCGAGATCACCGATCCGGGCCTCGTCGCGAAACGGATCGGGATCACGCGGCGCGTCACGGTCGCCGCCCCGGCCTATCTCGCGAAATGCGGCGAACCCACGTGCCCGGGCGACCTCGCCGCCCATGACTGCATCGTCTACACGCGTCTCGTCGCCGGCCACCGCTGGTCGTTCACGAGCCCGGATGGACCCGTCTCAGTCGACGTCGCGGGTCGTTTCCGGGTCAACAATTCGGAAGGGGTGCGCGAGGGCGTCATCGCGGGCCTCGGCATCGGCGTCGTGCCGATCTGGGCGTTCCGCGACGAGATCGAGACGGGACGGGTGAAGATCATCCTCCCCGCTCACCGGCCGATGCCGTTGCCGATGCAGGCCGTCTACCCGTCGCGCCGGTTCGTTCCGCTCAAGGTGCGGGCAGCCATCGACTACCTGAGAAGAGAATTTCTGCAGGACGCACGGATCTCTGGCGCCGGTTGAGAGCGTTCGAAGGGCTTGGCCTTACCTCGGCTCGAAGGGAAAGTTTCCGCAACTGGTCGATCATCGGTCGTTTGAATGAGCGACGAGAGTCGGGATGTCGTACAAGTGCCCGACTCGCGGATCCACGCGTTTGCGGCGGTCCTCGTCGTGTGCACGGTCGGGGACCATGCCGATGGCCGATTCGCGAGGACGTATCCGCGGAAGGCCGATGAGCGGGTCGTCGACCGATCTTTCGACGCCGGCGTCTTCGCGAACCTTCCACCGTCGATCCTACGGAACGGGACCAGGATCGCGGTGGTCGAAGTCTGCGTCGACGGGCGGAGCGAGCGCGCGGACCTTAGCCGATCCGATAAGCCATGACCTGATGCGCTCCCTTCATGGGCGCGTACGGCCCGGTGCGTCCCATCCGGCGTTGCACCGGGTGACGAGCCCACGAGTTTCTTGGCTATCCGGATTGCGGTGTGGAATGCATCAGGTGCTCCTATCGGTCTCCCGGCTGTTTCACCCCCTCAAGCAGCCCACTCGGCCGGGTGACAAGTCCCGGTCGAGGGCGCAGTCCCAGACGACGCGCCGCGTACACTGCCCGCCTCGCCGCAGGCAAGGGCCCGATCATCGCCGCTGCGGATCGGCACGAAACACAGGATCTGGCCCACCCGATAGAAATGGTGCCTCGACAAATGAAACCTTCTCCGACCTATCCTTCTCGCCACGTTCTTGCCGACACGAACGCGGCGTTTGATATTCGTCGGAGATGGAACACACCTTTGCTCAACGTGGAGGGTTTGCATCAGCGGCCCTATGAAGCGTCAACTGCACGAGATCTCACGGTCTCCGAAAATCCTCGTCCTTCAGGGCGGGGAAGATGTTGACTGCCTTCGACTGTGTAACGCGGCGAGCCTTGCAAGCGAAGCGGCCTTTACCGAGAGGATGGCGGAATGATCGACCTGATCGAGTTCGCGGGTGGCGATGCAGGCCCTTGGCGGGTGACGCGCGCGGAGTCGCCGCTTGGGGAGCGTCTGCCCAGCGCAACCCGCCTTTCCGTCAGCCTTCCGATCGGCAACATGGGACAGCGGACCGGTCCTTCGACCGGCACGATCTGGCGCTTGCGCGGGGTGGTGAGCAATCTGCGCTATACAACCAGCAACGAGGCGCAGCGGCTACGCGCCGTGCAGCCACCTCTCGATCGACCTTCGGCGACGCGGGCCGCCCTGATCCCGATCAGGAAGTCGGCGCGCTGGTGGGAGCTGGCTCAGGACGAGCGCCGGGCGATCTTCGAGGAAACCTCGCACCACACGAGCATCGGCCTCGGCTACCTGCCGGCGATCGCACGGCGACTCCACCACAGTCGTGACCTCGGCGAGCCGTTCGATTTCCTGACGTGGTTCGAGTTCCCGCCGGAGCACGAGGTAGCCTTCGAGGCGCTCGTCGCAGCGCTACGCGCTACCCGCGAGTGGACCTTCGTCGAGCGCGAGGTCGACATCAGGTTGACCCGTGATGCGCCAGGCTGATCCGGTGATGACGGCCGATCTGGAACCGAGCGACGACCTGCTGCTTCCGCGGCTTCGGCTCGGCGAGGAGGCCGCTTTCCGGATCCTCGTGCGGCGCTATCACGTGCGGCTCGTGGCGATCGCCCGTGGCGCACACCTGACGCGGGAGGCGGCGGAGGAGGCGGTGCAGGAGGCCTGGATCGCGGTGATGCGCAACATCGCGGGATTCGAGGCGCGCTCGTCGCTGCGCACGTGGCTGACCGGGATCGTCCTGAACATCGCGCGCAAGGCCTCGGTCTCCGCCAGGCGCACCGCGACCTTCGCGGAACTCACGCCACGGCATGACGAGGACGAGGGATCCGGTTTCGACGCCGATGCCTTCCTCGCCGACGGCCACTGGCGTGAGGCGCCCTGGCACTGGAGCGAGATCGACTTGGAGCGCGGGCTCGCGGGGCGGCAGGTCTGGCAAGCGGTCGAGGCGGCCATCGCCGCTCTGCCGCCGGACGAGGCCGCCGTGATCCGGCATCGCGACATCGAGGGTTTCGGCCCGCGCGAGACGGAGGAGTTGCTCGGCCTCGGCGAGGCGCGTCAGCGCGTGCTGCTCGATCGAGCGAGGCTGAAGATCCGACGGGTGTTCGAGGCGTTGACCCGCGACGCGGCGCGAGCGTGACGAGCGGAACGGGCGAGGATGATCGGATGCGGTGTCGAGAGGCGGCGGAGCAGGCAGGCGCGTTCGTGGACGCGGAGGTGTCCGGACGCGTTCGATGGCGCATCCGGCTTCATCTCGCGACCTGCAGGAATTGCCGGCGTTTCGTGCGGCAGATCGCGCTCACGCGCGACGCTCTCGGCCGGCTCCCGCCTCCGCCCCTCGACGCCGCCCGCGAGGACGAACTCGTGGCGGCCCTGCGGGAGGCATCGCGGTGAGCGCCGGTCAGCAACCGGTACAGATCGAGGTCGCGATCAGGTTGTGCAGAGCGCGACTCTTCCGGTCGAGCGCCGCGGTGGTCCCACTGCGCCCGTCGAGGGCCGAGCCCCCCGGCTTCGTCGTACCGTTCGACGTCACTTGGCGGAACAGCGCCTGTGGCATCGTCGATGCCGAGCCGACCGCGGCCGGCAAATGGTCGACCGGCGCGGCACTGACCGGGAACGCAGCGAAGGTGATGAGAGCGATGGCGGCGAAAGCGGGGCGGGTCATGATCTTTGTCCCTACGTGGTTTGGAGCGGGAAGCGTTCAGACGAAGGCGACGACCATCAGGCTGAAGAAGGCCGCGATCGCGCCGACGATCGGAGGAAGGGCGCGGGCTGGATCGAACATCGAGGTTCTCCGCGGCGCGTCGATCGCGCCATGATCCTGAGTGCCTGCAGGAGGCCGGATCCGCGTGCGGCTGCGCACGCCGGATGCCGCGCGGACGGAGCGGGACACCGGGATGCCTGACGCGATACCCCTGCCGGGCGAGGCGTTCGAGTGGCTGGAGGCCGACGGGCTCGGCGGTTTCGCCTCGGGCACCGTTTCGGGCGTCCGGACACGCCGCTACCACGCGCTCCTGCTCACGGCGGCGAATCCGCCGACCGGGCGGACGGTGCTCGTCAACGGCATCGAGGCCTGGATCGAGACCGCGGCCGGACACACCGATCTCAGCGCCCAGCGCTACCTGCCGGACGTGATCCATCCGCGCGGTTTTGAGCGAATTACGAGCTTCACTCACGAGCCCTGGCCGTCATGGACATTCGGCCTGCCGGATGGCACCGAGATCACCCAGGAGATCTTGGTTGATCCCGATGCCTGCGACACGCTGCTGCGATGGCGGCGGATCTCAGGCGCTGGTCCTTGCACGCTCGTCGTCGTCCCGCTGCTCTCGGGACGGGACTATCACAGCCTGCAAACCGCAAATCCCGCTTTCGACTTCAAGCCACAAATCGGCGGCGCGGAGACCGGAACCTGCGTCACGTGGCATCCCTATCCGGATCGACCGGCGATCTCCGCCCTGACCACGGGCACCTATCGACATGAACCGGACTGGTATCGCCAGTTCCTCTACGCGGCGGAGCGGGCGCGGGGACTCGACTGCGTCGAGGATCTCGCCGCGCCCGGCAGCTTTCGCTTCGATCTCGCGGGGCCCGAGCCCGGGCTGATGCTGCTACGCGCTGGCGAGAGCGGGCCGGTCCGCGTCCGAGCCTTGGCTGACCGGATGATCGCCGCGGCGCGCGCGACGCGGGCCGGTCCGGATCTTCGCCGAAGTGCCCTGAGCTACCGGGTTGATCGAGGACGGGGCAGTACCCTGGTGGCAGGCTTCCCCTGGTTTACGGATTGGGGGCGTGACACCTTCATCGCGCTGCGCGGCCTGCTGCTGGCGACCGGCGAACTCGACACCGCGGAGAGCATCCTCAGAGCCTGGGCGGGCGTCGTCAGCGAGGGCATGATGCCCAACCGTTTCCCGGATTCCGGCGAGGTACCGGAATACAATTCCGTCGACGCCTCGCTCTGGTACGTGGTCAGCGTGTACGACTTCTTGGCAGCCTGCAGGCTGGTTGGGCGCTCCGTCCAGTCCGAGCCAGCTCTGCGTACAGCCTGCCTCGCGATCCTCGATGGCTACGCTGCCGGTACCCGTTTCGGCATCCGGGCCGATGCGGATGGTCTGATCGCGGCCGGTCAGCCCGGATGGCAACTCACGTGGATGGACGCCAAGGTCGGCGATTGGGTGGTCACGCCCCGTATCGGCAAGCCGGTCGAGATCCAGGCCCTCTGGATCAACGCCCTCCACATCGCGGCGACGCTGTGGGAGCCGCGCTTCTCCGAGGCCGAGACCGCGGCGCGAGCGAGCTTCGCGCAGAAATTTCCAAACCCGGTGGGTGGCTTATTCGACGTCGTCGATGTCGACCACGTCCCCGGCACGCACGATGCGGCGGTGCGTCCGAACCAGATCTTCTGCGTCGGCGGTCTCCCGTTTCCGCTCCTGACTGGGGAGCTCGCCAAATCCGTCGTCGATGCGGTCGAGCACAGGCTTCTGACGCCGCTCGGCCTGCGCACCCTGTCGCCGGACGATCCCGCCTATGCCGGTCATTACGGGGGCGACGCGCGGACGCGAGACGGTGCGTACCACCAGGGCACGGTCTGGCCCTGGCTGCTCGGTCCCTTCGTCGACGCGTGGCTCTCGGTCCGCGGCCGCAGCGAGGCGGCCCTGACGGAGGGGCGGGCTCGCTTTCTGCCGCCGCTGGAGCAGCACCTCGGCGAGGCCGGCCTCGGTCATGTCAGCGAAGTCGCCGACGGCGATGCGCCCTATCGACCCGGCGGCTGCCCGTTCCAGGCCTGGTCGCTTGGCGAATATATCCGCCTGCGCCGGATGCTCGGCCTCAAAGCGTTCTGAGGGAGACCGCAATGCCTGAGGGCCCGAACGCATCCCACCTGTTCGAGACCGAGGAAGGACGCCGTCTTCGGGCCTGTGCCGCGGACGGGTGGCACCGCTGGGGACCGTATCTCGCCGAGCGGCAATGGGGGACGGTCCGCGAGGATTACAGCCGGGACGGCACCGCCTGGGACTACCTGCCCCATGATCACGCGCGCTCGCGGGCCTACCGCTGGGGCGAGGACGGCATCGCCGGGTTCAGCGACGACAAGCAGCTCTGGTGTCTCGCGCTGGCCCTCTGGAACGGGCGGGACCCAATCCTCAAGGAGCGGATGTTCGGCTTGACCAACGAGGAGGGCAACCACGGCGAAGACATGAAGGAACTCTACTGGCTCCTCGACGGCACGCCGACGCACTCGTACATGCGGATGCTCTACAGGTACCCGCACGCGGCGTTTCCCTACGCCGAGCTCGTGGCCGAGAACCGACGGCGCAAGGGCCGCGACATGCCCGAGTACGAGCTCGCCGACACCGGTGTACTGGCGGAGAACCGCTGCTTCGACGTCACGGTCGAGTACGCCAAGGCCGCCCCCGACGACGTGCTGATGCGGGTCTCGGTCGTCAATCGCGGGCCGGAAGCGGCCGAAATCCACGTCCTGCCCCATCTGTGGTCGCGCAACACGTGGTCGTGGCGCGAGGATCCGAAGCGGCCGCTCCTCCGGCTCGTCGAGGGGCCAAGCGTCGAGGCGACCCGCGCCGCGGGTCCCTGTCGGCTGTTCAGGGCCCTACAGCCGGCCGAGTTCCTGTTCTGCGAGAACGAGACCAACACTGCTCGCCTGTTCGGCGTGAGCGGATCGTACCACCCCAAGGACGCGATCAACGACGATGTGGTGGCGGGAACCCGCACGCGGGTGAACCCGCTCCACGAGGGCACCAAGTGCGCGGCGCTGAGCCGCCACACGCTGATGGCCGGCGAGACGATCGTCTTGCGCTACCGGTTGTCCCCGGCCGACGCGCCGGGTCTCGACGACGCGGGTTTCGAGGCGGTGTTCGCGCGTCGGGTCGCGGAGGCCGACGCCTTCTACGCCGCCCTTCAACGCGACATGACGGACCCCGACGCACGCCTCGTCCAGCGCCAGGCCCTGGCCGGCATGCTCTGGTCGAAGCAATTCTACCACTTCGACGTGCGCCGCTGGCTGATGGGCGATCCGACGCAGCCGGAGCCCCCAGCGGAGCGGCGACACGGACGCGACAGCGAGTGGGCGCACCTCAACAACGCCGACATCGTCTCGATGCCCGACACCTGGGAATACCCCTGGTACGCGGCCTGGGACCTCGCCTTCCACTGCGTGACCTTCGCGCTGATTGACCCAGAATTCGCCAAGGGCCAACTCGTGCTGCTGACGCGCGAGTGGTACATGCACCCCAACGGCCAGCTGCCGGCCTACGAGTGGGCCTTCGGCGACGTGAACCCGCCGGTTCATGCCTGGGCGGCGTTGCGCGTCTACCAGATGGACGCCGCGCTCACCGGGCGACCCGACCGGACATTCCTGGAGCGGGTGTTCCACAAGCTGATGCTGAACTTCACCTGGTGGGTGAACCGGAAGGACGCGGACGGGCGCAACGTCTTCCAGGGCGGCTTCCTCGGACTGGATAACATCGGCATCTTCGACCGCTCGGCGCCGCTGCCCACCGGCGGCACCATCGACCAGGCCGACGGCACCGCCTGGATGGCGATGTACACGCTCAACCTGATGCGGATCGCCCTTGAACTGGCCGCCGAGGACCCGGTCTACGAGGACATCGCGACCAAGTTCTTCGAGCACTTCCTCTACATTGCCGAGGCGATGACCGACATCGGCGGCAGCGGGGTCGGCCTCTGGGATGAGGCGGATGAATTCTTCTACGACGTGCTGAACCTGCCCGACGGCAAGATGCTGCCGTTGCGCGTCCGCTCGCTGGTCGGGTTGATCCCGCTTTGCGCCGTCGAGGTGCTCGACATTTCCTTGCGCGACCGATTCCCCGGCTTCGCGCGCCGGGCCGAGTGGATGCTGCGTAACCGTCCCGACCTCGCCGCCTTGGTCTCGCACTGGAGCCAAGGCGAGGGTGAGGGACCGCCGCCCGGCCCGGGCGGCGACCGGATGCTGCTCTCGCTGCTGCGCCGGCACCGCATGAAGGCGCTTCTGGCGCGGATGCTCGACGAGACCGAGCTCTTCTCCGACCACGGTATTCGCTCTCTGTCGAAGGCGCATGCCGAGCACCCGTTCGTTCTCGATTGGAGCGGTGCCCGCTACTCCGTCGACTACGAACCAGCGGAATCGACGACCGCCACGTTCGGGGGCAACTCGAATTGGCGCGGTCCGGTCTGGATGCCGATTAACATCCTCCTCATCGAGGCGCTCGACCGCTTCGGGACGTTCTATGGCGACGACACCCGCTTCGAGTGCCCGACCGGCTCCGGCCGTTATCTCAGCCTGCCCGAGATCGCCGACGAGTTGAGCGAGCGCCTCTGCAGGCTATTCCTGCGCGGGCCAGATGGACGCCGGCCGGTGCTCGCCTCCTATGGCGCTCTCGCCGACGATCCGCATGTGTGCGACTGCATCCCGTTTCACGAGTACTTCCACGGCGATACCGGCGCAGGGCTCGGCGCGATGCATCAGACGGGCTGGACAGGCCTCGTAGCACTGCTCCTGAGGCCCGGGCGCCTCACCGCACTGCCGATCACCCGCGCCATCCCGTCCTGACGATCGGGCCCCCCGGCTCCGGTGTCTTATCCTGCGGGGGAGACACCGCGTCGCTGAAGTCGTCCATCGCCGGCTGGTTCGGCGCGCAGATGAAGGAGGACCGCTCCCGGCTCCTCGATCCAGACGTAACGACGAGCAGCATCCAGACCGACGCAAGTCCAGAGCTGACGTACCCCGCTCCGCAAGACGACCGCGCTTGGCTCTCGCCATCGTCTCATAACCGTTCGCGCCTGTAGGATCACGCGATCCCCGCTATGGCGATGCCGAGGTGCTGTGGACCGCGGAGGGAAGCGCCCGGTCGGTAAGGCGGCGGGTCGTCCAGGAGCCTCGGTGCGATGAGGCGCCGGCAGAGCGTGACAAGGGCGATCTCGGCCTCGATCCGCGCGAGGGGCGCGCCCACGCAGTAATGGAGGCCACCGCCGAACCCGAAATGCTGGTTGTCCGTCCGGTCCGGATCGAACCGGTCCGGTTGCTCGAACCGCGCCGGGTCGCGGTTTCCGGCCGCAAAGAGCAGCACCACCGACGATCCCGGCGGGATCGTCGTTCCCGCCACCGCGATGGCGCCGAGCGCCTTGCGGGTGCGGAAATGGACGGGGGGCTCGTAGCGCAGCATCTCCTCGATCACGCGGGGTGCCCGCTCGGGGTCGGCCTTCAGCTTTCGCAGCTCCTCCGGATGCCTGAGCAGTGTGAGCATGCTGTTGGTGATGAGATTCACCGTCGTCTCGTGACCCGCGACGAGGAGCAGGATCGCCGTCGAGATCAGGTCTATGTCGCCCATGGCCGCGCTGCCCCGGCCACCGTGGGCGGCGAGCCCGCTGAGCATGTCGTCGGCCGGATGGCGGCGCTTCTCGCGGATCAGCCGACGCATGTAGTCGGAGATCGCGTCGAAGGTTGCGGCGATCTCCCGCCGCCCCGCCTCGTCGTGGCGCACGTCGGGCTCCAGGGCCGTCGCGAGGCGGATCGCCCAGACGTGGAATTGCGCCTCATCGGCCTCGGGCACGCCGAGCAGCTCGCAGATGACGGCCACCGGCAGCGGATAGGACAGGTCCTCCACCAAGCAGACAGTGTCGCGGCCGTGGCACTTGTCGATCAGGGCATCCACGAGCTTCGCAACCTTGGCGTGAGATTCCCGCACCCGGGCGATCGTGAACTCCTTCATCACGAAACCGCGCAGGGTGTCGTGGTCGGGCGGATCGCGGAAGATCAGCGGGCGATGGCCGTTGACCACCCGATTCCGGATCGGGTTGAGGATCCAGTCCTTCAGAGGGTTGCCCGTTCTGGGTCGCCGCGAGGGCGGCAGGTCTTCCGAGCTCAGCCGGGGATCGAAAATCAGGCTCTTCAGCGCGGCATGGGTGCTGACGACGTAGCTGCCGTCCGCCTGCCGGGACACGGGCGTCTCGCGCAAGCGCGCGTAGAGGGGATAGGGGTTCGCCCTGTTTCTCGGATCGAGAACCTGCGCGAACAGCGTCTCGTCAGGCATGGGCCGTCTCCAGAGCCGTAACCGATCGGCCGGAGGATCGCCGCGGGCTGGGAAAGCCGGGCTCCAGGGTCTCGATCCGCGGCTGGTCGGTGGCGCCGAGGATCGGCGGGAAGGCCGCCCCGTCAGCCACGGCCTCGGCATAGGCGGGAAGCCAGCGTGCCTGATCGAAGGAGAGGGCCGCGACGGTTCGCCCGGCCCGGCCATAGACGGCGAGGAACCGGTGCGAGGCCCGCGATCCCTGGACGATCGCGAGCGCCTCCGCCCCCTCGGTCAGGCCGGCGAGCTTGATGTTGAGACCGAACTGGCTCGACCAGAAGGAAGGCACGTGCTGGTATTCGACCTGGCCCGTGGGCGGAGCAAGCATGTTCGCCGCCGCGTGCCGGGCCTGGTCCACCGCGTTGCCCCAATGCTCGACGGTCACCAAGCGGCCGCCGGTGAGTGGGTTCGGCCAGCGCGCGACATCGCCGGCCGCGTAGATGGCGGGATCGGGCTCCCCCGTCGTGGTCAGGGCGCGGCAGGCCGCGTCGCAGGTCAGGCCTCCCGGGTCGGCGACGAGGGCGGCCGCGGCGAGCCAACCCGTGTCGCGCGTCGCGCCGAGGGCGACGATGACGAGATCCGTCGCGATGTCCGCGCCACCCGCCAAGTGGGCGCGGCGGACTTGTCCATCCTCGCCGGAGAAGGCCACCACCTTGACGTTCGGGCGGAGGTCCACTCCGGAAGCCCGCATCCGCCCGGCGAGTGTGGCCCCGATCACCGTCCCGAGGAGGCGGGCGAGCGGCGTCGGGTTGGGATCGACGAGCGTCACCGCCAGGCCGAGATCGCGGCAGCAGGAGGCGGCCTCGCAGCCGATCAGGCCGGCGCCGACGATGAGGACGCGGCTCGGCCGCAGCGCCAGCGCGCTCCGCAGGGAGCGGGCATCCTCCAGGGTCCGGATCGTGAAGATCCCGGCGAGATCGGCGCCTTCTCCGGGCCATGGCCGCGCCCTGGCGCCGGTGGCGATCAGGAGCGTCTCGTAGGGAAGCGTCGCGCCGTCGGCGAGGCGCACCACCCGGCGGTCCCGGTCCAGGGCGACGGCCGGCAGGCCGAGCCGCCACTGCGCGCGCAGACGGGTGAGTTGCGGAAGTGCGGTCGCGTCGGGGTGAAGCTCGCCCGCCAGGACGTGCTTGGACAGAGGCGGCCGGTCGTAGGGCCGGTGCGGCTCGTCCCCGACCAGGGTCAGAGGGCCGTCATAGCCGCCGTCCCGCAACGCCTCCGCGCCCCGCAGGCCGGCGAGGGAGGCGCCTACCACGACGATGCCCGGTCGCTGCCCGTCCGTCACGGCTCGTCACCCTCGGCGAGTCCGGCGGGCTCGATCGCGATGGCCCGGACGGGGCAGGCCTGCTGCGCCCGCTCGACCTGCGACCTCTTCGCCTCGGGCGGCGCCGGATCGTAGAACAGGATCTCGTGACCGCGCACCTCGAAATGCTCAGGGGCGGCGTAGCAGCACTGCGCGTAGCTCTGGCAGCGGTTGAGATCGACCACGACACGCATTCAGGGGCTCCGAAGAGATGTGCGGATGACCGGTCGGTCGGGATCTGCGCCTGCCCGAACATCGGAGCGGCTCATGTCCAGGCTCCCAGGCGGCCCGACTCCAGCGCTTCCCGGGCGCAGCGATAGCCGAGTTCGGCCGTCGTCTCGAAGCTCGACCACGCCCGCAGATCGACCCCGGCCAAGGAGGGCTTGAGCAGGACCGCAGCCCGGGTGACGGCCGCCATGGTCTGGGCGTCGCTCGACACCATCGCGGAGCGCAGGAGCAGGTGCGCGATGCCGGGGAGCTGGTCCGAGATGCCGAGGAGGCGCCGGAACGCCTGCGCGCTCCGGCCCTGCCGCGGCATGACCTGGAAGGCGGCGTCGCTGCCGACATCCACGGCGAGAACCGGCCCGCGGTCGAGATCGGCCATCACGTCGGCAGGCAGGTTGTTCATCATGCCGCCGTCCACGAGGATGCCGTCCGCACTCGCCACCGGGGGCAGCAGGCCGGGAATGGCGATGCTGGCGCGGATCGCCCGGTCGAGGGGGCCCGCCCAGTGGACCATTGCGGTGCCGGTCGTGAGGTTCGAGGACACGCAGAAGAACGGGCGCCAGAGATCCTCGACGCGGGCATCGCCGAACCGCTCGGCCAACCCCGCATCCACCTTGGCCCCGCGCGTCAGGGCGTGGAACGGCAGGGTGTAGTCGTCGAGGGGGTTGCGTCCGACGAAGGAAGCCACCGTGTGGGTCTCGATCGCGTCGAGGCTCCAGTCAAGGGCGACGCTGGCGGCCAGGATCGAGCCCATGCTGGTGCCGCCGACGAGATCGATGTCGAGCCCGGCCTCGCCGAGCGCCCGCAGAACGCCGAGATGGGCGAGGCCGCGGGCGCCGCCGCCGCCGAGGACGAGGGCGCGGGCATGGCCGGACGCGATCCGGGCAAGCCGGGCGAAGTCGCCACCGTGGTTCTCGCGAACCTGGAGCCGCAGGGAGAAGGGCAGCGCGGCGACGTCGGGATGCAGAGGGCGCGGCAGGCGCGCCTCGGCGGGCTGCGCCACGGCGAGGTCCATGCGGATCCAGTCGGAGCGGATCGAAGCGAGATAGTCCGCGGCGCCGGGCCGTGGCGGCGCGCCTGGCTCGGCCAGCAACAGGACGTGGTCGGCGTGGCGCAGGCAGAGCCGGCACCAGGGGCAGTCGATCTGGTGGGCGACGAAGACCGTGCGGTCGTGCGTTTGCTCGTAGCGGTGGAACCACGCCTCGTCGGCCTCGGGGGGCCATTCGGAGAGGCAGCCGGTCCGCCCCGGCAGCGCGGCATCGAGGGCCTGCGCCAGCCGCTCGCCGAAGGCCGTCGCCTTGAGGCCCTCGGTCACCGCCAGGACGGCGAAGCTCCGCGGCGCATGGCTCAGGGTCACGCCCGTATGGGCGGTGCGCAGCCGCGCGGCCAGGATCCGGGCGAAATAGAGCAGCGTCCCGGGATGGGCGGCGATCAGATCCTCGAACGACGCGCGGGAGAGCCGCAGGAGGTGCGTATCGCGCAGGGCCGTTGCCGTGACCGAGCGCGGCTCGCCGGTGAGCAGGGCGAGTTCGCCCACGGTATCCGGAGGGGCGAGTCGGATGAGGCGGCGCACGCTGCCGTCGCGCGGGTCGCGGATCGAGAGGCCGACCGCGCCGCTCACGAGCGTGTAGAGGGCGTCGGCCTCGTCCCCCTCCTCGAACAGCGTCCGCCCTCCGGCGACGGCGACGGAGGTCATCCGCGCCCGGATCGCGACGTCGGCGTCTCCGTCGAGGGGGGCAAGAAACGGAATCTCCGTGCGCCCCGAAGCCCGGGCGGCAGGGACGGGCGCCACGTCGCAGGCGCCGAGGCGTTCGGCCTCCGTGGGTGGTGCGGATAGGCCGCCGAGCCCGGTGAGCCTCGGGGAAGCGGCTGGGGCCGCGCCCGGAGGAACGGAACCGGGGTGCTCGATGCTCCGGTCGCGTCCGATCTCGGCACTCATCGGCCGGCGCGCCGCTGCAGATGATCCCCGAGGATCCCGAGCGCCGCGCCGCTGCCGACGCGACCGAGGCCGAGGCGCAGGCGGTCCGTGGGGACCGGCGCCAGCGCCGAGTGCCACAACGCGGAGGGCAGCACGAGGACGCCGTCCTCGGACGCGAGAGCCTTCGAGAACTCGGTCGCACCCTCTCGCCCACGGAAGCGGGGGCAGGCGAAGGCGAGATTCGTCGGTTCTTCCGGATCGAACAGGTTCGGGTAGCGATCGAGCAGAGCACGCAGACGGTGGTGGTTGCGCCGCCCGATCGCGCGGGCGCGGCCGGTCAGGCGCTGCTCGGCCCGCAGCGCGACCTGCGCCAGGATCTCGCTCGGTCCGGCGAGGCAGCTCGACAGCAGGCTCTTGACCGCGAGGACGCGGTCGAGCGCCCCGCGGTCGCGACAGGCGGCCCAGCCGACGCGCAGGCCCGGAAGCCCGAAGCCCTTCGACAACCCGTTGATGGAGATCCCGCGCTCGTACACGTCGACGACGGGTGGGACGGCTCGGCCCGGGTCGAGGTCCGTCTGGCGATAGACCTCGTCGTTGACGAGCCAGAGCCCGTGTCGGCGACAGAGGTCGACCAGCCTCTCCAGAGTCGTTCGATCCAGCGACGCGCCGGTCGGGCTGTTGGGAAAATTCATCAGCACCAGCCGCGTGTTCGGCCGGATGGCGGCGACCAGCCCGTCGAGATCGAGGGTCCAGGCCGGTTCCGGTCGGAGGGCGACGCCATCGGCCGCGCACAGCCGCGACACGACGAGCTCCGAGGGTTGGTAGATCGGCACCACCACCACCGCGTGATCGGCCGGACCGAGCAGCGCACTCAGCACGCAGGCCACTGCTTCCTGCGCCCCTGCGCTGACCAGCACGTCGTCGGCAGCGAGCCGGCGGTAGCAGCCGGCGATCGTGGCGCGCAGCCAGGAGGCGCCGCGCGGGTCGGCGTAGCCGAGGTCGGCCCTCCGCCAGCGCCGACGATCCTCCGGGCCGGCAAGGCGCAGCAAGGCGGCGAGCGACAGCGGCTCCGAGTCCGAGGCGGCGAGGTCGTGATGCGCGCAGGCCGACCAGCGATCCAGGTACGCCGCCAGCGCGAACGACCCTGCGGGCGCGATCCCGTGGTCCGTATCGGGGCCGGGCGCCTCCGTCCGGGCGCCGGCCCAAAGGCCCGGTGCAGCGTCGTCCTTGAGCGCCATCGCCGGCCTCACGCGCGCCGCTCCGAGCCGGCGGCGACGCGCAGGTAGGTCGCGCCGATCCGAGCGGCGGCCCGCATCGTCCCACCGAGCGAACCCGCGACCTTCGAGGATCCGCCCAACCGGCGCCGGTAGGGCATAGGCACCTCGCGGATGCGCAGGCCGGCTCGCGCGGCCTGCATCTGCATCTCGATGTTCCAGCCGTAGGTCGGCTCGCGCAGGGCGAGGGCCCGCAGCACGGCGCGGTCGATGGCGCGGTAGGCGCACATGTCGGTGTATCGGACGCCGTAGCGTAGGCCGATGCCGAGGCCGGCGAGCCGGCCGGCGAGCACTTGGTGCCAGAGCATCGATCCGGGCTCGCGGCTGCCCAGCGTGCGCGAGGCGAGGACGAGGTCGTGGCGGCCGGCGAGCACCGGCCCGGCGATCCGGTCGATCAGGTCGCCGCGATCCGCGCCGTCGCCGTCGAGATAGACGATCACGCGCGAGGCCGGATCGGCCGCGGCCGCCCCGAGCGCGCAGGCCCGGCCGTAGCCGCGTCCGGCCTCGATCACCCGGGCGCCCGCGGCCCGGGCGACGTCCTGCGTCCCGTCGGTCGAGCCGCTGTCGGCGACGACGACGTCCGCCGCGTAGGCCGGCGGGATCTCGCGGATCACCGCGCCGATCGCTTCGGCCTCGTTCAGGGTCGGGATGACGATGCTGACCGGATGCATCGCTCAGAGACTCCAGCGCAGGCCGCAGTTCCGGCACGGGGCGGGCGGCACGTCGGAGAGGAGCGACGTCCGGAAGTCGCGATAGGCCGCGCCGTTCCAGATCTCCCGGAGCGTGGCCTGCGTGGCGTCGCCCAGCGTGTAGTTGGAATAGCCGCGCACCGAGAACGGCGCGATGCAGCAGGGCAGCGCCCGACCGTGGGCGGTGACGTACATCAGGGACCAGGGTCGCCGACAGGTGGCCCAGGCGCGGTCCTCCTGACGCTTCAGGCTGATTCCGGGCTCGGTCGCGCCCGAGGCGTCGAGCGTCACCCCTAGCGAACGGCCGATGGCCTCGGCCTCGGCGATGGCGGCGGCCTCCGCCGCCTGGGTGCTCTCGAACAGCGACAGGTCGGCGCGGGCCATACCGTACCCGGCCTCGTCGAAGACGAGGCGCTGCAGGTGCACCTCGGTCACGCCCATCTCGGCGGCGAGCCGCACGAAGGTCGGGAGCTGGTCCACGGTCTCCTTGAGGCCCGTGAGCCAGAGCGAGACCCGGGGGGTCGCGGCGCCGGTCGCCTTCTGGAACGCGACGAACTTGCCGACGTCGCGCACGATGCGGTCGAAGAAGTCCTTGCCCCGCACCCGGCGGTACGAGGCCCGGTCGGCGGCATCGAGGGAGACGCGCAGCTCGTCGAGCCCGGTATCGATCAGCTCCTGAAAGCGCCTCGGCTGCATCAGGGTGCCGTTGGTGTTGAACAGGACGTAGGTGCCGCGGTCCTTGAGGTAGCGGACCATCCGCGGCAGGTCCTTCACCAGCATCGGCTCGCCGACCCCGTGGAGCACGACCCGGGCGACGTCCGGAACCTGGTCGACGATCCGGCTGAACAGCGCCCAGCTCATGTCGGCCGGGGGCTCCAGGGTCTCGAAGGTGCGCGGGCAGGTCTCGCACAGCAGGTTGCAGCGGTTCGTGACCTCCAGATAGAGGCAGACCGGCGGCGCCAAGGCCTCGGAGGCGCGGTCGGGGCCGACCGCCTCGAAGTAGCGGCGCGGGTCCTTCACTGCGGCTGAGGCCGTCATGGTGCGGTTCCTTCCGGGAGAGCGGAGAGGGGTGCGGTGCAGGCCTGCCGCAGGGAGCGGGCGGCTAGGAAGAGGGCCGGGACGAAGACCAGCGACGGCCACAGGAAGCGGTCGTCGAACGGGTCGATCAGGAACAGGATCGGCGCCGAGCCGAGCCAGATCAGGGCCGGGGCCGGCGCGACCACCGCGGGCAGCGCCAGCCAGGGATAGTACCAAGCGTAGTGTGGGCTCGCCGCGCAGGTGGTGAGGGCTGCGAGGAGCCCGGCATCGCGGCACAGCGCGACCGCGTCGGGCGCGGTCTGCCGGTTCGGGCCGAAGGCGATCCGGAGCGCGAGGGCGGCGAGCGTCAGTCCGGCGCAGACCAGGTAGGTCCGCAGCAGGCTCGGGGGGCTGAGCCCGAGATGCCCGAGACCGGCGAGCAGCCAGTAGCCCACGCCGGTGTCGTAGCCCTCCTCGGCCCCGTAGCCGCCGGCGAAACCGAACACGTTCGGGCCGGCAGCGAGGTAGGGCAGGTACAGGACGGCGATCACGGCCACCCCGGCGAGCATAGGCCGCCACAGCCGGCCTCCACGGACGAAGGCGGGCGCGACCGCGACAGGCAGAACCTTCACCAGCGTCGCCGCGCCCAGGAGCGCGCCCGCGAGCCCGTACCGACGACGGGTGCGGGCCAGCAACGCGATGCCGAGGAGGCCGATCGCCACGGCATCGACGTGCCCGTCGCGCGCGAAGGACCACAGGGCCAGCGGATTCCAGGCGTAGATCAGGATGCGGGCCGAAGGCAAGCCGGCGCCGCGCAGAACCGCGAGCATGGCCAGCATGCCCAGGGCCTCGAAACCCAACATCGCCAGCTTCATCCCGGTGACGCTGTGCGATACCTGCCCGACGGCGGCGAAGACCAGCTGCGCCGCGGGCGGGTAAATCGTACGAGCGTAGTCCTTGCGGTTGATCAGCGGGTAGACCGCCGGGTCGCGCAGCCGCTCGAGGGCGGGGTCGGCCGGGATGTAGCGGTAGGGGTTGATTCCGGCGGCCTGGACCTGCCCGTCCCAGACGTAGCGGTAGATGTCGGTCGACAGGAACGGCAGCGCCGGCAGCAAAGCGGCCCGCAGCAGCACGGCGATGCCGAGGATCGTCCATAGGGCCGCGCGCGGCAGCCGCTCCCGCAACACGAGGCGCACGGCGAGGAGGTAGACCGCGAGGCCGACCGCGACCACGCCGATGAAGGCGTTGGATTGGGGCGCCGCGCCGACGGTGTCGGCGCCCGGCACCTGGATCGCCAGCGCGCCGACAGTGACGGCCAGAAGCAGGAGGCCGAGGGCCGCGAGCCGATGAGCGGGGCTGGCGAGAAGCCGGATCATGCCGGCACCAACTCCGACGCGCGCGCGAGCCGCGCCAGGACCGAGCGCGTCGCCGGGGCCGCGTAGCCGGTCCTGTCGGCGGCGAGCCGCGCGAGCGAGGCCGCGTCGTCGACGTCGTACCAGGGCTCCAGCTCGACGAGATCGAGGCCGATCTCGCGCGCCCGGGCGCGGGTCGCTTCGGCGACGGTGTCGGTGCTCCAGGCGATGTCGGCGAACAGGCGGGCATGGGCCTGCTTGAGGCCGAGGATGTAGTAGCCGCCGTCGTCGCAGGCGCCGAACACGCCCCGCTCGCCCGGTTCGAGCAGGATCCGGGCCGCCTGGATCAGGAGCCGCGTCGGCAGGGTCGGGATGTCGGAGCTCAGCACGCAGGCCGCCGCGTGACCGTGCGCCAGCATGCCCTGGACGGCCTGCAGCAGGCAACGGCCGAAGCCCTCGACCTGCGCCGCGGTTGTGACGCTTCCATCCGCCAGGACGAGGTCGGTTCCCCGCGCAAGATGGGGGATCACCAGAGCCTCCGCGCCCGGCGGCGCGAAAGCCGCGTAGGCGGCAATCGGCGCGGCGCGGGCCGCCTCTTGGATGTTGGCGGTCGTGTCGCGCAGGAAGGCGGCGCTCAGAGCCGCTGCGTCGTCGAGGGTCAGCGGCGGGCACAGCCGCGTCTTGGAGCGCCCGCTTCGCGGCGCTTTCGCCATCACCCCGATCGCGCAGGTGGGGGCCGGTCCGGAGGTCGGTCCTCGTGCCATGTAGAAGGCTCCCGCGTGGTCAATGGAAGGGGCGGACGATCCCGAGGCGGATCGTCTCGTCCGGCGGTATCTCGGTGGCGGAACCGGGCGTGAAGGTCGGCAGCGCGCGCAGGCGCTCGGGCGTCAGGCCCATGAGGGCGACGTGCTCGCCCAGGAGCGCCACCGCCTCCACCGGCACGGCCACGAGCCGGGACCCGAATCCGCTCCAGGCGACCGCTCGCAGGCCTAGCCAGCCCAGCCCCAACGCACCGTCGAGGCGCACGGCCATCTCGCCCGCGCCGTCGCCGCGGCGCACGAGCCCCGTGACGCGGCCGAGGACGGACTGGGACTCCTCCGGCCGGAGCAGGAGGCGGCCGGCGAGGTCGCCGACGCGCACCGGCTGCGGAAACCGGTCCGCCGCGCGACCCGCCATCTCGGGCGCGGTCATGCCGGGCTTCGGCATGTGGTCGGGGGCCGGGGAGGGGCCCGGCGTCTGCGCCTGCGCCGATGCGGAGAGCGCCAGCGTGAGCAGGCAGGTGCCGACGGCGCACCGGATCGCGCGGACGCTCATAGGCCTGCGAACCAGCCGAAGCCGCGGCTCTCCCAGTATCCGCCGGGGTAGGTGTTGGTGACTTCGATGACCGTGATCCACTTCGGATTCTTGTAGCCGAGCTTGACCGCCATGCGCAGGCGCAGCGGGTATCCATACGGGTCAGGCAATTCTTCGCGGGCGTATCTGGTCGCGAGCAGTGTCTGGGGGTGCAGCGCGGTCGCCATGTCGATGCTGCTCGGGTAGTCGTCCGCCGTCTTGAAGGCGACGTACTTGGCGGTGAGGTCGGCGCCGACGCGCTCCAGGAACGCCCGGAGCGGTACGCCCGACCACTGCCCGATGTAGTCCCAGCCCTCGACGCAGACGTGGCGAATGATGATCTCGCGCTCGGGCAGCTCCGCGATCCGGCGGCGCGTCCAGGGCCGCTTGTCGGAGATCAACCCGGCGAGTTCCAGCCGCCACGCGTCGCCGTCGATCGGCTTGACGTCCTCGACGTCGTAGTAGGCGTTGAAGCGCGGCGGCTTCAGCACCTGGGACCCCGGATACTCGGGCGCGAGCTTTCGGGGATCGAAAAGGGCGGCCTGGACGCCGTCGTTGAAGTCGGACATGGCACGGAGCGCCCGCCCGACCGCGCTCGTGTCCGTCACGTCGCAGCCGGTCAACATCGTGAGCGCGCCGAGCGACAGGCCGCCCCGCAGGAGGCCGCGACGCTCGATCCTCCGGACCAAAGCGCGGTGGTCGTCGAGGATGCCGGGATCCGGCACCTTGAGGGGGCGGAACGGCGACCTCATCGCGTCGCCTCCCGCGCCGTGGCAGGGAGGGCCGGGCGGCGTACGGGGCCGCCGGTCAGCATCGCCCACAGCGTTCGCGGCACGAGCAGGGACAGCACGACGTGAACGACGAGGAAGCCGACCAGCACCGCCATGCCGGCGAAGTGGACGAGGCGCGCGCCCTGGAACCCGCCGAGCAGCGCGACGAGCCCGGAGAACTGGACCGGCTTCCAGATGGCCAGGCCGCTGACGACCTGGCCGATGCCGGCCAGGATGGCGACGATGTAGAGGATCTTCTGGACGGCGTTGTAGGTCGTGAGGTCCTCGTGCGCGAGCTTGAGCCGCAACGTGTCGCGGACGGTCTGCACGATTTCGCGCGGACGGATCGGCAGGAGGCGCTCGCGCAGGCGCCCGGTCGCGACGCCGTAGACGAGATAGGCGGCGCCGTTGGCGACCAGCACCCACATGGCGGCGAAGTGCCAGAGCAGGCTCTCGGCCGCCCAGGATCCGATCCGGGCCGACTTGGGGAAATAGATGCCGTGGATGATGACGGAATCGTCGTAGATGCCCCAGCCGGACCCGATCAGCACCACCATCGCCGCGGCGTTCGTCCAGTGCATGACCCGTACCGGCCAGGGATGCAGCCGGCGAGGCACAGCTGTGGACTGCGTCGGCGCAGTTCCAGGGTTGCCTCTCAACACGGACATGAACCGTGATCGCGTGGAAGGACGTCGAGCATCCCAGCGTGGCTTATGCTGCGTGCGTGCTTCACGGGTGTGGTTTGTTGTATCATGCTACAACTCCTAATTCATTTCGTCTTCCGGCACGATATCGTTTAAATCCGTTGCGCTTTGATTCGGTCGGCACACATGTCAGATCATGTATTAGTCAAATTACTATCGACTTTGACGGTGAGGGTTCATGCCTTCGCATTCTGCGAGATTCAATCGGGGTGGCGATTGCGGAAGCAGGGCATCGCTGACGCCCTGCTCGTCCATTATGTCTTGTCAGGCACCGGGACTATCGTCGTCGGCGACCAGGAGCCCGTGGCCTTCGGGCCGAACAGCATGGTGATTCCGCCGCGCGGCGTTCCTCACTCCCTCGGTTTCGCCGGGGCCATGCACACGGTTACAGCTCGAGATGCGCTCAGGGTGCTTCCCGACGGCCTCGTCGCGCTGACGGCCGGCGACGGCAGTCGCGACATCCTCGTGGCTTGCGGCGCGATCTCGGCCAGTTACGCCGGCGCGCTCGGCCTCTTCGACCGCCTGCAGGGCGCATTGATCGAGGACCTGTCGGGCAACGACCGACTGCGGCACGCCTTCGCCTTCATGATCGAGGAGTTGGTCCAGCCCGGACTCGGCACGCAGGAGGTGACGAGCGCGCTGATGAGGCAGTGCCTCGCCATTCTGCTGCGGGTTCACCTGAAGGAGCGGGGTACCAGTTCGCCAATCTTCGCGGCGCTGCGGGATCCGCGGCTCATGCGCGCCGTCGCGGCGGTCCTCGACGCACCCGGCGCCTCCCACACGGTCGATAGTCTCGCTGCACTCTGCGGGATGAGCCGGTCCGCGTTCGCCGAGCGGTTCTCCGCCATCTTCGGCGAGGGGCCCATCGAGTACCTGCACCGGGTCCGCCTGCGCCTCGCGGCACAGTTGCTGACGACGTCGCCCATGCCCGTGAAGGTCATCGCCGCAAGTGTGGGCTACACCAGTCGAAGCTACTTCTCGCATGCCTTCAAGGCGGCCTACGGCGTCGATCCGAGCGCATACCGCGGTCGATGCGCGGACGCGGCCAAGGCCATCGAACCCGGATCCAACGCGACCTTCGACTCCGCACAGGATGTCACGGGCGAAGATTGAGCGCGCGCTGGCCTGGAGAACCGGCAGCCCATGCGACGACGACATCGAGCCTACCATCTTCGCGATTTCCCGCTCGATTTTGCGGATCGAAGGCAGGCATGGAAGCGGACTGGCGTGCGTTATCGTCCAAAACAGGTGCTGCGCCGCATATCCCGTGTCGACAATTTCAGATCGGTCGCAGTCCTATGGCGAGCGGCACCGTTGCGACGTGCGCGGCGGCCGCACGTGCATGAGGCGCCACATTCGAGGTGATCGCCTGACATGCGATGGAACAAGGCTTGTTTCACGTGCCGTCCGACCAGCGACGGACGCGGTGCGGCTTCCTGGTTCCCCCGCAGGAGCGAGTTCGCATCACCTTGGCCGAACTTCGCAACGCCGATTGCGAAGGCGCCAGCCGATACTTGCGGAACCGCTGGTAACGGACCGAGCGACACACGCGAAATAAATGTGACTAACCCTGATCGAGGATTGCGCCGGATGTCGGCATGAAAGTTTTGATTGCAGCCAGCCCCCTTACGGGCCACGTCAACCCCCTGTTGGCTGTGGGACGACTGCTGGCCAGGCGCGGCGACACCGTCTTGGTGGTGACCGATCCTTCGTTTCGGCAGAAGGTCGAATCTTCGGGTTTGCGCCTCACAGCTTACGAAGACAGGGGTGCGGCGACCTATCTGGAGCCGCACCTGCCGCCTGGACCGGTGCGGTGGACGCACGAATTCGAGCACCGCTTCATCGAACCGATGGCGACGCAAGCCGCGGTTCTGCGCGAGACGATCCGGACGGAGGCTCCGGATGTGATCGTGGCAGGCAGCCTGTTTCTTGGGATCTTGCCGCTTCTTCTCGATGCGACGACGTGCCGGCCTCCGATCATCGTACTCAACATCAGCTTTCTGTTCCTCGACCGTCCCGACGATGCGCCGGTCGGCATGGGGCTGCTCCCGGCCCGGGACGACATCGAGCGTGCTCGCTACGCCGCATTGAAGGTGGGTCTCGATGCCTCATTCGTCCGACCGGTTCGCGCCCTCACCGACGCCCGCCTGGCCCGGCTCGGCGCGCGACCTTTGCCAGCCTCGTTGACCCAATCGCTCGCGATACTGCCCGACGCATTCCTGCAGCCGAGCGTCCGCGAGTTCGAGTACGATTTCGGTACGTTTCCTCCAGGACTGCGTTTTGTCGGGCTGCTGCCGACCACGCCGATGGCGGTCGCGGTACCGGAATGGTGGCCGGATCTGGAGAGCGGCAAGAGCATCATCCTAGTGACACAAGGCACGCTCGCAAACGCTGATTTCAGCGAACTACTTGAGCCGACGCTCCAGGCGCTTGAGGGGCGCGACGATCTTCTCATCGTTGCAACAACTGGCGGGAGATCCGTAGAGGAGATACACTGTGAAATACCGGCTAATGGCCGGGTCGCCACCTTTCTGCCTTTCGACGTGCTTCTCCCCAAAATCGATCTCCTGGTAACCAACGGGGGCTACGGAAGCGTCTCACAAGCTCTCGCCGCTGGCGTTCCGATTGTCTCCGCCGGCTTGACCGAGGACAAGGCCGAGGTCGGAGCCCGGATCGAGTGGTCGGGCGTCGGCTTGAATCTTGCGACGAACCGCCCGACCGTGGACGCCTTGCGTTGGGCCGTCGAGAGGGTGCTCACGGAGCAGCGGTTTCGCGAACGTGCTCGTGTGATGGCACGGGCCTTCGCCGATCTGGACCCAGGGCGCGAGATCCTAGCTGCCATCGACGCTCTCACCCACGTGTCGGGGTAGAGTTTCGACTTTCGCTCTTAGCGGAACGCGCGCCAATCCCTCTTCTTTCAGGGAGAGGTTGTAGGCGCGCTCGCGGCGACAGCCGCGATCAGCGACCTTGGTTCTCGATGTACTGCTTCAGGATCGAGAGCGGGGCGCCGCCCACCGACCCGGCGAAGTAGCTCGGTGTCCACAGCACGCCTCGGCTCTTCCTGACAGACCAGAACGAGGCGATCTCGGGGAACTCCTTCTTCAGCAGGCGGCTCGACACTCCCTTCAAGCTGTTGACCAGTTCCGAGAGCCGAACCTTCGGCGGATAGAACACCAGCAGGTGAACGTGGTCCCGCTCGCCGTTGAACTCGCGCAACTCGACCTCGAAGTCCGCACACACGCTGGCGAAGATCGCTTGGAGCCGGTCGAGGTGCGCACGGGTCAGCACCTTGCCCCGCCGCTTCGTCGTGAACACTAGGTGGGCGTGCAGGGTGAAGACGACGTGCCGCCCGGTGCGAAGCTCCATAGACCAAACCGTCTCGATGCCCTATGTCAAGGGCGTGACCACCCTTACAGACCAAACGGTTCTGAAGACCTTCAGCTTCCGCGTCAAGGACGCGACGAGCGGCTGATCGCGCTCGGCGATGCGGTCAATACGGTCTGGAACTACTTTAACGAGATCAGCATGCGCTCGGCACAGCGTGGTCCGATCTGGGCGGCCAAGAAGCAGCTTCGCGTTCTGACCAAGGGCAGTGGCAAGCTGCTCGGCCTTCCGTCGCAGGTCGTGCAAGAGATGATCAACCAGTACGTCATAAAACGGAAGGCTGCGCGCCGTCCGAAGCTTCGCTGGCGTGCGAGCCGTGGGCCCAGGCGGGCGCTCGGGTGGGTGCCGTTCACGAACCAAGACATCGCCCTCGACGGAACAACCGTGCTCCTGCGTGGCCAGCGCTTCCGCCTGTGGCTGCACCGCGCCGTCGAGGGGCGGATCAAGTCGGGCAACTTCAGCCAAGACGCGCGCGGCCGTTGGTACTGCAACCTCGTGTGCGAGGTGCCCCGTTCGCAGGGGCGCGGGCGCGATGACATCGGCGTCGATCTCGGGCTCAAGTCCGTCGCCAAGTGCTCGGACGGCACAGGACTTGAGCAGGCGCAGTTCTATCGCTGCCTCGAACCCAAGCTCGCCGAAGCGCAGCGCAAGAGGCGCAAGCGGCAGGTCAAATCGATTCACGCCAAGATCGCCAATCGGCGGAAGGATGTGCTTCACAAATTCTCTCGGGCGCTCGTGGATCGCGCCCGCAAGATCACGGTCGGCGACGTGTCGGCCTCGGCTATGACGAAGACCCGGATGGCGAAGAGCGTGCTCGACGCCGGATGGTCTACGCTACGCGGCATGCTCCGGTACAAATGCGATCACGCAGGGGTCGCCTACGCCGAGGTGAACGAAGCCAACACGACACGGACCTGTTCGTTCTGTGGGCGCCTCAGTGGACCCACGGGGCTGGCCGGTCTCAGCATCAGGCGGTGGACGTGCGGCGAGTGCGGATCAGAACATGAGCGCGACCAGAATGCCGCGCGGAATATCGCTCGTCTCGGATGTGAGACGCCGTGCCCGTCCGGGCATGGAAGCCCCGGCTTTTAAGTCGGGGAGACATCACGAAGGTGCATCATGACAGCGCGATGACGCCTTCACATAACGTCATGCAGGTGATCGAGAGCCCGTTCGATTCCTCGCACCGGTCGAAAAGCGCCGTCGGTTGGATCTGCAGCCCCGAATGTGGCGTGCACGATCGATGCACCTTCCACGCCTGACGTCGACGAACGGAAATCGGGACGGCCGCGCTGTCCCGATCCGGGCGGGCGAGCGGGAAAGAGCTTTCGGACGCTGTGAAGGCCGGGCAAGGACTGCACGGCTATCCAGAGTGTAAATCATCAAGATTCATGTTCCGCGTTCCGGTTTCAAACGTCGAATGTCTGTAACAGACCCGTGTTCAGGAGCTCCAGGTGCGGATTTTCGCACGCACGCATGACTTGAGAGATATCGCTAGCCGGCTTATCGCTGCGGTTTTTGTCACCGATCCAATCGGTTATTCAGAAATATTTAGCGAATTCGGCCAACGGTCATTCGCCCGCATCCGCCAGAACGCTCTTCGCGCCATGTCGCCTCAGACCAAGCAACGACCGCCTGGACTCGCGGGCAGTGCTGCCCACATCCTGAGCCAACGTTGGCATGCCGCTCGGAAGCCGGGTATGGCGTTGCCGCCTTACGAAGAGATCGCTCTCGGCTCGCTCGGTCGTTTCGCCGATGGCACGGTGCTGGTGCGCCTCGACGGGCCAGATCTCGTCCACCTGCAAACGGCATCAGCCGTCGCTACATGGCTCGAAGGGACGCCCCGTCATGCCGCCGGACACCAGCGGAGCGACTGCGCGCGGCTCTTGGATCAAATCGTGCGACGCGCCCTCCGGACCGGCCAGCCAGAGCGGCAGGTTGCAAGCCGCGTCGAGAACGGCATCGTCGAGGTTCACGAGATCCTCGCGTTGCCCCTGCACACGCACTGGGGCTTCCCGGTCGCCCTCGTCCACGTCAGCGAACCCCAGACCCGATCCAGTCTCATCGAACAAGTCTACCAGTCGACCCGGGAAGGGGTTCTCGCCCTCGCGCCCGTGCGCGACGCGGACGGACAGCTGTGTGATCTGCAGATCGTCACCCTGAACGCCGGCGCCGCGCAGCTGATGCGCCGGTCGTTGGACAGCCTGTTGTGGCAGCATCTTTCCGAAGTCTACATGGGTCATCACGCGCAGGAGATCACAGCTCGCCTGTTCCGTGTCGTCGAGAACGGCGGAAGCGACAATTTCGAGCTGGAATTCATCGGGGACGATGCGGAATCCTACCTCAAGATCGCCGTAGCCCCACTCGGCGACCTGCTCGTAGTCACCCTCGTCGACATCACGGAGCTGCGCACCCGCGAAGCCTCCTTCCGGATGTTGTTCGAGGCCAACCCGGTTCCGATGTGGGTCTTGGACGCCGGATCCTTGCGCTTCCTCGACGTCAACACCGCCGCCGTCGAGCACTACGGCTACAGCCGCGACCGCTTCCTGGCGATGACAGCCCACGACATCCGACCGGAGGCGGACCGTGCCGAACTGCAGATCGTCTTCGCGAACCGGACGAAGCCCTACGATGGCGAGCGGATCTGGCGTCATTGCAAGGCGGATGGATCGGTGATCCAGATCCTGCCTTACGTGCGTCCGCTCATGCTGCGGGGCCGGCCGGCCGTGCTCGCTGCGAGCATCGACGTCACCGAGCGCCAGCTCGCCGAGGCGGAACTGCGCCGCACGCGCAGCTTCCTCGACACGGTGATCGAGAACATCCCCGCGATGCTCTACGTGCAGGATGCGGTTGATCACCGCCTCCTGCTCGTCAACCGTGCCTGCGAGGCCCTGCTCGGCGTGCCGCGCGACGAACTGATCGGAGGGCCGTCGCATGCTCTGTTTCAGCACACGACGGCCCGGGCCGTGCTGGATCAGGACGCGGCGCTGTTTCGCGCCAGCGGTCGGGACGCGATCGTCGAGGAGCGTCAATTCGAGACGCGCGGCAACGGTACGCGCCTCCTGCACGTCAAGAAGCTCGCCGTGAGCGACGAGGAAGGGCGACCGCAGTACCTGCTCGGGATCGCCGAGGACGTGACGGAGCGCCGCGCCGTTGAGGCGCGGATCGCTCACATGGCACACCACGACCCGCTCACCGACCTGCCGAACCGTGCCTGCTTCCGCGAACGTCTGAGCGACGCGCTCGAGCGACAGCATCGTCATGCCGAGCCGGCGGCCGTGCTCTGCCTCGATCTCGACGGGTTCAAGGCAGTCAACGACACGCTGGGACACGCAGCCGGCGACGCGCTGCTGCGCGCGGTGGCGGATCGCCTCCGGCACTGCGTGCGCGAGGAGGACTTGGTCGCCCGCTTCGGCGGTGACGAGTTCGCCATCCTGCAGGCGAGCGCGCCGTCGCCTGAAGCTGCGGGCCAGCTCGCCGCGCGCCTGGTCGAGTGCTTGGCGCAGCCGTTCTCCATCATCGGTCAGAAGGTGGTGATCGGAGCGAGCCTCGGTATCGCGATGCTGCCGGGCGACGGGACCACGCCGGACCTTCTGCTCAACAACGCCGACCTCGCGCTGTATCAGGCCAAAGCGGAGCGACGCGGCACGTTCCGGTTCTTCGAGCCGGAGATGAACGCCCGCATCCAGGCGCGTCGTACGCTGGAGCGCGAGCTGCGCGAGGCGCTGAACACCGGCGCCTTGGAGCTGTTCTACCAGCCGCTCCTGAACCTGCGGGAGAACCGCATCAACGCCTGCGAGGCGCTGCTGCGCTGGCGCCATCCCGAGCGTGGCTTCGTCTCGCCGGCCGAGTTCATCCCGATCGCCGAGGAGACCGGCCTGATCGCGCCGATCGGCGAATGGGTCCTGCGCGAAGCGTGCCGGGAGGCGGCAACCTGGCCGGGCGAGATCAAGGTCGCGGTCAATCTCTCGCCCGTGCAGTTCCGTCAGCAGAGCCTCGTCCCGGCCGTCGTGTCGGCCCTGGCGAACGCCGGGCTCGATCCCAGCCGACTGGAGCTGGAGATCACGGAGTCGGTGCTGCTCGCCGACAGCGACGCCAACCTGGCGGTCCTACACCGGCTGCGCAACCTCGGCGTGCGCATCGCCATGGACGATTTCGGGACGGGCTACTCCTCCTTGAGCTATCTCCGGACGTTTCCCTTCGACAAGATCAAGATCGATCAGTCCTTTGTGCGCGAGCTCGGTGTCAACCGCCACTGCGCGGCGATCGTGCGGGCGGTGGCCGGACTCGGTGCCGATCTGGGCATCACGACAGTGGCCGAAGGTGTCGAGACCGCGGCGCAGCGCGATCACCTGCAGCATGAGGGTTGCGACGAGATGCAGGGCTACCTGTTCAGCCGTCCGCTGCCGGTCGCCGATCTGCGGCAGCTGATCGCGGCGACTGAACAGGCCGCGCGAGCCGCCTGACGATCGCGCGCGCAACCCGGTTCGGACGAGGGCCGCATATGAACCTGCAGCCTCGTCGCACGTCGCTCAGGCTGTGCGCACGCGTTCAGGAAAGGCTGGTATCGCGCTCCGCGGGATGTGAGAGCCCTGATTCGCTGCCCGGCGTCCGCTCGCACCGCGCCCGCTCGGACCCCCGTTGGAGGCGGCCGCCGCTCGCATCGTCCCGATGCGCCCGGCGATGGTCTGCTCGGCCGCACTCGCGATGGCACGGGCGATCTCCTGGCCGACCTGATCCTGGTCGTCGGCGGCAGCGGCGACGGCGCGCGCCGTGCCACTCGACTGCGCGATCGTCGCCGCGATACCGCCGACCGCGTCCGTTGTGCTTTGCGCTGCGGCATGGATCGCGTCGACCTGACCCATGCTCCGGATCGTGAACGTCGCCTCTTTTTCGTGAACGCAATCGCGCGTCGGCGCGGGCACCCTTACGCGTCGCCTGCGAACCGGGCGTGATCTTGCAGAGGGCTGGTCGTGTGCCTCATATCTCGGGCTGGCCCGGCAACCGGCCAGGAACACGCGCGCGTGCCGAACCGTCGAGCTTCGCCCTGACGCGCCGTTCGGGCCATGCCGCAATCCGGAGGATCCGAAAATGTTCTTCATGTCTCGTCATCGCTGGACGCTGCTTCGGACGGCCGGGGCTGTCGCCCTGATGGTCGGCTGTGGCGGGATCCAGAGCTCCGAGGCGCAGACCACGCCGCCGCCCGCGGCCGGTACGGCGCGGTCGGGGCAAGTACCGCCGCCCCAGCCGAGCGGCGAACCGCAGCCCCGACAGACCCAGTCGCAGGAGCGCACCCCGGAGCAGCTTAGGCAGACGCCACCCCCGCAGCAAAGCGGCGCAGCCCGGCAGAACCAGCCGCAGGAGCGGGCTGCGGCCGCGGCCGAATCCGGTCGTCCGCCGGCCCAGCCGTACACGGTCGACGGCAGGCGGACCCCGTACGTCGCCGAGTACCTGCCGGACGGCCGGCTGGTGCGCCCGATCGGCTGGCGCGAGTGGCCGTTCATCGGCACGCCGCTGACGCCGAACCGGCTCAACCTACCGGAGGCGCCATTCCCGGAGTTTCACATCGTCTATGTCGAGCCGACTGCTTGGGAGCACTTCAAACGGACGGGAGAGTTCCGCGAAGGTACTGTGATCGTCAAGGAGCTCGTGCGCCAGCAGATCAACAGCACGACGGACCCGGCAAACGGCGCGATCACGGAATCGAGCGGCAAAGGCTATTTCATGGCAGAGTATGCCGGTCTCGAGGCGGCTGTGAAGGACTCGCGTCGCTTCGCGAACGAACCGGGTCAATGGGCCTACTTCTCCTTCGGTCACGTGCCCGAGGCACAATACGCCTCGGCGACCGAGGTAAAGGCCGTCGAGACCTGCAATGCCTGCCATGCTGCAAACGCCGGCCGGGATTTCGTATTCATTCAGCACTACCCGGTGCTGCGTGGCTTGCTGGAGCGCGTCGGCAAGAACTAGGGGCCCAAGCGCTCGGCGTTGTCAGTGGAGGATCATATGTTCCGTCGCCGTCTTCCCTCGGCTACTCTTCTTCTAACCTGCGGAGCGACGCTCGCCGCGGCGACAGGCTTGCTCGCCCAACAGGTACGGTCCGCGAACGTTGCAGAAACCCCGAGGGCGTCGGTTGGGCTGGTCGACGTCGCCGGCACCATGCGTCTACCTCTCGACTATCGAGCGGCTTACCAGTTCCTCGGCACCTGGGCTGTCGCCTCCGATACCGTGCCAGGCTCGAAGGAGATGCATACGGTCTACGTCTCTCCGGGCGCGATCGACGAGTATCGAGCCAACGGCCGGTTCAAAAATGGCACCGTCTTGGTGAAGGAGGTGTTCAACGCCGAGAGCGAGGACATGACCACCGGCCGGGTGAGTCGGGCCGCCGGTCTAGCCGGTTGGTTCATGATGGTGAAAGACGATCGCGGCAGCTACCCGGGCAATCCGCTTTGGGGTGACGGGTGGGGCTGGGCATGGTTCGACAAAGGGAGCCCGGACAAGACCAAGACGCTCGACTATCGCCAGGAATGTCTGGGCTGCCACACCCCGGCGCAAGCCACCGACTGGCTGTACGTCAAAGGTTACCCAGTCCTTGCCCGCTGAGGCCACGCTGCTGCTCGATCAAGCTGGATGGCACATCACGACGAAGCTCGCGGTTGTTGTCATCATCCTAGCGCCATTGCCCTCGACCTCTGCTGCGACGCCTGCAACGGGCTCGTCGACTGATCCCCGCGCATCACCTCCATCAGCCTGAGCGAATGGGCCAGGCGCTCTGTTCACTAAGAGGTCCGAACAACCTGCCGCCGCGTGATCTCGTAAGTTTCATCTTTCTTATTTATTGGCAGGGGGCATTTATTGTCTTCGATTGATAAAACAAAAAATATCTAGTTAATGTATATCATAATTACAATATCGATATATCACGGGACAAAAGTAATTATTTAATGTATCAAATTAACTAAAGCAATATGCAATACTCGTTGCTGGAATTTATCCAGACGTGCATGCAAAGTCCTCTCCGAAAAAATTGAGAATCCTGCTGCAGCCGTCGCTTCGGTGTGGAGTGTCAGAAAAATTCACGAGAGCCGCTCCCGTCGATATGCACTCGGCGTACAACCAATCTGCTTGCGAAACCTGGTCGCGAAGTGCTGCGAGGAGTGGAATCCGCACGCAAAGGCGACCTCGGTGATCGAGCGGCGCGGATCGAGCAGCATTTCGCACGCGCGTTCGATACGACGGCGCATGAGCCAACGGTGGGGAGGCAAACCCGTTGCCTTGGCAACAAGAGTCGTGAGCTTGCGTGGAGATAGCTGCGCCGCGCGAGCCACGTCCACCAGCCTGATATCGTCGGCCCAACGCGATTCCATGTACTCGATCGCCCTTCCGACGGCGGGATCGAAACGGCTACGGCGCGGACCGAGGGATTCCCAACGGACTGCGCCGTTCATGGACGAGTGCTGCCGAAGAAGATGGACCGCAACCTCCAGTCCCAACGTATCGATGCGAAGACGCGATAAAGGTCGAGCCATGCGCATTTCAGCCAGCATCTCGACTTCAAGGCGACGAAGTTGCCAGTCAGGAACGGCTCTGGGGTCAATCGATCCTGTTGGCGCAGCAGACGAAACTGAATCCCCGGACTCGACTATATCGCCAAGCGACGGTTCAGGTACGTAGATATTCAGGGTGCGAAATCCGCCGATCGGAAGCCGCGGGTGTTCATCTAGACACACCAAGTAAATGCTACTTAGTGATTTTTGAGTATGAAATTGATAATTATCGTCTTGCAAAATGTCGCAGTCGAATGTGCAGAACCGAAGTGTCAAGTCATGGTGCTCGCGGTTCGGCTCGGCCCAAGGCTTCCAAGCCTCATCGTCGTTGCGCGTCTGGAACGCCACGGATTCGGTGTACTCTGCTCGTCCCTTCGGCCGCTTGACTGGTTGGCTATCCCGGCCTTGTGCCAAAAGGGCGATGATCGCCGGCGTGTTCACGAGCAGTCCCCCCTCCGATCCGGGCGCCCATAGTTCAGCGCACGCGGCACGAAGCCGAGCGCCTGTTCGACGTCGGCGAGCACCACCTTCGAAGCTCCGGAGCAGAGGTCGGTAGTATGGACGGTGAACTGGATCATAACGGGGTCTTCCGGCGATCTTGGGCGGGGGCGTGGATCGCCCGGAACGGCCGCTAGTGCACAGACGCCAACGAACGCACCACGTGCCTGTCCGTTAACTTGCTGCTATCGATGCGAAAACGGCGCTGCCTTGTGTACGCTTTGTCGGCGTCAGAGCACTAGCTGGACCTCGTCATACGATCGGAGAACGCAGCGCGTCGGGCTGGAGCGCTCTCCGCCGAAATGAATGACGGTCCGGTTAAAGAGAGTGCGTCGAAACGGAGCTCATGCGCCCCACGGCGGTGATCCGCACTCCCACGACGGAGCCAGAGCCCATGTGCCGAGGCTCCGGCTCCGCTCGACGTCAGCCCGCGATGCGCGTGGCAGGCCCGATATGCGGGAAGTCGACCTCGGTCTTGAACACCTCGTTGACGTAGTTGGTCAGCACGTTGACCGCGACATGAAGCACGATCTCGACGATCTGCGCGTCCGTGTAACCGACCCTGCGCAAAGCCGCGAGGTCGTCCTCAGCGACATCGGCGCGGGTGACCGCGATCTTGCGGGCGAAGTTGACCGCCACATCCGCGCGGGCGTCGGTCGAGCGGCCTGTGCGGTTGGCCGCGATCTCCGCCTCATCCAGCTTGCGGTGCTTGGCGAGCGCCGTGTGGGCGGCGTTGCAGTAGTCGCAGCCGTTGACGTTCGCAATGGCCAGCGCGATGCGCTCGCGCGTCGCGGGATCGAGCGTACCCCGTGCGAGAGCACCGGAGAAGGCCAGCACGCCTTCCAGGCCGGCCGAGCTCTGCGCGAGGACCTTGTGAAGGTTCGGTACGACACCGAGCTGCGTTCTCACACCCTCAAGCAGATCTTTGACGCTACCGGTCGCCGTGACCGGGTCGATGGAAGCGATGCGTTGCATGGTGGGTCTCCTCATTAATGGTCGGTATCCGAGGCCGGCGACAAATCAGTCGCGACGGTGACGGATCGCCTTGAGCGAGTCGGCGGCAATCCAAAGCGAAATGGCGAGCAGGCCGACATCCTTGAGGAGGAACTGACCGATCGACACCGAGATGGCGGGGAAGCCGAGCTCCGGCGCGGCGACACCGGGCGTCGACGCCATAAAGCTCAGGGTCGTGACGAAGAGGCCGGCCGACAGGAGACCGCCGAGCGCGGAGAGCTTGGGGTTGACGAGCCGCGCGGCGACGAGGGCGCCGATGCTGAGTTCGAGCACGCCGAGGAAAGCCGAGAAGCCACGCACGCTGAAGATGCTGTAGAACCAGCTCAACAGCGGGCTGTTGCCGACCAGCGGAACCAGTCCTTCCGCTTCATAGGCTGTAAACTTCATTCCCCCGAACCAAGCGTAGATGACGGCGAGCGAACCGTAGAGCGCCGCTCGGGTCAGGTGATCCCCGTACCGCTCGATCGCAGTCAAAGCCGGACCGACTTCGACAAAGGCGCCGCTTCGGCCGGAAACAAGAGAGTGATTGGACATGGGAATCGAGCTTTCTATTGCGAAGTTGTGCCGGCGGAGACGAGATGCACCTTCGCCGTCCAGGAGAGGGTACGACGCATCACCGCGCCGGAACTTCAAAGCGGGCGCCCCGGACGTCGATGGCTCGCGTCGGGTTCCGAGCCGTCGATGCCGTGGTCGCAGGCTGTCCGGAAGAGGCGGTGTAGGCGGTGGTCCGACCGTTGCTGCGCAACGGGGCAGGGCCCGCGCCGTTCGGGGCGGCGGGCGTGATCTCCCGGGGGTCGATCTCCGGCGCGACGAATTCGTGGCCCCAGGCGGTGAAGGTGCGGCTCTGCTGGGCCGCGGCCGGCAGCGTGGTGGCGGTCAAGGCAAACGCGACCGTGAACGCTGACATCGTGCGCATGAACATCTTGGATCTCCGTCGAGCCTGAGCGGGTCTCTGCCGCGATTGATTCGAGGCGGCGAATGGCGCCGCTCGTTGAACAAGTTTTATATAAAACCATTTTCGTCCGCGGCACGTGCGCCGGCGCACATGATGTGATATCAAACTTCTTGGAGGTCCGGCTCGGCGGCTCGCATGAGCGCTCGCTCGATCTATATCCTAGAACCAGCTTCCGTTTGGAACCACGACGTGCCCTCGTCCTTCAAGCTGACCCCCGTCGCGGCTGCAGCCATCGAGCAGGCATGCATCTGCGTCGCCGTCCAGCGCGCCGCCCGCGTGATCGGGCGCGAGTTCGACGCGGCGTTCCGAGCCGTCGGTCTTTCGAACTGGCAGTTCACACTTCTCACCGTGCTCGCCTGTGCTGACGGACCGACGATGCGTGAATTGGCCGATGAGCTTGCCCTCGATAAAAGCACGCTCACGGCCAACATCAAGCTGCTCGAGCGGCGTGGGTTGATCACGATCGAACCCGATCCGGACGATCGGCGTGCCCGGCGCGTTCACCTAACAGAGGTGGGCCGTGCCCGTCTCGACGAAACCGTTCCACTGTGGGAGCACATGCAGGCGGAGTGTTTGGCTCGTCTCGGCGAGGCAAATGCGGGCTCGCTTCGCCGAGCATTGGCGAAGTTGGCGGACCGTGATCAAGTCTGAACCCAAGTAGGCCGTCCGTATGGTCGTTGTCGATACTTGCATGAGTCGGGCTGTACGCGTCGAGAAGCTGACACGCTTGTCCCGCGGCGATGGCTGCGACCAGCTCCCCGAAGCGTGTCCGTCGTCAGATGATTTGAGACGAGTCGGGAAGCTCAGGAACGGAGGCTCTGGTCCATCTGGATTGAGAGGTTAGGCAGCCTGCGCGTGATGGCGCAAGCGGCGGTCCATGAGGGTCTGGCGTTTGATCTGCGCCCGTTCACGCAAGATGGCCTCTCCGCGACCGAAGTAGACGTCGGCAGGGGTGAGGTTGCCCAGGCTCTCGTGAGCCCGAACATGGTTGTAGTGCTCCACGAAGGCGGCCACACGCGCCTCGAGTTCGCCGGGCAGGTAGGCATGTTCGAGCAGGATGCGGTTCTTGAGCGTCTGGTGCCAGCGCTCGATCTTGCCCT
>NZ_FPBW01000016.1:0-168490 GCF_900116795.1 Methylobacterium sp. UNCCL125 | reverse complement strand
CTGTACCGCCCGCGGATTGTGAGACACCGATCTGAAGCCTACGCGGCCAAGGCCGCGGGTGGAAGCTGCGCGGCACGAACGGCGGCTGGGGGTCGGAACCCGTGCCGCTCGATCAGCCACGTCTCATTGTAGAGGTCGCGAAACGCCAGCAGCGCGCGACGCAGGTCCTCGACCGTGTCGAAGTGCTCCACCCACAGCAGGTTCTCCTTGAGCGTGCGGATGAAGCGCTCGGCGCAGCCGTTTCCTTCCGGTGCGCGCACGAAGGCGGGCGAACTCGCGATACCCAGGAACGCCAGCTCCGCCTGGAAATCGTCCGACATGTACTGGCTGCCGTGGTCGTGCCGGACACTCAGGCCGGAGGCGATCTCGGCCGTAAAGCCGCCGAAGCGCTGCCGCACACCCTGGCGGATCGGCTCCAGCGCCTCGAACCGTGTGGCCCGACGCGCCGCATGGATGCCCACGCACTCGGCCGAGCAGTGGTCGACGGCCACGAACACCGCGACCTGTCCCTCAGCCGTCCAGGTGGTGGTCAAGTCCGTGCCCCACATCGTGTCCACCCTCTCCGGGATGATGGTGCCGTCGTGATTGCGCGGGCCGCGCGGTGTGCCGACGCGAGAGGGGGCGAGCAGATCATGGGCGCGCATCAGGCGCAGCACGCGGCGTTTGGAGGTGCGCACGCCCTTGAGGCGCAGCCGCGCCCAGACCTTGCGGTGACCCTCGCCGTGGAAGGGGCAGTCCGTGATGATGGCGCGGATCTGCGTGAGCAGCGCCGCATCCGGCATCGGCCCGACTGGGCCGGGACGCCGCGACGGCACGAGCCGGGCGGGTGAGAGGTGCCGGTGGACGGTAGCGCGCGACACGCGCCAGATCCGGCACACCCGGGCCAGTCCGTAAACTTTGCCGCTGGCAGGCGAGACGGCCCGGCTCATGGCCGCGACCGCCTGCGGGCCAAAGGGCCGGGGCCGCGCGCCTCCAGGGCGGCGATCTTGGCCTCCAGCAACTCGCGCTCGATCAGCATCTCACCGAGCTTGGCCTTCAGCCGCCCGCTCTCCAGCGCGTCCGCATCAAGGGGCCGGGTCGCCAAGCTCGCTTCGCCCGCCGTCAGGAACGCGTCGCGCCAGCCCGACAGGGTCGCGGCGGTCACGCCCAGACTGCGCGAGACGCTCTCCAGGTCCTCGCCGCGTAGCAGCCGCAGCACTGCATCCCGTTTGCGCTGCCGGGACATGCGCCCGCCGCGACCAGGACCGACTGCGCCTGCATCTGCCCTCGTATCCGTGCTCATCATCCTCACCCCTGTCGCGGCGACCGTCCGCTAACGGGGTGTCTCAAGCAACCGGGAGGCGGAGGAGGCCACGCATTCGGCCTGAGCGACGCGTATAGACGTGACGAAGAACGGCCGGGAAAATCCCGGCCGTTCGTGTGTTTCCCCAGGGGCGTTGTGCGCTTATGGTGTGTAACGCGACACCTTTACGAGGTGCTTGACGCCCTTATGGGCTGCACGACACCAACGATCGTGAATTGAACTATCCAGGGGGACGTCGAGCCTATGCCAAGGGTTCACGCGGCGTGACCGCACGGCCGATTGTGCGGTGATCAGACAGCCGCGGTTAAACGCCGGCCACCCCTCCGGCCGACGACCTCGGCGCCGGGAGACCTCGGGCACGGCTGGTCGGCACGGACTCGCTGAGCTCACCGTTGTGCGCGGCAACCATGACCGCCAGGGCGTGTGACAGTGCCGCCCGACTCGTATCGTCGGGATTCCAGGCATCATGGAAGTACTGGCGTTCAAGCCAAGTTGCGAGATCGTCGGCTAGCGCGTCGACCGCCCTCGCACCGCATGGACGGCCGTCCACCGCCCTCGGCACGCTGCGCGAGGCTGCGCCGCCCCCCTCCCGAATGTCTGCCTCCTGCTCCAGACGCACGATGCCGCCCGCCCATCCGTTCCCGACGTCGAGATACGCCTTCACCGTACGCAACGCGAAGGCACTCGTCACGTGGAACGTCGCCCCGTCGGGGCGGAATGCCAATCCCGCCAGGACACGGCCTATCGCGGATCTCGACGCCGAGCGCTGACGTTCGACTTCGCGTCTCAAGAAGGCGCGTCTATCCCCGGCATTGCCAAAGCCCGCACTCGGCACCGCGTGCCTGCCCTCGCCCAGGACCACGCTGGCGGAGACGATGCGCGCGCTTCCTCGCTCGGTGATCACCGCGAGGGCGATGTGCCCCCTCCAATCGGGATCCGACCACCAAGCCATCGTTTCCGGTGAGTCGATGTCGCCTAGCCTTCGCGCGAACAGGTTGAAACTCGGCGAGGTCCCGGGCCCGGGATCCGTGCCTGCCGCGCCCCGGACCAACTCCACCTGCATGTTCGCCTCCCGGACACCCTTCCTTCGGCACGATGCGGCGGCCCGGCTTAACGGACGCCTGTCCAGGGTCGAGAACTCGATCCATTGGTTGACGATCCGTCGATGTCGAAGCGCGGCTCGGGGCGTGCCATCCTTCGCCGACTGGCCGATCCGGCCTCGACGAGCGGCGAAGCGTGGCTGGAGGCGAATGTCCCCAGGTCCGATGGCGACCGCGGCGTCGTGGGGACCGCCCGTCGCCGCGGCGGTTCGCCTCTCCGCCGTGCCGCCCCGGCCGTGATCCCCGATACGCCGGATCGCCCACGATCTCGTCCGACCGGGCGTTCGAAGGCGGATCGCACTTCCCGCCGCGTCGTCGAGGCCAGGGACGGAGCGTTCGCGAGCGTGCGCCCGGCGACGCCCGTCACGCGATCTACGGCCGGCTCCGCTGGAGCCGGTGTCCGTCGGGGAGTTCCATGGCCGCGTTCGCGCAACGCCACAGCGCCTCGTTGGCCGCGGGCTCGCGCTCGATCCTCCCGAGATGATCCACCGCGCAGTACATCAGCTCGTCTTCCGTGTCGGCGTGGCAGAACAGCAAACCGATTTCCATGTCGCCATGCATGCGGACCAGGTAGGCGATCGTGGTGGCCTGCCGCAGGAGCGTTGCGATCTCTCCGGGGAGCGCCTCGAGGATCTGGAATGCGCCCCAATCCCGGATCTCGACGAGGTCGCAGTAGAACGACCCTTCGTCGTCTTCGTGACCTTCGTTCGGCGGTGAGGTGGATATACGTATCGGCAACTTCACGACGTCGCTCCTTGTGAACTGTCACGCTTAAATCCGTGGCGACTTCGTTCGCCTCGGCGGAGGCAGGTTCCATGGTCCTGCACCCCGGCGGACGCGACGCGTCACGCCGACCCGACCGGGTGAGACGCACGGGGCGCCCGCCCGATGCGAAGCCGTGTCGAACTCAGGGCCGCGCGCCTCATCTATATGTGGCAGACGTGGACGCGCGAGGAGCGAGACTCTCCCGAAATGTGGGGAAGCCTGACCAAGCGACAGGCCTCGTGGGAGGTGAAGCGAAACCGATCCATGCGTTGATGACTTGGCGCGACACCGGATCGGTAACATCTGAAGCTCACGTGGCTCAATCCGGCAGGAAGAGCGTTTCGCAGGATTCCGATCGTCGTATCGCTCGATCCGTTGGCAGGTGATGCGCCGCAGCCGCGCCCGCCGAGCACCAGGCGCTGCCACGCGGCCGACGGCGCGGTCGCATCGAGCGCCTGCCCGCCCAACAGTCGGGCTCGAATGCCTTGGTCGATTTTCGTGGACGCCGCGCTCGCGGCCATGCGTGAGGGGCGGGGTCGCTCGGCGTCGGGGCGACACGCCCACCCCTTTGCGTGCCAAGACCGAAGTGGCCGACGCGAGCAGGGGGTTGTCCGGGCATGTCGATGCAGCGTGGCCGACACGACGCGGCGGCGAGCGTCGATTACAAACGCCTGCAAGACGGACGCACGCCGGCCGCTCGGTCGACCCGGCAGCCGCAAGCATGGTCCAGGGCTATCGCTCCACGGTCCTCGCGGCGGCCCAGGGATCGGCGCCGAGCCGCAGCATGGGCGTGGACGATACAGGAGCGATCGTAGGCGGTGGAGACCGCCGGGCACGTTGACGAGGCAGCGCACACCCGGGGCCGGAGACGGCAGGCGGACACTCGCCTGGGGCGGACCACGACGCTCGTGGTCGGCTGCTGGCGCCCGGGTCGCCCGACGCGAGACCAGCGCATAGTCCCGGTCTCCCGGTCCGCCACCGTGGCGGCCGTGACCGCAAACTGGACGGCGCGCGCACCGTTCGGCGACGAAGGGACGGTCGCCCCATCGCCGAAGTGCCACCCCTGACGGCGTCCAGACGGCGGGCGGCCAGCGCGTGCCGATCCGTGGCGAGGCCAGGATCGGGTACGTGCTCGACAGCACCTACGACATGCCGCCGCCGATGCTGACACCGGACGAGGTGGAGGCCGCGGCCCTCGGTGCGCAGTGGGTGGCCGAGCGGGGCGCCCCCGTCCTGGCCGGGGCCGCGCGCGACCCGATCGCCAAGATCAGCGCGGCCGTGCCGGAGCGGCTGCGCGCCCTCGTGCTGGAGGCCAGCGTCGGCGCGCCGCCGCTGCGAGACGTCGCCACGGACAGGCTGGACCTCGCCCGGACTCGCCTCTGGATACGTCACAGCCGGAAGATCAGGATCAGCTATCGGGACGAGGACGCGCGGCAGAGCGAGCGCACGATCTGGTCGATCCTCATCGGCTACGCGGAGCGGGTCCGCCTGCTGGCGGCATGGTGCGAGCTCCGGGGCGGCTTCTGGCATTTCCGCACGGACCGGATCGTCGCGGCCGGCTTCCTGGACGACCCGCACGGATGCCGAGCAAATGACCTGCGCGCACGTTGGCGGCGGCACATGGAGGTCGAGCGCGGCATCCGCCTGCCGTAGCGGTCCAAGGCCCCACGCGCGAACATCCTGCGCGCGACCGCGCCCAAGTCTGGGCCATGCACGTGAGACGCCCGCGTCTCGGGGAAGCCTAGCGCCGCAATCGAGCGTCATGAGCGCGGCGACGGGGACGGCCGTTCCCGGTCGCCTCATCCACTGACTCCCGCGACACGATCGGGTCCCCCCCCCGCGGGCAAGCTCGGCGGGCACCGTCCCCGTTGGACGGGACGGGCTCCGGTCCTCAGGCCATGGGCGCCGCGGCGGCCTCGACGTGCCGGAATCGAGAATCCAGCTCGCGGTGCGGGGCATCCTATTCATGAGCGCCGGCCCCCGCCTGGCGCCCACGAGCCAGTTTGTGCGCACGACGGGGCAACCTATTCCGCGATTCGGGGGCGGTTAATGGGCCTTCGGATCGCGTGGGTCGACGAACCCGCTCCCCGCCGACGGCAAGGTCCGAGCCGTCATGGCCCGCGGCGTGCGCCCTCCCTTCCGGCCAAGCTCAGGTGACGGCGCCCGGATCCAAGAGGGGCGCGTTCGCCCGCGACCGGACGAGGGTGATGACGTCGGCTCGGCGGGAACCGGGAGCGGGGACGGCACCTCGGGGTCCGACGTCGGCCGAGGCGGGGCTCGTCGACGACGGCGGCCACGCCGACGCGCGCCGGCATCCCGATTTTCCGGGTCGATCGGCGATCCCGGCGATCGGGTCGCCCTCGCAGCCGCGCGCCTCGCGAACGGCAGCGTCTTCGCTGGGCGGCGCGGCCCATGGCGAGAGCCCGCCCTGCCCCCTTGCCGCGCGCGCCCGTCCGTGGCTTCGGGGACCGGGCCGCGGAGGATTGGTCGTAGGCCCGGGACCGGAGCGTCCGGCGGGACTGTTTCCGTGCCGGGAGCGACGACGCGTGCCGGGATCGTGCTCAAGGCTTGCGTCCGCCTGGATCGAAACGACGGCTCTTGCCACGCCGGCCGGGTCCGGCGGATGGCGCCGCCTACCCGAAGACCAGGTGCTTCCGGTAGCCGCGCCTGAGGAACAGGGGCAGCCAGGGTTGCCCGGCGTAGACGCCGGGACACCACAGCGCGGTGATCGCGTGCGAGGGGGCGCTCGTCAGCGTGACCATGACGCTGCCGATGTTGCCGTAGCCGACCGCGTCGGCCGTGAGCGCCGCGTCCGCCGCGGCGTCGACCGGACCGTCGCCGTGCCTGATCGCCCGCAACAGGCCACGCCCCACCTCGGCGAGGAACCCGCGCAGCGGTTCCGACAGGATCGGGCTCGCCGGGATCTGTCCGTCGAAGACGACGTCGAGGTCGGCGAAGCCCGCGGACCGCGCGGTCTCGACGACCCGGATGCGCCCGGTCTCGGTGCCGTGCACGAACATCAGCCTGACCCTGCCGGACCGCAGCAACTCCAGCGTCCGGTCGCCGGGGGCGCTCATGTCGATGTTGCGCTCGCCCTGGATCGCGGCGGGCCATTCCTCGCGCGGGACGCCCGCCCAGTGCAGGAGCTGGGCGCTGGCCTGGCCGCCGCTTGCGAACTGGTCGTCGACGAAGGCGACACAGCCGGCCGGGCCGCCGGCCAGTCGGACCTCAAGCTCGGCCAGGTTACGGACGAAGCCGTGGCCGGCGCCGAGATAGGCGTCCCGGCGCTCCTGCTCCAGCGCGATGCCGGTCACGTTGCCGCTGTTCGGGGAGAAGCGGGCGAAGACGAACCCGCCCTCCCCCCGGGTCCGCGACGCGGCGGTCATCCGGTCGAAGGCTTGCCCAACCGCGCCGCGGGTGATGATCGTCCCCCGCGCCAGCAGGGACAGCATCTCCTGACGCAGCCCGACCGGGAACTGGCGGACGAAGGCGGCCACGGATTCCGGGCTGACCTGCCAGCCCCCCTCGCCCCGGAACGTGGCGTAGCGCGTCGCGACGGTGCCGCACCGCGGCAGCAACCCCCCATCGAGCGGCACGATCCGCTCGGCGGCCCCGAAATAGCCGGCCCGCGCGGCCGTCGCCATGTCGTCGAGTAGCCTGCCGTGGTCGAGGCCCGTGCGCGAGCAGACCTCCTCCAGACGCAGGAGCAGGCGGGGGCGGACGGGAAAGCCTTCCCGGGCCGAGCCGTCGCCCGGGGCCGCCCTGTCGGGTATCGACGACGCCATCGTCCCCGCGTGGAGGTCGTAGAGCACCTTCGTGCAGGCGACCGCGACGTAGGGGAGCCATTCGCGGTCCGCGTGGACGTGATCGACGCCGCGCCCGAGATTGTCCGCGTTGGACAGCTCCTCGGATTTTGTCCACTGGCCGCTGTGGCCGATCGAGTTCTTCTCGCGGACGAGCACCTCGTTGATGGGCTTCAACTCGAAGCGCGGCGACAGGCCGACATAGGGCTCGGCCGCGCCGGGCGCCGTCGGGTCGAAGCCCGGGTCGATGCTGCGCCGAGCCGCGACGGCCTCGCGGCGGATCAGGTCCCGCAGCTCCGCCAGCCGGCGGGGCCTCTCGACCGGGTCGACCGGCACGAGCTGATCGAACAGGCGCCAGCACGTGGCGCGCCGGTAGACTAGTTCGAGGTCGGCCAGCGCGCCCCGGGCGTCGTGCACGTCCCACTCGCCCGCGTCAAACACGTCGCGCAGGCCCACGAACGGCTCGCAGGCGTCCCGGTAGATGACGAACGCCCGCTTCGGAAGGTCGCGGGTGACCAGTCGGGTGGCGATCTGGCGCGAGCCCCGCTCGCGCGACAGGCGCGCCAGCAACTCGTCGTCGCCGTACCCGAACCACGTGAAGATGTCCCGGGGGTCCGGATTTGCGGCCGCGGACGGGTCGCGGATCGTCCCGTGGACGGCCTCGGCCAGGACCTGCTCGGCGTTGCGCGTGAGCTGGTGCAGGTAGACGCGCTGGTACAGGACCGCCTTGGCGTTCGCGAGCTCGTCGTAGGTGTCGATCCCAGACGAGTTGACGATGAAGTGGACGCCGGCGGAGAACCGACCGCCGCCGGTCTGGCCGACGCGCGACCGGCTCAGGGCGAGCGCCTGGTCCGGCGAGATCCGGACCAAGGCCGAGTTCAGGAACACGCGGGACACGTCGACGCCCACCGGGATGCCGCAATGGCGGGCGTCGCGGTTCAGGTAGTCGATCTTGTCGGCGTCGACGGCGGCCCCGGAGATGAGGTTGGCCAGGCCCGGGTACCGGGGGTCGTGCGGCACGCCGCCGATGAAGCAGCAGATCTCGCGCAGCCGGCCGTCGAGGTCACCGGGACCGAGCACGCGCCCGTAGAACGCCCGGAAGCGGGGCGACAGGCAGACGGCGATCGAGAGGCATTCTGAGAGGCCCGACTCGAATCCCTCCTCCCTGAAGCACCCGATGAAGTCCTCCAGCTCCATCCCGCCGACCAGGAGGCCCGCCCCGGCGGAGAAAGCCGTCTCGCCCGCGTGCGAGAATGCGAGGTGACCGACGTCGTGGAGGAGGGCGGCATGGGCGAGGCTGCGCGCGACCTCGCCGTCCGCCGACGGGTCGTAGAGCTGGTACTCGTCGTTGCCGGCTCGCAGGATCGGCTCCCTGCGCGCGGCCTCGCTGATCGATGCGACCAGCCGCTTCAGGACGTGCGTGACGCCCAACGTGTGCGAGAACCGGCTGTGCTCGGCCGAGGGATAGGTGAGGAAAGTCAGGCCGAGCTGGGATATCCGCCGCAGCCGCTGGAGCAGCGGGGAGTCGATGATGGCGAGCTCGTGCGGCTCGAAATCCATCATGCCCCAGACCGAGTCCTTGATGTATTTGCGGCGCCCGCCGTGCGCCGGCGCGGTCAGCCGCGCGACGTAACCTTCGTCGAAGCCGAGGGTGTCGAGGGCACCGTGCATGGCCGGCCAGAAACCGGCCGCCGCGTCGAGCCTCGCCTTAATCCGCCTGACGCCCATGCCCGTCACGTCATCCGGCAGCCAGGTATCGGTCGACGCTGTCCCGCGCGAGGTCCGACGTGGCGTCGTCCAGGCCGGCGACGATGCGGTCGGCCATCTCGGCCGGCAACTTGATCACGATGTCCTGATAGTATGGGTTGGGATGGTCCGTCAGGTACACCTGCTTGGCGCGCAGCAGCGTCTCGAAGCGGTCGAACGAGCCGATCGGGCTGGGCCTGAAGACGTTCCTGATGTTCACGATCGATCGCCTCAGATCCTTGTCCTCGGACCCGTCCACGCCCGCGAACCCATCGAGGAACAGGTAGACGCGGTACAGGCCATCCCGGACGTCGGGATCGTTCAACCGGACCATGTTGCGCCCACGCTTTATCAGGTAGGCGGCGAATGCCTCGATGAAGCCGTCGAGCGTTATGCGTGCCATCTCAGCCGACTCCGAATCGATCCCGACATCCGCGCTTGCCATGGAACATATCAAGAACCCGTTAACCAGCCATCGCGTGCCACGGCGCCGTCCGCGTCGGGCTTGACGCAGTCACGCCGCCATACCGACCGACCTCGGCGCCCGAACTGCCCGTTCTCCATCGCCGAGCCGGCCTCCGTCCCCGCGGCATACCCGCATCCCGGTCGAACGGCCAGCGGAGCGGACGGCCAGGTCACCGCGCCGGGCCGGATCGAGGCCGATGCCCAGTTCTCCGAGCATCGTCCCTCGTCTCGGCCCTGTCACGACCGCTGCCCGAGCTCGGGAAACCTGTTGGGGTCTTCCTCGAGCCACGGCCGGTCGCGCCCGTCGATCGAACGCTGACCGCCTTTCGCATTCGGTCCGCAGAGTCGCGAACAATTCTTCGGACCGCTGCCGCGCCTCGGCGGGGTGCGGCAGCCGGTCGGCGCAGGGCACGCAGGCCGGCTGGTTCACGGCCGAGCCGAGCCGAGGCGGCCGGAGGCCAAGCGGTGGCCGAAGAACGGCTAGGAAGCGCCGAACGGATCGGTGTCCCAGCCTCGGCGCGGGCGGCCGGCGTCCGGGGTCGCTACGCAGCACCGAGCCGATGCGCCAAGGCGAGCACGGCGGTTCGACCTTCCGGACCCAGGCAAGCGAACAGCCGGACCAATTCGGACACTTCGTCGGGCCACGGTGAGAAGCGATCGCCGAGACGGATGCGGCTTTCCGGGCGGAAGAAGGTCGAGACCGGAACATCGAGATGACTGGCGATCCGGGCGAGGCAGCCGGATGGATCGGCATCTCGGCCCGGAGGCCCGCCCTCATTGGATGCAGACACGGCTGGACCTCCGAGGCGGCGTGGCCGAGTTGGCGCGGCCTACCGTCATCATGGTCACGACGGCGGCGGAAATGGGACATCCGTCGATAGGGCGCGACCGCATCACCGGTCGATGGTGTCGACCGCGTACCGTTCCGGCCGCTCGCTCGGCGGCCGACCCGCCGGGCCTCATCCGGCATGCCACGGCTGCGGATCGCCGAGACTCCTTGGCGCCCGCCGTGCATCCTGGTGCGACCCAAAGCTTCGGACGCCATGGTGACGGGCCGACCGGCCAGGGGGTCCCGGGCCGCGAGCAGGTGAGGCCACCGAAGATTCTCGGCGGGCGTCGACGGGGCCGTTGCGTGCTGCTGATTCTGCGGCGTCGCTGTTCGGGCGGCCGACGACTGAGGGGGATACGATGGCGAAAGCTGACCTCGACGACCATACAGGCGTCGTCCGGCGCGATACGCCCCACGGGAAGTTTCGGGTCTCGGCGAGTTCTGGGAACACCATCCTGGTCGAACCCGAGCGCCGATCCGCTCCCGCGCCGCGGGACATTTCGTGGGCTGCCGGGTCGGCCGAGGCGTCCGAGGGGGTGGCTGGCGACCGACGCCGCTCCCCGGCGCCTCAGCCGGACCACACGGAATACACCGTCCTCCGCCGCGACCACGGGGAGCGGGACGTCGAGGTCGCGGGCAAGCCGGCGCACGCCTCCGGCGACGCTACCAGCGATCGCATGATGGCGCTGGCGGCCTCGTACGCTCGCGGGATTGTCGAATGCATGGCGTGAGTCGGGGCCCGGATGCGCGCGGCGAAGATCGCGGACCTGGAAGGGATGGCCGCCAGGATCGCGGACCCGACGACGCTGCCGGAGGTGATCGGCTGGCGGTCCGAGATCCAGAAGGGCGTCGCGGCCCTGCCGCCGTCTTTGGGCGAGCTCGTGCGCGCACGGAGCGTCGTACGAAACCCTGCGCGCGGCGCCGCGGCCCCTCGGGACGTTGGCCTCGGCCCTGGGCCCCCGTGACGCTGCGGAGAACCGAGTGCCGTCGACCATCGTCCGGATCCGGACGATCGACGCCTACGTCGCGGGCGAGCGCGACCGGAGGGCGCGGTACCTGCGCTTGCCCACACGGTTGCGGGCCCAGGTCGAGCGCGAGGCGGGGAAGACCGCCGGAGCAGGCCCGGCCTGCGGCTGACCGCATACCCCGCCAGACGGTCCGGTTCGGCGGATCCCAGATCGCGTCGGCGCGATGTTTAGCGGTACCGCTTCCGCCGATGCCCGACCTCGCGGCCGTCCGCCGAGCTTCGAGGCATGAGCGGGCGGGTCGCCGCGTGGCGGCCCCCGGAAGCCGGCCGCTCCAGCGGGCGGAGCCGTCAGCAGTTGACGCTGATCTGCCAAGCGGCGCCCGGGAGCGTGTCCTCGGCGCAATGGCCGCCGCACGCGTCGATGCCCTCGAACCCGTCCGAGGTCTCGAAGAGCAGGCCGTGGGACCGGCCTTCGAGGGAGAAAACCTCCCAGGCAGCCAGCACGGTCCCCACCCGACGTCCGTACCGGATCACGGCCGGGTGAGCATGCCAGCAGTCGATCGGATCGATGATCACGAACGTCTCGGAGCCTTCGACGTCCCCTGCCCGATAGTGCGACGGCGCCGTCGCGAGCACCTTCGCCGGGGCGGCCAGGGACGGCCCGGGACCTGCGGACCGGCTCCGGACGGTGCGGCGCCCGTACCGGGGCGGCGGCCGAAGAGCCTTCACCCTGCCCATGGCCGGGTAGAGCGCCGCGTCGCCCCGGCCCAGCCTTGCGGCGAGGTCGAGGCCGTTTTCCGTCAGGCAGGCCCCGGTCGGCGTGCCGTCGGCCGTGCGGCGAACCACCGCCAGATCATCGGTATGGAAGGCGCGCAGCACATATTCCAGGCGCCGCTCCAACGTCGGCGTGTCGCGGGGCGCCACGACCAGCCTGGCGTCCCCCGCGTTCGCCATCCGACGGGCCAGGTCGACCGCACAGGCCCGATCCTCGAACTCGGGCGCGTAATTGTCGTTCGCGCTCATGTCGGTCCCTCGCCGCGTCGTCACGCTTCATCGGTCCGCACGAGGCCGAGGAGCGCGGCCTCGTCATCCGGCGCGATCGCTGCGGCAGCCGCCGATCGTAGCCTTGCTCGCGCGGCCGCGCGCCCGACCCAACCCGTCAGGCACGCCTGCCAGCGCGCGAGCCGGGCACGATCGAACCCCGCCGCGTGATGGTATTCGAGGATGAAGGCGGCGGCCTCGACGACGCGCCGGCCGACGAGCTCGGCGGGCAGGTACCCGTCGGCGTGCCACGACGGCGGCACGACGCAGTCGCGGTCGTGCTCGACCAGCGCGTTGACGAGTCGTCCGATGGCCGGCGTGGCGGCGTCGCGCGCTTTGCGGTCGAGCGTCTCGACCCGTCGGGCCTGGGCCCGCTCGCCGCGGAGCTGACGGGCCTGTTCCTGGGGCGTCAGGCCGCGGATCCGCACCGTGCCGCGGCCTCGGGCGGCGAACGACATCTCCCGCTCGGCGAGCCGGAAGCGTGGCCCTTCGCCCGCGCAGACCTCGACCGCGAGGAGCCGCAGGCGCTGGCACTGACCCGCGAAGGATCCCGCCGCCTCGTAGGCCAGTGGGTCGGGATCCGGCCGGGGGAACCGCTCGATGCGGCGCGACCGGCTCGCCATGAGCCGTGCGTGCCTGTCGGCGAGTTCGCGGAGGCCGAGCAGCTCGTCCTGGCCGAACACCTCAAGCAACGATGCGTTCAGGTCGACGGCTCGATCGAAGGCGCGACCCGCATCGTCGCGCGCGAACGCGGCGTCGAACGACTGCCTGCACTGGACAGGATCGCCCTGCGGACGGGACATGGGATTTCCGCCAACGCTCCCGGGCGCTCGAATGCCGCCCAGGAAGAACAGTCCCGACAGGTCGGATTCCGCGAGCGGGAAGCGAACGTCGGTACGATCATGTCGATCTGGCATTTGGGGCACCTCCGAAATGGCGGCCGGGTCGGGCTCGCCTCGACCCCATGCTGTGACTTCCCGCAGCTTCGCGGAAGCGTCCGGGCCCGGCATCCTTGTCGAGGCGTCGATCGCGCGGCGCTGAGTCGTGGGTCGATGGCCCGGCTGGCCGTTTCAGGCTCCCGGAGGGGGCTGTCGTTGGTCGTTTCGGGACGGGTGGAAGAATCTTGGCTCGTCGGGCGAAACCCGTTCAGCGCCCGGCTGGCGGGGGCTCAACGTCTTGCGGATCAGCTGTGGACAAGTGGACGGCGCGAGGCCCGGGCACGCCGCGGCGCCGTCCATCCCCGGGGGATGTCCCCGAGCGTGCGGGGCCGACCGCGGCCGCGAGCCCCCAATGGAGGCGGCCTCGCACACGTGCCCCTCTCCACGGCACGCCGATCCGCCGGCGCCACGGAGCCAGTCCACGGGCGTAGAAGCGCGCTCCTCCAGGACCTCGACGATCCCAACCATGCGATGCGCTCCCCCCTGACGAGCGATCGTCTACAACGGGCCCCCGCCCGCGGGCGGCCTGCCGGTCCCATGGAGCCTCCCTCGCAGGCGCGAAGCCGCCGGCGACGGTCGCCGCCGACGACCCGCCGCGGCACAACCCCGTGTCTGCCGGTACCGTGACCTACGGTCTGTCGCCGACGGCGATCGGTGCGAGCCGCGCACCCGTGCCGCGGCAGCCGACCGAGGACGTCTCGCTGTCGCTGACCGTGTCGTGGGTATGCGGCTCGATGGTCTACGAGACGTTGGTCGTCGGCCTGTTCGAGGCCGTGGCCAAGGGCGCAATCAGCGTGCTGGCGCCGTTGGGGAACCGCGGGCTTCCGTACCGCTGCCTCGGATCCGCAAGGGCGGCGACGCAGATGTGCGCTCGGTCCAGCCCCCCGGCACGACGACATCATCGGCAACGCGATCGTCATGGCTGCGGCGGGCGCGGGGCGCACCGACGCCGCGCGGCCCGACCTGGGGGCGGCGATCTTGACAGGGATCTTCCTGGCGTCTGCGATGCCGATTCTCCCGCAAGCCCGGGCGGAGCTGCAATCGGGCGGGCGGCGTGTCGACCCGCCACGGCGCGCTCGGTACGACGGGAGCGGCAGCGCGAGCCGAGCCGGCATCGAGACCGACGGGACCGGCGACCGGCCGCGGGGCCGCGCCGCGTCGCGCTCGACCGCGGTCACGCGGTGAGCCAAAACTCGATGGCCAACGCCGCCCGCTGTTCGGCCAGGAAGAAGAACCGCGACGGCCCAGCGTGCGTGAAGCGCCCCCCGTGCGCGACCTCGCAGATATAGCCACCCGCCGCTATGGAGAAGACGTGTGGATTCGACGTAATCCCAGGCCCGACCTTGTGCTTGAGGGCGCCGTCCACCGTCGTGAATTGCAGCTCCGCGCCAAGGGCTGCACGGGTCGGATCTATGGTCAGTTCGACATCCACGTCTGGGGCGGCATCTTACCGCCGGAAAGCGAAATCGCCGAACGACTGCGTCCCCAATATCTGTCTCACCCCGGCCGACCCGGCCGTGGCCTGCAATCGGCCTATCAAGGCGCTCTCCAGCGACCTTATGGTTATCACCCAGGGCTCGGGACCGTTCGGCCGGATGACCTTGCCCGGGGTGGCGGCGGCGCCTTCGAGACATAGCAAAAGGGCCTCGCAGAAGAGCGAGTGGCCCTTCAGATGTCCGTAAGCCAAATGGCCGGGCGCCGTCGCATAGAAGATGCCATATTGCCTCTCATCGTTCTCGACCTTGTCGATGTCCCAGAACAGCGGCGTCTTCAACTCCTCGAACTTGTCGAACAGGCTCGGCGAGACGCTGCAGGCATCGAAGAAGTGCGCGCGGCGCAGCGCGACGAGGAGCCTACACTGCTGTACGGCCCGCCCGGCTTGCGCGTCGAACGCTGCGAGCAATGCCTTCGGCGCGACCCTCAGCGCGGTGAGCGCAAGTTCCTCGCCCAGGTCAACGTCGAGGCGCTCCCCGGACAATCGCTCCGACAGTCCGGGCTCGCCCGGCTCCGGTCGACCGCCAGTTTGGGGTGATCCGCACTGATCAATCGGCGTTCTTCCTTTTTCGGATGCAGGCGGCGCGCTGAGACAAACGGCTAGTCCACGCCGCGCACCGCACGAATAAAATCATCGCACGTGAGATGGCAGAGGGCGAATTCCCCCTTTTTGAGCGCAAGCCCCATCCGATCCATCAAATCTTTGCTGGCGAGGTAGTATATCGAAGATCCGACGTGAAAAAAAACGTGAGCGTTCGCGCGCTTCCATTTTTCGATGAATTGTTTGCTCGGTCCAAGCCAATGCATAATAGCAAAATTTTTTCCGTCAAAATTCGCGACACGAGATTTAAAATCGAGGGAAATGCCAAAGCGATGATCGAGAAACGAGGTCTCGCCATGGATATGGACAAGCCAGAACATCCGGTGCTCTCGCATGTAGAAGGCCTCCCGAGCAGCTCTTTCATCCTCACTTATCGAGGAGTGCTGCAGCTCGAGGACCGTCGCTCCCGGTGTGCCGCGACCCACCAGGATGTCGGCGCGATGCAGCTCCTGCGTTAGCTGGTCCCTCAGGGGTATTTCCCTGCACGACAAGTCGAAGCGTTCCTTCCAGGCGAGGTGCCAAGATCCTTCCGGTTCGCTCCAGGGATCGCAATCTCCGGACCTGTGACGCCAATGAGGTGCGTTCTCGACGGGTAGGACCGCGAAGAGCTGGCCGCCACAGTCGGGGCAAGTTGCATGTTCCTTTTTCGCGAGCGGTGGGCGCCGCCGACCGTCGATCCAGGCGTACTGCACAGATAAATTTCCTTAAGGACGAGGCCGCGTAGGAAGGCCGACCGTACCTGCGCCTTTGAAGCCCCTCGACGCTTCGTCGCTGCCAACTCGGTCGCTGGGATAGAGTACGCGCTGCGACAACCTTCGCGGGTGGATTGCTGGCCGCAAGCCGACCCCAGGACACCCAACAGCGTCACTGGTGCCCAAGCACTCACGGGTGCCGCCCTTGGCCACCGTGCGCCAACCGTCGAACGGCGGTCGGAGGACACCCTTCGTCTTCGAGACGGCAGAAGTGTCAGAGCGGAAGCGACCGATCTCCGGCGGCCGGTCTTTCCTCAGCATGTCCCTGGACGCCATCGCGGCATCCTCTGTTGTGGGGAAGGATCGGGCCGCCGGGTCGTCGGGCGCTGTGGTGGGATCGGGACGGGGCCGCCCGCCATGGACGCTCAGCTGGCGTCGGGAGCGGCCGGCGACACGAGCTTGGCCTCGATCCACGCCCCCCGCTCCACATCGCGGACGTGGACATGTGTCGGGTCCATGCGGTTGATCCGCACGGTGACCTGTGCCCCGGGGCCGAGTCGCCGGCCCGGCACATCGAGGCTTGACGAGCTCCGGAGCATCTCCTGCCAGCCGATGCCCCTCGCGCGTCAGCACGCGACGCGCGCGGCAGGGCGCATCGTCGTTCGTCATGGTGGACCTCCCGATCGAGGCGGACGCCATCGGAAACCCCGAAGGCGCAGATTGGTGGGTGGCCGGGTCCCGTGGGGGACCACGCCGGTGTCGCGGTCGACGGGGGGCCCGTCCCCGCCGCAGCGCCGGCCAACGCGGTTCCCGGCGCGGTGCGTCTAAGCCGCGGTCGCGGGGTCGGCCCGGGACGGTACGATCGTCGCCCGGCCGCAGGAAGAAAGCCGCCAGGCGTCCACGAAGCGTCCCAGGTGAGGGCTCGAGGACCGCATGCCGTCGAGGTGGACCATCAGGTCGACGACCGAACGATCGTGCAGGACCGCGTCGGTCCGGCCCGTCAGGTGAGCCCAGCGCAGGTAGAGGACGAAGAGGTTGAGGCAGTCCGTCTCGCAATACGCCCTGATCTTGTCCGTCTCGCCCGCGGCGACCATGGCCGCCACGTGGGACCCGTGCTCGCCCATCTTGCCGGGTAGGCCGATCGCCGCGGCGGCCTCGTCGAGGGTCAGCCGCTGCGCAGCGCCGTGTTCGGACGTGGCGTCCATCAGGTCGGTGTGCCAGTCCAGGGCGAAGCGATGCCGGTAGCCCTCCCACCGCGTCCCGCGGCGGAACCAGGCGGAGGCCTCGACGCCGTGCATCATCGATCGCGCCAGGATCGTCGGCATGTCGAACGCGCGGCCGTTCCACGTTACGACCCGGTAGCGTCCCGCGGCGAAGAACCTCCAGAAGGCCTGGAGCAGGCGCGCCTCGTCCCAGTCGCCGTCGCCGCCGCTGCGGCAGGCCGTCACCGCGTAAGCCTCCCGTCCGTCCGGCCCGCGCAGGATGTCCGCGGTCACGAAGGAGATCGCCACGATCCGATGCCACGCGTTCTTCGGGAAGCGGTCCGGAGGCCATTCAGCCGGCAGCAGCGTCGCGTCGGGGACCGTCTCGATGTCGAGGGCCAGGAGGGCGTCGTGGGCCCCTCCTCCATCGGCCGGGCGAGGCGGCCCGGAGATTGCGGCATCGCCCCTCCGTGGCCGGTCGCGCGCTGGCGTGGGCCGCGGGCTGGCCGCGGGGTCGGGCAAGATGGCCGCTCGGCTCTGCATGTCGTCTCCCTGGTCGATTCGGGCGCCCGGAGGCATCCTCGGCCCGTGGCGGCGTCGCCTCAGTCGGCGGCCGGATCGAAGCCACCTCCGCCCCGACCCGCCGAGAAGCGCCTGACCCCGAACGGCAGGCCAACGACGTCGTCGGCGATGTCGCCTCCTTCGTCGAACCCGGGATCGAGCTCAATCTCGTACGGGACGCGGAAGAGATCGTCCGGCCGGCGGCCCGACAGCGGCAGCCGCGGCACGGCACGAATCCCGCTGCCGGCCTGCGCGGGGCTCGACCGCCTTGCGGCCGTCCCGTTCGGGACGCGGGGGCGGCCCCCGCGCCTCTGCCCGATGCCGGTTGAGCGGCGACCCGGCACCTCTTGCGGCAGGCGTAACGTCGATGTCCGGGAACTCATTCGAGGCTCCTTGCTTCAAGGGTTCGCCGCCGTCCGGCGGCGCCCGGCAGGGGTATCGGGAGGATCGGCCGCCTCACCGCTAAAACGGCGGCCATCGGTATGGGACGGCGCTCGTCGGTCGCGCCGCCCGTCCTGTTCGAACGCGGCATCGGGCGCCGGATGCTGTCAGGCCCGCCGCGGGATCCCGAAGGCGCGCTCGCCGTCGGAGGGGCGCCGCGCGGGCGATCCGGCAGACCGAACGGGGACCGCGCGGCGGCCGTTGGAGCCCGGGGGCCGGGAAGGCTGGCCGGACCCGTCGGCGGCGAGGTCGAGGTGCGCGTAGGCGGTCGCGAGGCTGACGAGCCTGTCCGACAGCGCCCGCTCCGTCGACAGCGTCCGCGCCGTCATCAACGCGGCGACGTCGGCCGCCTCCAACCGCTTGGCCTCCGGGTCGGCGGCGACGCAGAGCGCCAGGGCGGCGAGGATCATGCCCGTGCCCATCAGTGAGGCATCGGCTTCCCAGGCGGCGAGGCGACGGTGCTCCTCGGACGAGAGCCAGGGCAGCGCCATCGGCAGCGCCCGGGTCGCGAACGGCAGGCAGGGCCCGCTCGACGGGGACAGCCGTGCCTTCGTCCGCAGTTCCGACTGCCGCGGTCCTGCCAGGAACCAGGCCGGACGCACCGCGAGGCCGATTCCGACGCCGTCCGTCGCGACGTACCGCGCCGCCCTGAGGGCGCGGGAGGCGGAAGCCTGCTGGCTCCCGACGGTGACGACGACGTCGAACTGGTTCCGCAAGCCGCGGTCGGCCGCGCTCCCCAACGGAAGCGCAGCGACGAAGTCGCCCCCGCGCGGAGCCGCCAGGCACACCGCCCGTTCGATGTCGAAGGCGTTGGCATTCGGGGCGAGAGCGATGACCGACGTCCCCTCCGGCGCCTCGGCCGAGACGCCGTCGGGGCCGGCCGAGGCGGCGAGCGCGAGCGTGATCGGGCCGGAAAGCGCGGACAGGCCGAGGCAGACCAGGCGAGCGCACAGCGCGCCCGCGTCGTCGTCGGAGAAGAAAGCGATCCTGTTCATATCCATACCCTCTTCAAGCGTTGCGTCCTCACGTCGGGACGATGTGCAGTATACCCCCAGGGGTATATTTGTCTCGCGGCCGACCGGGCCACCCGCCGAAGATGAGTCACGGATTCGTAGCGCGACGGCCGTGATTTTCTCGACGCCTTTACGTCCGCCTTAACCAAGCGGACCCGGGACAAGAGTTTCCGTCGGCCGGCCCTGGGGCGAGAGTCGTCGCGCCGGGGCCGATCATCGGTCATGTTGATTCGTTTTGAGAAACCTCCGCGGTCGGCCGCCGGTCGAGCCGGCGTGAGACCGCCCACAACCGGGAATGTCGATCGATCGTCATTCCCGGTTCCGACCATCGTCATCTGAACATCTTAGAACAATGTTTTTTAGACTTAAGTCGGCCGACGAACGAATACGGTATAGCTGCCCTCCGGCTCAGCTTTGGCGACATGGAATAGAGACTTTTCCACAAGGCGGGGCCACTCATCCGCGCGTTCGCGGTCTGTCGGGGCGCGATGTCGGCCTCCGCCGGATCGCGCCGCGGCGCTCCGGACGATCCGTCCGGGGGCGCCCGCCTCGAAGGAGGCCCCGGATCTCGGCGTCGACGAGATCGCCCTGCCGATCCAACGCGTCGGCGAGCCGGTCCAGGGCGGCGCGTCGAGCGCGAACGGTGGCCAGCGCGCGTCCGTAGGCCGCCGACAGGCGCAGGTGCACGGCCGCCGCCAATCGGGGGGCGCGCGCGAGGTCGGTCGCCGCGAAGCCCGGGAGCGCCAAGAGGGGCGTGCGGGGGGAGAAGCCCATCCGGGTCTCCATCGCGACGGCGAGGCGCGTCGCCGCGGCGAGGTCCTCCGAGGCCCCGGACGTCACGTCACCGAACGCGACCTCCTCGGCGGCGCGGCCGGCCAGCAGGACGACGAGGCGGTCGTCGAGCTGCGCCTCGGTGGCGAGGGCCGCGTCGTCGCCGAGCCCGATCCGCGCCATGCCGCCGTCGGCGTCGATCCGGGCCGCCAGCGTTCCCGTGGCCCCGGTCGCCGCCGCGACCAGGACGTGGCCCGCTTCGTGGACAGCGACCCGTCGGCGGACCTGAGCGGGCAGCGGCGGCCGGGCCGCCTCGGCCATCGCCAGAAGGTCCGCCTCGCCGAGCGCGCGCCCGGCCCGGCGCGCGACCCCGCGCGCGCGTCGCACCAGGGCCTCGACATCGGCGCCGGTCGCGCCCTGGAGCCGACCGGCGAGCGGCCGCGGGTCATAGCCCGGCAGCGCCCCCCCGAGGTACCCGCGCAGGATGCCGGCCAGGTCCGCGGCGTCCGGCGGCTCGATCCGGACGTGCCGCTCCAGGCGGCCCGACCTCACGATCGCCGGATCGACCCGGTGCGGGTGGTTGGTCGCCGCGACGATGACGACGCCCTCGCGCGACACGGACCCGGACAGGTGCTCCAGGAAGGCGTTGACCACCTGCGTGGAGTAGTCCCGATGGGCCTCGGGGAAGCTCGCGCGGTCGCCGAAGGAGTCGCACTCGTCGATCAGGGCGACGCAGGGCGCACGGCGCGCGCGCTCGAAGAACGCGCGCATCGCGCCTAGCGTGTGGCCGAGGTGGCCGTCCCGGGCCGCCTGCCACTGGCCGAGCGAGCCGGCGACGAGGGGCAGCCCGGCGCTCCGGGCCAGCGCCGCAGCGAAGGCCGTCTTACCCACGCCGGGAGGACCCGACAGAAGGATCGCGGATTCGAGGTCGGCCCAGCGCGGCGCCCCCGCGCCCCCGGCCAACCACGCCCGCAGGTCCGCGACGAGGGCGAGGCCCCATTCGCGCGCGGCGCCGTAGCCGTGAAGCTCCTCCAGCCTCGGCCCTTCGCGGTTGGTCCCGGCCTTGGCGCGCACGATCTCCGCGAGCCTCCTCGCGGACCCATCGCCGCCGCGCGCGGCATGCACGGCCAGCGCCAAGTCGTCCGGGTCGCACAGGGCCGCGTGGGCGTCGGGAAGCCGCGCCCGAGGCGCGGCGCCGGTCACCGCCTCGACGACGAGGCCGATCCCGGCCGGGTCCAGCGCCCCCACCGCGATGCGGAGCTCGGCCCCGCGCACGAGGTCGCGCGGCAGCAACCGCGCGGGATCCTGCGAGACACCGATCACGACGGCGCCGTCGTGGAGCGCCAGCCGCACCTCCTCGTTGCGCTTGTCCGGCCGGTGCGTCGCCACCGAGCCGTCCGCCTCGACAACCAGGACGCCCGCCCTCCCGCCCGGGCCGCGCGCGGGCCGCCGGCCCGGTGCGACGAGGCACCGCGCGGACGCGGAGGCGACCGCCTCGACCCATTCCGCGCACGGCACGGACACCAGCAGGACCGCGGGGCCGGACCGGGGCAGCGCATCGACGCCCCCGACGGCGTCCACCGCGCGGCCGAGGGCGACGGCCGCCCCGGCGAGGTCGGCGCGGGGGCGCCTGGGCCCGTCGAGGAGGGCGTCGACCGCCTCGTCGAAGCTCGCCGCCGGCCGGTCGTCCTCGACCAGGGCCGCGAGGAACGCCCGGGCCGTGGCCTCGCCGCGCGTCCCGCCGGGGGTGTCGCGGGCAGCGCCCGCCCCGGCCTTCATGCGCGCCTCGCGCGGGCGAGGCGCGCGGTCCAGCCGGATCGCCGCGTCCAGGCCTGCGCGAAGCGGGGCAGCTCGGCGCGCCCGGGGCGCGACCGCGCCAGGGCACGCAGCGCATGCGACAGGACGACACCCGCGGTCGGGTCGCCGTCCCGGTGGGCCAGGACCAGCAGGTTGCCCATCACCACGTCCGCGACCGGCCCCTCGGGACCGTGGCGGTGGATCCGGTCGATGGCGACGGCCACGGCCGCGGCAGGGTCGCCCGCCCGCGCGGCCGGCCAGCGGCGCTCGTGCAGGATCGCGGTCGCGGCGACGGCGCCCGCCAACGCGGCCACCTCGGCGGCGGCGATCTCGGACGGCTCCCGGGTCCGCCACAGGGTCAAGGGGCAGCGCCGCGGCGGCCGCGCCGGACCCCGGCGCGGCCCGCGCGGGCGTGATGTCCTCGAGGTGTCCATGTGGGCTCCGATTCCGTTGGGGCGTGCTCCGGGCCGCCGGGCCGCCTCATGCGGTCACGACGCGGTTCGGGTCGAAGGCGGGGGCGGCTGAGGCGTGGCCGCGCCCGGCGGCGCGCGGGTTGGCGACGACCCGGGTCCGGCCGAGCCGGTGATCGACCGCCGCCGGGACGTTGCCGTGCACCCACAGCGCCGGCGCGCCCCAGGCCTCCATGGCCGCGGCGGCCTCCGAGGCGAGGGCGGCCGCGACCCACCCGTCGGCGTGCCACCCCTCCCAATCGACCGGGAGCGAGCGCGGGGTCGGCGCGTGGCAGGTCAGGACCACCGCCTCGTCCCCCGGGCGGGCGACGTCGACGCAGGCGTTCCGGCCCGGCGGGAAGCCGAGGGCGCCGAACGCGACGCTCGTCAGCGCGTCCTCGATGAAGGCGCGGCTGCGCGCATGCATCGCGAGGGAATCCAGCGGCGTCAGGCTCCGCCCGCGGCGAAGCTCGATCCGTCCCGCCTCCTCCCAGGCCGTCCGGGCCACCACGCGCGCCCGGGGTTTCTCCTGGGACGCGCGCAGCTGCCAGTCCGTCCAGAGGGTGGCGCCGACGACGACGGTCCCGTCGCCATGGGACGGCCCGAACCGGAAGGCGTCGTCCGACAGCAGGACGAGGCCGAGCTCGGCGGCGAGGTCCCGCCCCCTGGCGAGCGCCTCGGCCATCGGCACGCCGGAGCGATACTCGACGTTGCCGGGCACGACGCAGACCGGCCGCCCCCCATGCCGGCCGTCGAGCGCCCGGGCGAGCCACGCCAGGGACGCGCCCAGGCCCGGGCCGAGGTTGCCCGCGACCAGCAGCGCGTCGAAGTCGGGCAGCGGATCCGGGAGCGCGTGGTCGGGGCGGAGGTCAACGCGCAGGTCCGACAGCACCCAGAAGGCGCGGCGTGGCCGGCCGCGCTCCCGCGCCGCGGGGAGCCCGTGCGCCAAGAGTCCCGCCAGCAGGCTTGGGGCCAGCCAGCGCGATGCTGGCTCGGTTCGGGCGGGCGACGTCGGGGCGTCGATCCTCGAATGGCCGCTCATTGCGGGCGCCCCGACAGGGCGCGGTCGCGCACGCGTAGGATCGCCTCGACGGCGCGGCGCAAGCGCCGCAACGACCCCCCGCACCAGCGCCTCCGCAAGGCCGCGCGCTCGACGCCGTCGAGGGGCGCGTGGAAGCGGGGGTCGAGGCCGGCCTCGGCGGCGATGCCGGCGAGGACCCCCGGGAGCAGCGCGTCGAGGTGGCCGGGTCCCGCCTCCGGGAAGCGGACCACCCGCATCCTGTCGAGCAGGGGGCCCGGCAGGACGGACGGCGCGTTGGCGGTGCAGACGACGGTGACCCACGAGAGGTCGAGTTCGACCTGCAGACTCGGGTCCGGGAACCGGGCCGCATTTTCCGGATCAAGCGTCTGGAGCATTGAGTCCCAGAGGCGTCCATACTCGGACCGCGTCGCGGCCTTGTCGACCTCGTCGACCAGCACGATCGGGTTGGCCTGGGCGTACCGGGCGACGGCCATGAAGGGCCGGCAGGGCTCGGACGAGTACCAGCGCCGCTCGGTGCCGCCGAAGGAGGCACCGCCGTCGTTGGCGCCGTCCACGCGGTAGACGCCGACGCCGAGCGATTCGCCCAGCCGTCGCACGAACCGGGACTTGCCGGATCCGGGCGGCCCCGCGACGAGCAGCGGCGGCGCGTGGACGTGCGGACGCGCCGCGAACGCGCCGAGGGTGGCGTCCACCGCCGCGACGGCATGGGGGAACTCATCGAGAAGTGTTCGCCGCACTGCGGCGAGGTCCGGGGTCGGGACCAGGGGCAGCGCGGTCCCGATCGCGTGCCCGTAGCCGCGGGCTAGGTCCTTGCCCTTGCCGGGGCCCGTGGCGGGCAGGCTCGGGCAGACGACGAGATGGTTGGGGGGCACTTCCACGGTCCCGGGTTCCCGGCGGGCGTCCGCCGCGTCCTGGTACGCCCGCAGCATATCCCGTAGGTCGGCCATCTCGGCCTGCGCGCGCTCCTCGCCGTCCCGGCGCCCCTCCCGCTCGGCGGATTCCGTCAGCGGCCGCGCGACGGCCTGCCCGACGAGGGTCGCGACCTGCGCGAGCGTGCCCGTGGCCCAGAGCTGGCGGGAACGGCCCGCCGCCACGGCCGAGAGGCCGACCGCGAGGATCCGCGCGTCGTGGCAGATGTCGGCGAACGCGTCGTCGACGGTCATGCGCCACGCCTCGCCGGCCCGGTCGGCGGCGCCGTCGGCCGGCGCCGCCAGGTCGAACTTCGCGTCGAGGACCGGCCACGGCGGGCGGGCGACGTGACCGCCGCCCTGCGCGCCGGCCGTAGCGAGCGCGAGCTGGTGCAGCCGCGTCCCGGCCTCGGGGAGCCGGTCGAGGTAGGACCACGCCGCGGCTGCGGCGCGCCCGGCGAGCGGCGCGACCCGGTCGAAGGCGCCGAGCAGCACCAGCGCGTCGGAAATCTCCCGCAGGACCGGATCGTCACCGAGCGCGGCCGCCCGATCGAGCGCGGCGAGGCCGCAGCCGTCGGGGGCTTCCGGCCCGGCCGGACCGTCCTCGTGCGAGACGTCGAGCCCGGGACAGGGGCCGACGTTCTCGCGAAGCCAGGCGGTGACGCGGGCGCCCAACCCGGGCGACGCCACCTCGGCGTCCGCGGCGAGCTGCGCAGGGAGGGGACCATCGGCCGCATCGGCGTCGAGGCCGGCGCGCAAGGCGCGCGGCACGTGCCGCAAGACGACGGCGCGGGCGATCTCCCGGGGGATCTCCTTCACGGTGCACGCTCCAGGCTGTTGCGACAGGGCTGACGGGACGGACGGATCGGACGCTCAGGGGGCCAGGTCCACGACCAGGCCCGGGTCGAAGACCCGGTTCTCGCGGCCGTACCCCTTGGGATTGCAGAGGACCCGCGTGCCGCCCACCATGTGGTCGCGGCTCGCGTGCACGTGCCCGTGGATCCAGATGGCCGCGCCGAGCCGCGCGATCGATCCCTCCAGCCGCGAGGCGAAGGCCGGGTTCAGCGGCCGGCCGGCGAACGCCGGATCCAGGGACGCCGCGGCCGGGGCGTGGTGCGTGACGACGATCCGGGTCCGGGCCAGCGTCCAGGCCCGGTCGCGGGCGAGCGCCTCGAGGCGGACGCGGCTGGCGCGATGGACGGCTGCGGCGTCCTCGGGCAGGAACGGCGCCCGCGCCGGCCGGCGCGCCCGGTCGATCAGGCGGTGGTCGGCGAGCATCCGCCGGGCGTCGTCCATGGAGGCGGCCACGCGCGCGTCGCCGTCGAGGCGGTAGTCGGTCCAGAGCGTGCATCCGGCGAACGCGACGTCGCCCAGCCAGGTGGCCTCGTCCTCCAGGAAGTCGACGCCGCAGCGCGCCGCCGCGAGCCGCCCGGACGCCAGCGCGTCGGGCCGGCACGCGCGGTAGTACTCGTGGTTTCCCGCAACGAAGACCACGCGCATGTGTGGACGGATCGTGTGCGCGAGCCAGTCGAGAGAGGCTTCGATCCCCTCGCCGACGTCGCCGGCCACGACGGCGGCGTCGGCCGCCGGGATGGCAGGCGGCGTCCACGGGACTCCGACGTCACGATGCAGGTCCGACAGGATCCAGAGGCGCATGCGCACGACTCCCTCGGCCGACGCCGCGTACGGCTCGGCTGGTTTTATGCTCGAGGTTCGGGTGGGAGTGGCGTCGGCCGGGTCGGCCTAGTGCATGGCGGCCGCCGGGGCGTCGGCCGGCGCCCGCAGGACGTACCAGCGCGACAGCGTCCGCGCGAACGTTGCGCGGTCCGTGAGATACACCTCGCTGGTGCGCACGCGATGCCCCTCGGGAATGCCGGGGTGACCGCTGACCCGTCCCTTGAGAACCGGGGCGGCGACGGCGTCGCACGACCAGCCGTCGAGCACGGGCGCGTCGGCGAGGTCGGCGGCGGTCGGCTTGAGCCCGGCCTCCGCCGCCTCGACGTCGTCGGCGAGGTCGCGCAACCGCTCCGGTAGTGACCGGACGTCGATGGCGTCGGCGATGCGACGCGCCGCGTCCTCCCTGGCCCCAGCGGGAAGGCCAAGCCCGGGCGCCCCCGCGGCGCCCCGCACGGCGGCCAGCAAGGACAGCGCGGCGCGTAGGGCATGCCCCCGGGGCGCGCCGCGGGCCAATCTGGCGGCCTCCCCCCGGCCCAGCGGCGGCAGTGCGTACGGGAGCGTCCTGCCGTCGGGATCGAGGAGCGACATCTCGGCCGCGAACCGCGCCGCCGCCGGGCCGCCCCCGGCGCGTCGGCAGCCGAGATACCACGTCGGCGCCGAGCTCCGGTGGGCTGCCTCCCACGCCGCGGCCTCGCGCTCGTCGGCGGCGTGCGGGCCGACCACTAGGACGGCGGCGTCCAGGGACGCACGCACCGCCTCCGCGCACAGGAGCGCGGACGGGAGGTCGACGAAGACGGGTCCGCCGTCCCGCCGGCACCCCTCTGCCACGCGCGCGACCCGGACGGCGCTCGCCGCCGCCGGGAAGCGGACGACGCGCAGCCGCGCGTCGTCCGCAGCCACGGCGGCGTCGTCAGGCACCAGCAGGCTCGCCCCGCCATCCGCGACGGCGGCGGCATGCGCGGCGAGGAGGGACGCGTGCGACGCGTCCGTGCGCCCTGAGGCGCCGGTGAAGGCGATCAGCATGGTTGGGGGCTCCGGTCACGCTGGGGACCACGTCCGTCGGGGACGTCGCCGGCCGGGCCGCGACGGTGCGCGGCCAGCTCGGTTGACAGAGGCTGCACGGCGCGAACGCGCGTCGGCAAGCGTCGTTAATGTGTGGGGGAGCCAGACGCGTGCATCGACACTGCGTCGGGAGGCGGAGTGCTACATCAAGCGATTACTGATGTCTAGCCGTTCGGCGCCGCCCAGCCTGTTGATTGCGGGGACAATTCGAAGTATTCACGGTCCGGGAATCCAAGCCAGCGCGACGTCCGCCCGTGGTCGCGCTCGATCAAACCGCTTCCGCACGGGATTCCGTTGTATCCGGGCTGGGTCGCGGCGTGTCCCTCGGGAGCGCTCCCTCGATGTCCGAGGCGACGAAATCGACGTAGGCGACCGACCCTGGGATCGTCCCCGTCCGCGAGGACGGGGTTTTTCGGAGATTGTGCGGCCTCTCCCGGGTGACGCTTCGGCAGGCCGCCGATGCAAACCCACCGCATCCAGCGACGCTGCATGCCGCCGCGTTCGTATGACAATGGCCGCGTCGGTAACGGCGTGGTCAGGGTGGCCGCAGCCGACGAGGACGGAGCGTGCTTGGCCCTGGCTGTGTCGCGAGCTCGAAGCCGCGTGCCGGTCCGGCGAACGCTACGAGCCGCTCCTGACCGCGCCGTGGACGCAGGCGCGGGCGATCGTCGAAGAGATCACGGCGTCCGGCCTGGCTGGAACGAGGCCCTTCTCCCGAGCCTTGCATCGGTCGCGCGGACCGCCTCGCGCGGGACATCGGCCGCAGATCGGCTATGGTGAGCTGCGCGGCGACGGTTGGAACTGAGGCTGCGGAGTCAACGATGCCCGGCGTGACGGTGGATCTGCGTGGGCCCGCGGTTACGGCTGGCGATCGGGTCAGTGGTGCGCTGCGTCGGGCGCCCTGACCTGAATCGGCTTGGCGCCGTCGTGCGCGGGTCGCGGTGCGATGAGGAGAAGTGACGCCGCCAGCGCGCGTTGGAGGACGCTTAAGTGCCGCCCGGCCGGCGCCTGAACGCGAACCGCTCGATCTCGTGCAGGAGTTGGGCGCCCTGCCACAACTGCGCCCTGCCAGCCCCGCTGATCGTATACGCGAGTTCCAGCGCTTCGTCCTGGTCCAGCGCCACGATGCAGTGCGTTTGAACAGTCCTGCCTTCGTCGTCGAGGCGCCTCACGTAGTACGCCCGTTCCACGTGACCCTGTTCGAGGGTCGAATTATTACATCTCAGGCTGGTATCGACATCGACCACGATTGAAAATCTCCAAACGGTACTGATGTCGATTTGGCAAGTCGCCCCGCAGGTCGTCGATCCGCTGCGTTATACGGCAGAACCAAGCATTTCGTCAAACTATTTGCCGTCTCCGAGTAACAACACCGCCCGCTTCCGCAGGCAACTCCTTGGAACGGCGACGCGGCAACACACCTGCTTATGTCCTGAAGACCGTGTCCACGCCCGACGCCGAATGCCCGATCATCGTTGCCGCCTCATCGCGATCCAGGGTTTGGCCGCAATCGCAGGCCTGCACACGGATCGCGAGCGTCCTGGCCTCGAACGTCCTGCACGAGGGACAAATCCCAGGAACAGGCGGACGTGATTGGGCATGACTTCGAGCGCGTGGACCGAGACATCGCGATGCGCGGCGATCTCGGCGATGATCTCGTTCACGCGCAGATCGTAGGTTACGGTGAGCACCTTGCGTCGGAACTTCGGGCACCAGACCGCGTGGAGATTGAGGCTGAAAGGCTGAACACGGCCCCGGCATTCCCGGCGCATCGTGCCTCCGTAGCGCTCACGTCATGTTAGTTGAACCGTGAATACATGACCTCCAGCGGTGGGCGGGCATTCCCCCGAACGGTGGCCGCCGACCGTCTCCAGCGCGCAGATCGGATGGAAGGATCGGAGGGTGGGGAATACCGACACCGGCAAGGCGAAGCTCGTCGCGCGCATCCGTCGGCTCATGGGACAGGCGGCGGCCGTCGAGCGGTCCGTCGACGCCGACGGCGACACCCTGGAGATCCTCATGCTCCTCTCAGCCATGGGCGGAGCGATCGACGGCATGACGGCCGAGGTGCTGGAACGGCATGTCCGCCAAAAGCTGGCTGATCCCGACATGGAGCCGGATCCCGGCCGTGCGGATGGGGCGGCCGTGCTCATCAAGGCGATCCGAACCTACATGAAGTGATCAGGCGCCAAGCGATCACGGAATTTGGGCGGGGCGGCCTCGGTCGCGAAGCGGCGGTGAAGCGGCTCAACGCGAACCGGTCTGTCGTGCGCCTGCCAAAGATCGGCCGGGTCAAACGCGCGAACGGGAGGTCGCCGGACGTGCGTCGGCAGGCGATGGCAGGCGCTCGGGTGCTCGGCGCGCCTTCGGTCCCACGAACGGTGAGGCAAGCATCGGGCTACTGGGGTCGCGGAGCACGCAGGAAGGCTTGACGCCGAGGCCGCATGGCCCATGGAGTTGGCCGCGTCATCCGCAACGCTCGCGCGCCTGCCATGCCACATGCGATCCGCGTCCCGCCGCGGGCCGGGGAGCCCGCTTACGAAGCGTTCGAGCGGCTGGCCGCCCGGCTGGGCGACGACGATGGCGTCCGGCTGGCCCGCGCGTTGGGGATCGATCGCAAGGCCGTGCGGCATGGGTCGCGCCTCGACGAGCTCGCCGGTCTGCTAGGGATGGATCCCCGGGCCATGGCCGCGGCGACGTTCGTGCGGGATGCCCACGGCATGCGGCTGGGCGGATTCAGCCTGCCGTTCCGGGGCTGGGCTCCCTCGAAGCGCGTCTGCATACGATGCCTGGTGGGGGACGCGGAGGCCGACGGAGCCGAGCCGGCGCTCTGGCGGTATCGTCGCACCTGGTGGGACCTCCGAGCCGTCGGCCGCTGCGAGCGCCATGGCTGCGCCCTGATCGATGGCTGCCCGAACTGTGGCGCGCCGATCGCATGGCGCGAACGCACCCCGCGGTTCTGCGCGTCGTGCGGAAGCGATTTGGTCGACACGTCGGGGGACGCGGCGACCGACGCCGCGTGGGAGGCCTACCTCGTCGGACGGCTGGGCTTCGGTCCGATTCGGCCCTCCATGGCTCTCGACGCGCTTTCGTCCACCGACGCACTCTCCTGCGTCCTCGCTATCGGCGAGACGCTGAGCCCACGGGCGACGGCCCGGCGAAGCCCGACGTGGGACCATGCCTACGCGGTGCTCGGGTTCGGCCTGCTCCAAGACGGGGGCGCCGCCTTGGGGGCCGAGCTCGCGGCGATCGAGACGCCGTCGCCGCACCTGGATCGCGTCCGGCTGCGCCGGCTGTTGAATCCGTTGCTGGACTGGCTCGAAGCGCATCCGACCGAGGCCGTCCGACCAATCCGGGACGCGCTCCTGTCCCACGTTCGATCCGCGTGGATCGTGCCGGCAGGGTTATATCTCCTGGGAGAGGTCGTGTCGCCGGAGCGCGGGGATCGACGCATCGCCTTGGAGTGCCGGCTGGGGCTCGACCGCACCATCCTCGATCGTCTTCTGCGACACGCCGGCGTCGAGGTTGCCGCGGGGCACGAGTGCGGCGCGGATGAAGTCGCCCGCCTCAAGGCCTTGATCGACGGCTCGGTGACGCTTCCCGAGGCTAAACGCATCCTGGACCTCGATACCAGGACGCTCAGGGCGCTCGAACGGATAGGAATCCTGCCTCCCGTGCCGTGGGCCGAAGGCGAGGCGGCCCGCATCCGCTTCGAGCGCGGCGCCCTCGAACGCTTGGCCGCCCGGCTGCGCTTCGACGTGCCGGCGCTGCATCGCCGAACCGCCGACCAGATGACCTTCGACGAGGTGTCGCGGGCGCTGCGAGGCGGGTCCCGACACGACGACCGCGCCAGGACGATATCGAGCTTGCTCGGTGGCAAGCTCAGGCCGTGCGCTCGATTCGCCCGCGGGGAGGGACCGATGCGACTGCTCTTCGACGCGCAAGCGATCGAGGATTTCCGCGACGCGGACGCGCGCGCGTCCGGCCGGTGAGCGGTTGCCCCCCGAAACCGCCTTGGCCTGCTGCCGTCGCGGCCGATCGAGGCGCGACCCTCCGCCCCGGAGGAGGGCGTCAACGTGGACGGCCGGCCGCGGCCTGCTGCTGATGGTGACGCCCGGCCCTTTGAGCGGTCGGCTCCTCGGTGTGGCCATGCGGCGACGCGCTGGTCCGCGCGTCGTACGCTGCAGATCGTGAACCACTCGCCCTGCCGGCGGGTGGGGAGCGCAGTGCCGGGCTCGGCGTCCGGTGGCGGGTCGCGGCGCCAACGGGGGCCGTCAGCCCCTCCCGGAGGCGGACGTCCGCGGCTCGGGGCGAGAATTCCGCTCAGCTCGATCCGGCGGCGCGGGCACGGGCGGATCCGGCCATGTCGGCGGGATTCCGATAGCGAGCTGTTCGGGGCCGCGCAGCGCGGCGCCGGGCCGATACGGAGGAGGGTCCTTCAGCAGGCGCGGCGCCACGAGGCGCCGGCTCAGTGCCACCAGCGCGATCTCCGCCTCGATCCGCGCCAATGGCGCGCCGATGCAGTAGTGAAGACCACCACCGAAGCCGAGATGCTGGGTGTCCTTTCGGTCCGGGTCGAAGCGGTCCGGTTTGGCGAAGCGCGACGGATCTCGGCAGGCGGCGGCGAGCAGGAGGACCACCGGTGCACCCTTCGGGATCGTCCGACCGCCCACCTCGATCGCCCCGAGTGCGTTGCGCGTGCGGAAGTGGACCGGCGCCTCGAAGCGCAGCATCTCCTCGATCACCCGCGGCGCGGGCTCCGGATCCGCGCGTAGGCGCTCCAGCTCCTCCGGGTGGCGCAACAGGGTCAGCATGTTGTTGGTGATCAGGTTCACCGTCGTCTCGTGTCCGCAACCAGCAGCAGGGCCGCCGTCGCGATCGGGTCGAACTCGCTCATCTGTCTCCGGTCGTCCGGCCCGTGCGCGGCGAGCCCGCTGAGCATGTCGTCGGCCGGGCGGCGCCGCTTCTCGCGGATCAGTCCACGCAGGTAAGCCGAGATTTCGTCGAGGGCAGCGACGGACTTGCGGCGGATTTCCGTCGTAGCGCGCGTCGGGCTCCAGCGCCGTGGAGAGCTGCGTCGCCCAGCCCAGGAACCACGGCTCGTCCGCTCCGGGCACGCCGAGCAGGGTGCAGATCACCGACACCGGCCGCGGGTAGGACAGGTCGCCGACAAGGCAGATCTCCGAGCGGCCGCGGCAGGCGTCAATCAGGCCGTCCACCTCCCCGGCGACACGCTCGCGCAAGCCGAGCACCCGCGAGATCGAGGACTCGCGCATGACGAGCCCGCGCAGCCGATCATGGTCGGGCGGATCGCGGAAGATCAGCGGGCGGTGAGCGGTGCTGACGCGGTTACTGATTGGGTTGAGGATCAGATCCTTGAACGGGTTACCGGCGGGCGGGCGGCAGGTCGTCGGAGCTGAGGCGCGGATCGAACAGCAGGGTGCGGATCGCTGCGTGGGTGCTGACGACGCAACTGCCGTCGCGCTGGCGCGAGACCGGCGTCTCGCGCAGCCGCGCAGGAATTGGATAGGATCGGGCCGGTTAGCGTGGTCCAGGAACTCGGCGAACAGCGTGTCGTCGGCCATCGCTCTACGCCAGTTTCCTGAAGGCGACAGCAGCGCCGTGTGGGGACTTCCTAGGCAGCCAAGAGACTACCTTGCCGCCGCGACGGGAAGCCGGGCGCACCCATCTGGAAACGCCCGTGATCGGCAGCGTCGAGGATCGGCGGGAAGGGGGCGCCGGCCGCGATCGCCTCGGCGTAGGCCAGCAGCCACCGAGCTTGATCGAACGACACCGCGGCGATGGTACCCCCGGCCCGTCCATAGTCGGCGAGGAAGCGGCTCTTATCACCGAGGCGTGAACGCTTCGTCCTGCTGGCGGTCGACTTTGTCGCGTAAACCGCGGCCGGCCATGAGGATCTCGGCCATGAATGCGCCGATCGCGGCGACGGTGCAGATCAGCGCCACTCCAAAAAGCGCGAACAGAATCGAAGCGGTTGCCACATCGCGGAGCGCTCCGACGAAGAGGGTCAATACCGCGAACCCGATCAAGCAGCCGCCAAGCGAGGCGAGCACTACGGCTACGTCGAGCAACAGGGAGCGCCGCCGCAGGTAGGAGCACCGTCGTATGAGGCGCGTCGCTTCTGCCGCGCTAGCTCTGTCGATCTCCGCGGAGAGGGCGTTGACCTTATCGGAGATCCGGCCCAATCGAGTCGAGAATACGTTTAGCAGGGTCGCCAGCGCCGAGAGCAGGAAGGCGGGCGCGAGCGCCACTTGGATGATGTGCGCGATACTGTCGGGCTCGGTCGAGTTGAGGGAAAACTCGAACATGGCCCTACCGATCGCCGCGACGAGCTTGTGAGAGCATCGGACCCGCTTCGCTTTCGTCGCCACTTCCGTAGTGCGGTGAATGAACGCTCGAGCTTGGTACGTAGCGCTTGGTCATCGCGAGCTGCCCAGTTCTATGGGTATGCGGTCGAAGATCGCTGCAAAGTCCATCCGTTCCAACCGCTTATGATCCGGTTTGTGGTGGGCGGTGGCATGCAGCGCTCCGCGGGTCGGATCTTTGAAAGTGTTCAGCATAGCCCTGCGCGTCTTTCGGACCCGCTCACGCCGATTTCGATATCATGCCGGCCACACGCTCTTCGGACCGCATTGCAGAGAAGTTGCGTGCCCGCATTCATCGACTCCCTCCTGCGGAAGTGTCGAGTCTGCCGCTCACCGTAGAACGTCAGCCGGATGAGTTACGCTGCCGTGACCGTCCCGTCGACTCTCGTCATATCCGCTTGGTAATAGCTAAGTGTTATCAACTCCATTCCCGCGGTAAATTTCCAGCGGTACTGCAGTTCTGCGATGATCCAACTTTGAAAGTGTCGAAATCCGGTCGCGGATCCGATGTGGACCGTGCCGCTGCACTGGGGGGCTTGGCCTTCGCTCAATTTATCAACAGGACATCGAAGCGTGCGGCTTCGGTGCATATCTCGCTCAAGTGGAGAGTGTCGTGTGGGCGTCGAGCGCTTCGTTCTCGCCGAGCACCCCATCGGGCATACGGGATCTGCTCCCCAAGCTCCTGCGGGGGGCCTTCGAACCGAGCGGGGTGCTCAAGCGGCGACGTCTGCAACCCGATCTCTTAAAGTCACGTCGGTCATGTGGTGCAGTCGAAGCCGACTCCGACCGCGAGCGCGTGGGCTTCTGCCGACGGCCAGAGGCGCTCTTTGGAGATCAGCGAGACGATCGTCTCCGGCGGCCGGAAATCACTTTTGACCGGGACCACGTGCGGCTTTCGAAGCCGTTTCGCGAGGACAGGCTATCGATCGAATGGGACGAGCGTGCCCGAGAATTCTCGGAAAGTAGAACTCGGACGACAGAACTTCCTGCGGCGGGGCCGAATAGGTGCGGCTGTCCGCTCCGACCGAATCGTAAGTTCCTGGGCCGAGCGGACGTAACCGAGAGCCTCTCTCGTCGAACTCCGCACCGAGCAGGCAGTCGCGCCGAACCGTCGATCGAAAGTTCCAGTGCCGAGATCGTAATCTATCGTGTCGTATCGAGCCCGTAGCGACGATGCGAATGGTACGGAATCAATCTGACGCTTCGTTCTGTCGAAGATACCTGAGTTCTTGGCGTCGCAATTCTCGCCGCGCCAAGCGAGCGATGCTTGCGACTTGAGGTTCTCAGAAATAAGATTGCTTCGAAGGGAATTTCGAATGTTCAAGCGCGTCATCGCCGCCGCGACGCTCGTGATGGCGCCGTTCACGTCTGCCTCGGCGTTGGAATATACCAAGTCGGTCGAGATCGCCGCTGCTCCCGAGACGGTCTGGAAGGCGATCGGTGAGTTTTGCGGAATTGCCGACTGGCACCCGGCTGTCGAAAAGTGCGCCCTGTCCGAGAAGGATGGCAACACGCTGCGCACGCTCGCCCTCAAAGACGGCGGCACGGTCGTCGAACGACAGGAAGCCCGCGACGATGGCGCGATGAGTTACACCTATACGATGCTTGAAGGCGTGCTCCCGGTCGCGAACTATAGATCGACGATTCACGTGGCGAAATCCGGCAACGGTTCGAGGGTTACGTGGACCTGCAACTTTCAGTCGAAGGGTGCCCCGAACGACAGAACCAGGAAGGCAATTTCCGGCATCTACGAAGCCGGTCTCAGGGGCATCTCCGGTAAGGTCGAGCGAGGGCTCTGACGGCGGATGGCCGACGTTCTATCCGGGGACGACTTTGGTTTCCGGTCCAGCCCAGGCTTGCCGAACCGCCTCGGATCTCCCCGCGATCGTGATCTTGAGGCGCCGTTCGTGGATCAAGCGGGAGCCGCGCAATATGCAGATCCTGGACGAGACGACCGCGCGCGTGGTGGGTGAACGCCGTGCGCCGGGTGGCCTCGAAGCGGCTCGTGCACCTGTTCCGCGAGCCGTACGGGCCGCCCGGCTCAGCCGGGCGATATCGCCGTATCGTCGGCCGCGAAGATCTTCGAATTGTCGGGCACAATCGGGTCCCACGGTCCCGGCGCGGCCGGCGGCCCTGTCGATTGGGCCGCCGAGCCATCCGGCGCGCCAAGGCGTGCGAAGTGCCAGGGAGTTCCGGCAGGTCTCGCCTAGAAGCGCTCGCGCGACCATGCACATTCCGGCCCTCGTCGAACCCCTCGCTCGTGCAGGCAAATTCGCGAGCTCGGCGCGATCGCCGTTCCGTTCCGAGCTCGCGAAACGCCTCTCCCGTCCGCGTTCCGCGCGAAATCCTGCCGTCACCGGCGAGGCGCCGCATTCATCGATCGAGTCTTCGCGCGAACCCTCAAGGCCTCTCGCCGTCGCGGCGATCGAGCAAGGCGAGCGCGGAGCACACGATGCCTTCGAGCAACGGTCTCTCGGGTCGCGCGCGCGCGAGCACGCGCAAGCCCATAAGCGAGCCCAGAAGGTGCTGGGCCAGTGTCGCGGGCGGCAGCGACCGCGTGATGGACCCGTCCTCTTGCCCCGCCTCGACGCGATCGCGGAAAAACGCTTCGAGACGGACCAGATGGTCGGCAACGGTCGTCCGAAACTCCGGCTCGTGTTGGGCCGTCTCCAGTGCCGCGTTGACCAGAAGACATCCTTTGTGCTCGGGGTCGCCCAACGAGCGATCGAGGATCTCGCGGAAGAACGTGGCGATCGCGTCCCGCCCAGGATGTGTTTCGAGCCGCCGGATCCTGTCGGCGATCGTGCCCTCGACGTAGTGGTCGAATGCCCTCTGATACAAGGCACGCTTGTCGCCGAACGCGTTGTAGAGGCTCGCCGTGGTCAGCCCGGTCGCCTCACTCAGGTCGTTGACCGAGGTGGCGTCGTACCCCTGGCGCCAGAAGCAGAGCATGGCGGCATCGAGCACCGCAGCCTCCTCGAACTGCCTCGGCCTCGCCATCGCGCGTCTCCCGTGCCTGCAATCCGCCGCTTCTGTCACGAACGCGACCCTTGCGCATTTTAGAACGGACGTATTAAAACTCCGGAGCGCTTCGCGCAAACTCGGTGTGCCGATCTCCGTTCGTGGAAGATAACCGCACCGACGCGAGAGGATGGCCATGGGACGGTGGCAAGAACCTGTGGTCTACCGATGCCGACCCGCCCGCAGGGAAAGTACGGGTTGGTGCACGTTGCACGAGGTCGCGATCGAGGTACCGCGCCGAGCCGTTCCTGGCCGTCGTCGCCGAACCATGGACGCTCTCGTGCGAGACGGCGGACCGCGTCTACCGTGCCGGGTCGGCGGAACCTGGTGCTACGCCAGCGTAACTCTACCGGCTCAAGGCCGCGGGACCTGATCCGTCGTGAACGCGATCCCGTCAAATCGTCGGCACGTCGTGCATGCCGATCCCCTGGCCGTGCCTAGGCCCTCCGCCCTCGACGAGCCGCGTGCGAGAGAGGGAGGGGTTGCGGCCGGACGTCTGGCGGGCTGCGCTTGGGCGGTGCTGACCGTTCTCATCTTTTCGGGCTGGTTCGTGGTGACGCGGTTCAGTGTGACGCGCGAGCTGCGATTTTGGGATATCACGGCCCTCCGCTTCGGGATCGGTGCCATCGTGCTCGCTCCCGCGGTCCTGCGCCCGGGATCACAACTTCCAGCGGCGGCATGGCGGACCGGCTTCGTGTTCATGCTCCTCTGGGGAGCGCCTTTCGTGCTCCTCGTCGCGCTCGGCCTGCAACTCACTTCGGCGGCGCAAGCCGCCGCGGTCGCTCCGACCTTGATGCCGATCTTCACCGGTATCTTCGCGCGTATTCTTTTGCGCGAATCTCAGGGCAAGGTGCGATGGCTCGGCTACGGCACGATCCTGATCGGGCTCGCGGGGCTCCTCGGGGCCGGCGCGCTCGTGCATGCTCGGCCCGACCCCGGCGGGCTCCTCGCACTGGCGGCGGCTGCGGCCTTATGGGCAGCCTACACTCTCGTGTTCCGCCGTAGCGGGCTGACCGCGATCCAGGCCGCCGCCCTGATCTGCGTGTGGTCGTCAGTCGTTTACCTTCCGGCCTACCTGATGCTCGGGCTCGGCCGCTTCGGCCACGCCTCCGTGACCGAACTCGTCGTTCAGGCGGTGTACCAAGGCGTGATGATGAGCGGCGTCGCGCTCGTCGCCTTCAATCGCGCCGTCGGCCTCCTCGGGGCGACTGCCACGACCGCCGTCATCGCGCTGCTCCCGGTCGTGGCCGCGATCCTCGCGGTCCCCGTCCTGGGTGAGATCCCCACGCCGCTCGAGGGCACGGCACTTCTGGTCGTCGTCGGAGGCGTCCTCCTCGCAGCGTCATCGAACGCGAAGAGGCTCGACCTGATATCCATTCAAAGCACAGAGGAACGCAGATGATCCGCTTTTATTACCATCCGACGCCCAATCCGGCGAAGGTCGCGCTGCTCCTCGAAGAGCTCGCCCTGCCCTACGAGACGATCCCGATCGACACGAGCCGGGGCGAGCAGCACGCCCCCACCTTCCGCGCCGTCAATCCGAACGGCAAAGTGCCGGCGATCGTGGACACAGACGTGCCCGGCGGCCGAAAGGCCCGCGTCTTCGACTCGACCGCGATTCTGCTCTACCTCGCCGAGAAGACCGGCAAGCTCCTCGGCGCGCCGGACGACCGCCCGGAGCTGCTCTCGTGGCTCATGTTCGTAGCGTCCGGGCTCGGCCCCTTCTCGGGCCAAGCCGTCCACTTCCAGTTCGCGGCGCCTGAGGGTCTTGACTACGCCCGCAACCGCTACCGGCAGGAGGCCGAGCGGCATTATCGCGTCCTGGACGACCACATGGCCGGGCGCGACTGGATCGTCGGCGACAGCTACACGATCGCCGACATCTCGGCCTGGGGCTGGCTCGACCGCGCCCAGCGCGTGCTGAAAGGTGAGGCCGAGCCGCTCGCAGCCTACCCGAACCTCCAGCGGCTATTTGCAGTGGTCGACGGGCGTCCCGCTGCAGCGCGAGCGCGCGCCGTCGGCAAGGACCACGCGTTCAAGACGGTCAACGACGAGGAGACCAAGCGCGCGCTGTTCCCCTCGAACTTCCCGCCCGCAGCCTGAGCCGAGCCACACGTGCCTCCACCCGGAGGACGTCGCCCATGTCTGGGCCGAGGCGCGGCGAGCTATCCAGCATCGTGACACCTTCAGCGCCGAGTATCAGATCGCCAGCACGTCGACCGAGGCGGGCCCCCAACGATGGCTTCAATCCTTCGGGCGCGTCGTCTTCGATCCGGATAAGGGCGAACCGGTCGGTTTCGTCGACCTCGTTCTGGATGTCAGCGAACGCAAGGAGGCGGAAGCCGCGTTGCTCCGTGGTCAGTAGCGCCTGACAGCGAGCGAGAAGAGGCTCGCCCACGCCCACGCCCCCGTCAGCGGGAGCGGGAGCGACGGCCTGGGGACTAGGCCCTCGCCACCAATGCTGTCTGATTCTCCGACCGGTGGCATCGCATGCATTCGGGATATCGCAAACCCTGACACGGCCGCGATCGTCCGGTCCGTCGTTAGGCTCGACGCGCATCTCGGCACGGCGATCACGGCGGAAGGTGTCGAGACACAGGCGCAACTTGAACGCATGCGGGAGGAGGGCTGCACGGACGTGCAAGGTTTCCTGTTCAGCCCTCCCCTTTCGACGGAAGATGCGCGACGCTTCACCGGCGTCGCCCTCGTCGGCGTGGCTGCCTGATTGCCGTCGCCGCCGATCACGAGCCTCAAGCGGGCCGGATCTCGCGGCTCTCCGAATCAAGTGCGTCTACGGTGGCTGCTTGGTTGGCCGTCCTATCCTCCAGCCGCTGTGCGATCGACCCGGCCGTGGGTGGTGTGGAGGAGCATATCATATCAGCGCGTAAGACCTCGCCCTTCAGGGCGAGGATACAAGCGCCTTTTGCGACGCATCGCGTTGCAGAACATAGTATGAACGACTAGCTTTCCGCCACGTCGTTTGCGGCGGGCTACCGGTGCCGGTTCGACCCAACGCCGGAGCAGGCAGACCTGCTCCGGCGCACCTTCGGGTGCGTGCGGGTCGTCTACAACCGCGCGCTCGACGAGCGCGAGACCGCATGGCGCGAGCGCGGCAAGCGCCTATGCTATGCCGATCTCTCGAAACGCCTGCCAGCTTGGAAGGCCGAGTGGCCTCGGCTGGCCGAGGTGTCGTCGGTGCCGGTGCAGCAGGCACTCCGTCACCTGGAAGCGGGCTACACCCGGTTCTTCCAGCGGCTCGGGCGCAGGCCGCGGTTCAAGTCGCGCCGCGATCCACAGTCGGCGACGTTCATGAAGACGGCGTTCCGCTGGCGTGACGGCCAACTGACGCTCGCGCTGATGCGCGAGCCTCTGGCGATCCGCTGGTCGCGCGCGTTGCCAAGCGTACCGTCGTCGATCACCATCTCGCTGGACGCGGCGGGCCGATGGCACGTCGCGTTTCGCGTCGAGGTCGAGCCGCCGCTCGCGCCGGAGCCCATCCGGCCGGCCATCGGCATCGATCTCGGGCTGATGACGCTTGCCGTCTCCTCAGACGGCGCGTCGGTCGCCAATCCGCGCTGGCTGCGCCAGTGTCAGCATCGTCTCCGGCGAGCGCAACGCGCCCTGGCACGAAAGAAGAGGGGCTCGAACAACCGGGAGAGGACGAGGCGCGCGGTGGCGCGCCTGCACACGCACGTCGCAGACGCGCGCCTGGACCACCACCACAAACTCTCGACCAAATAGATCCGCGAGAACCAAGCGATCCACGTCGAGACGCTGTCCGTGCGCGGGCTGGCCCGCACGCGGCTCGCGCGCTCGCTCTACGACGCGGCCTGGGGCTCGCTCCTCGCGATGCTCCGGTACAAGGCGATCTGGTACGGACGCGACTTGGTCGCGATCGACCGCTTCTTCCCGAGCACGCGCGTGCTCGTGTTGTGGCGTCGTCGGTCCGAAGCGGGCGCTCCACGTGCGGACATGGACGTGCGATGCCTGCGGCGTCACGCACGACCGCGACGCGAACGCGTCACAGAACATCCTGGCCGCGGGGCACGCGGTCAGGGCCGGGTTTGATGCCCGGCGATCGCCTGCGGAAGGGTTGTCAGACGCGCCGGGCTCAGCCCGGAGTACGGCCCCAATGAAACAGGAACTTGCGGCGTGAGCCGCAGGAATCTCCGCCCTTCAGGTCGGAGAGGTTCTGTCAATCGCCGCGAAGAGGCATCATCGGCGAAGAGCACTCTGTTCTGTCCCACACGGCTGATCATCAAGCGAAGCGGTCGCACGACCGATCCGGATCTCCGCACGTCCCGGCAAGTGACCAGCGCCTTCTCGCGGGCGCGCCTCGTACGAGGCGCAGCAAAAGGGTAAAGGCTGCGCAACTACGGAGAATGAAATCCATAACACACAGTTATTTCATGAACTTCCAGGTATGAATACTGTTAGTGATGCAGGCGGACGATAACCTCCGCGAGACGTCTGCGTCGGACGGAACGGTTCCATGCACGGCCCGCGGCAACATGGATCGTAAGCGTCTACGATCCATGTCCGATCCCGTCGGTTGCACCGATTGCATATCGCGTGACGGAAAATGTCGCCGACACAATCGATCCCAAGACGAACCATCGAAAACGAAGAAGGAGATGACATGAGCCGCTCAATCGGTCTCGCTGCGGCAATCGCCGCGAGCTTGGCATCGTTCTCCGTTCAGGCTGAGACGATCACCTATCATGCGGTTCTGAACGGCGCGTCGGAGGTGCCGACGAATACAACCACCGGTACCGGAACGGTGAGCGCGACAGTGGATACGGATACGAAGATGCTAGCCTACACAATTCAATACAAAGGCCTTTCCGGTCCTGCAACGGCAGGGCATTTTCATGGCCCAGCCTCGGCCAGCGAGAGCGCCGGAATAATGATCCCGATCTTAGCTCCGTTAAATAACCCGATCAACGGTATGGCGAGACTTTCAGATGCTGATATTTCTGCGTTCAAAGCTGGCCATGTATATGCCAACATTCATACCAAGGAACATCCAGGCGGCGAAATTCGTGGGCAGATGATCCAATAGGATTTAGTGGGCGCCTGGAGTTCGGTTTGTTCCAGACCCACAGACTTCGAAACTGATGACGGTGTCGGCCGTTGCGCCCGTGATGCTTCAGCCGGGCCGTCGCGCGACGGTCGGCGCAGCAGGAAAAGGAACCGCCGTTGCTGGCTGATGGCCTTTAGCTGATCGCGCGCCGACATCCTCTCCCTGAAGGAAGAGGGATTGGCGCGCGATCAGCTAACCAAGGATTTCAGGTCGACGGGATTGCGGCGAGCCTCGTATCTGTCCAACCGAGATGGGGGTGCGATCGCGATGCCGGTGGGCTCCGGGAGAGACCGACGTAGCGCCGTTCTCGACCAGCGGCCGACCAAGTTGTTTGAAGCGCGACCAGATACCGAACGATTTGAGTCGTGGCGATCGCAGATTGCGCCTTGCCCGGTGATGCAATTCGGGCCGACGGCAGCCGGTGGGTATCTTGAACTATCCAGGATTGCTCGTGAAGACACCATCGAGAGCAGGTATCCCGCGCGTCCTAAATTTGTCGCCAATTGTATTTTTCCGAGCCCTACTCGATTGCATTCCCGAGGTCCCAGCGATACTCGCCGCCGCGAAGATCGGCACAATTTCAATAGATAGACGAACATGATTGAGAACACTCACAAAGTAGATGCTGATATGATGGGGCTGGCTGCCAGGATCGTATCGGCCTACGTTTCCAAAAACGCCGTACCTGTCGGCGACCTTCCGTCTTTAATCCGAAGTACTTACAATTCTTTTTCCGGTTTGGACGCTTTGGCTTGGAGACTGGCGGCACACTCGCGATATCCGGGCTCGACGTCCGAGAAGCCAGACGCAGCGCGGATCCGCCGGTCCGTGCGGCCGGATGGGCTCGTTAGCTTCGTCGACGGCAAGACCTACAAGACGCTCAAGCGCCATCTCACGGCTCATGGGCTGCACCCGCAGAGCTACCGCGAACGCTACGGCCTGCCTGCGGACTACCCGATGGTCGCCCATAACTACGCCGAGCAGCGCTCGCAGATCGCAAAAACGATCGGCCTCGGACGCGCGGGCGGTCATTAGTTCAGTGCATCAGGCGGATGGGCAATGGATGGAGGCGGCGCATCCTAGGCATTATTGATCACTGTCGACAGTCTTGATGCTTCGTGGTTTCGGGCGAATGGGGTCGGGTTCCAGCGCGACACGCTCGGTGCTCCGCTGACGATGTCGGCGATCCGTGGGGTTCAGCGCATGGCCCGGGGGAGGAACTCGCCGATTGCCGTGGCAATCTCTTCGGCATGCGTTTCCAAGGCGAAGTGGCCCGTTTCGAGGAAGCGCACCTGAGCCGCCGGGATGTCGCGTCGGTACGCCTCGGCGCCGGTCGGCAGGAAGAACGGATCGTTGCGCCCCCAGATCGCCAGTAGCGGCGGTTGGCGCTCGCGGAAATAGGCTTGGAAGGCGGGATAGAGCGCGACGTTGCTCGCGTAGTCCAGAAAGAGGTCGAGTTGTGCCTCGTCCGCACCCGGTCGCTCCAGATAGTGACTGTCGAGCGTCGAGCCGTCAGGCGAGACCCGCTCGGGGTCGGGCACGCCGTGCATGTATTGCCAGCGCACCGAGGCGGTCGTCAGGAGTACACGTAGGGCTTGCCGGTTGACGTCCGAGGGGTCGCGCCAGTAGCGCTGGATCGGGTCCCAACCAGCGCTTAAGCCCTCCGCATAAGCGTTGCCGTTCTGCGTAACGATGGCGGTGACCGCGTCGGGCTTAGCCAGCGCCAGCCGCAGGCCGACGGGCGCGCCATAGTCGAAGATATAGAGCGCGAAGCGCTCAAGCCCGACCATTTCGGTGAAGCGCCTGACTACCCTCGCGAGGTTCTCGAAGGTGTAGGCGAACGCGTCGCGCGTTGGCAGCGCGGTGCGGCCGAAGCCCGGCAAGTCTGGCGCGACGAGGCGGAAGTGGTCAGCGAGCCGCGGGATCAGATCACGGAACATGGAGCTCGACGTGGGGAAGCCGTGCAGGAGCAGGAGTGTGGGTGCATCCGGTCGCCCGGCCTCGCGGTAGAACACGTCGAGTCCGTCGACGGCGACGGTGCGGTAGGCGATGCCGGTCATCCTGTTCCTCGTGTCTGTCGAAGGGCGTCGCGCCCGTCCCGGAATATGCGGTCTCGAACGCTTCGCGCGGGTGGAGACGGAGCGCCCCTCCTCTCGCTTCCCAGCGGTGGGATTGGGCGAGACCTTTCCCTAGAGATGCCCACTCGTGCGGCGATCACGGCAATATCGTACGAGGGCTAAGACAGCGCGTCGGCGCCGCGTCGCCAGTCCAAAGCACCAAATTCGGCCGATTGAGCACGCTGCCGCTTTCGAGCGACGGGTTGACTCCGCAAAGTTCGGATCTCCGAGCCTGTCCCGAAAAGTTCGGTCGCTCACCAGTGATGCCCGCCGCGCTCTTCGCCGGGTCAGGATGGCGACCTGCCCGCTCACCCCGCTTCGCCCGGCGGTTCTGGGCGGTCCGCCGGTCCCGGCAGCGGCTCCGCCTCCGCGACATTCACCGCGCTGCGGGCGCGGTAGGCGCTCGGGTCGACGCCGTAGGCGGCCTTGAAGGCACGCGAGAAGTGACTGCGGCTGGCGTACCCCACGCCCGCGGCGATGATCTTCACCGGCATGGGCGAGGCCGTCAGGAGCTGCGCGCCGAGCCGCAGGCGGACCCGCTGCAGGAATTCGATCGCCCCCTCGCCGAAGGTCGACGAGAAGGTTTGTGTGAAGGCGCTACGGCCCATCCCGCACAATGCGGCGAGGCTATCGATCGTGTGGGCAGCGTTCGGCGCATCGAGGATGGCCACGACGGCCCGCACGAGGCGCGGGTCGCGCAGCGCGTCGAACAGTGGCGAACGCGTCCCTTGCTCCCTCAGGTGAACCCGCAGCGTGATGATGAGGCACTGTCGCATCAGGGCCGCGGTCACCTCCTGCGTACCGAGCCCTGGCTGGGCGAGCTCCTCGGCCATGAACGCGAAGGCGTGCCGCAAACGGTCGTTGCTCGAGAGATCCTCCACCATCGCCTCGCGCAACCGGTCGAACAGGCCGATCGAGCCGGCAAAGTCCGCCGTGATCGAGCCGCAGGCGATCAGGATGTCGCGGCTCCCGTCGCCCGCGGTGAGCGTGATGAGCCCGTTCGGCAGAGCGCCCAGCGCGTCGGCTGCGGCGGCCGTGCGCGTCGCGCCCGGGAATCCGAGCGTGTGCGCGGTGCCGCGCGGCGGGATGATCATGGTATTCGGCCCGAACGGGACAGGCGTTTGGTCCTCGACGGCGACTGTGCCCTCGCCGGCTAGCACGTAGTGGACGTAGATGGCGTCCGCGGCACCCTTCTCGGAGAGGCGCCATCCCCGCTGGATCTGGCACAACGCGACGGCGTGGACCTGTACGAACAGCGTGCCCAACAATTTCGGCAGGATATCTTCAGACACGGTCTCGTTTGCCTTGGATCGCTACTCGTGCAGTGAGCCTTGAGGCGGCTCCACATCCCGTCGGCTCGCGCTCTCGAAGACTCAACGCCTCGCCCGTGTCAGCCACGGATTGCGCACGGATGCGAATAGAAGGCACAATGACGCTGCCAAAAGGACGACGTCTTTCAGTAGGAACTGTCCCGGCGCCGCGGAAATTGCGGGAAAACCACCAGCTGTCTCTTCGGCCACACCGGGTGTGCTCACAAAGAAGCTGAGGGTCGACAGGAATGTCAGGGTCGACATCGCCGCCCCGAGTGCGGAAAGCACTGGATTGAAGGCCCCCGCTATGAGCGCGGCGGCCGTCGACAGCTCCAGCACCCCGATGACCATACTCGCTCCAGCGATTCCGAAGAGCGTGTGAAGCCAACTCATCAGGTAGCTATTTGCGATAAATGGCGCGATTCCTGCTGCCTCATAAGCCGTAAATTTCATTCCCCCAAACCATAGAAATATTATTACTAGCGCCCATCTCAACAATCCGAGCAATGACAACGAAGCGGTGCCGCGTTCGGCTATCGAAAACAATGGTTCAGCCGTGTCCATCATGTCACCTCATAGTCGTCTCGCAGCGGCACGCCGCCATTCCGCCGCAAGGCTTCTGGGGGCCGGCGAGCCCGTGTTGCCAGAACCGCGGGATCGGACTGTTTGAAGAGGCCAATCGCCGCCACTCGCGCCACGAATCCGTTATGCCTCTCGCGGCCCATCAATGGCAGGAAGGCTGGAGTGATGAGTTTCATTCCTCGGCGGCATGGACGTGACCGTTACCCGGCGGGTTCGACGCCGCGACGGACTGCGGTTCTGTCCTGTTCGTAAGCCTCAGCGCTCGAGAAATCCGCCCCGAACACCACGTGAATGGTGGTGGCTCCCCGCGTCGACCCTGCGTACACGAGCCAGTCGTGCTCGCGTTGCGGGTGTCTAGTGATCGAGATCCGACGCTTGGTACCTGCCTGCGGCGTCCGCAACGGGTGGATGAACGAACCCGCTCGCGCGGGATGGGTGGCAGCTTCGAGGCTGGCGGATTGACCCGAGCGCCCTGCGCCAATTGAGCGCCGCCCAGCCCGGGCGGACGATCCCGGCTCTCTTACTTCGAGTGGAGCCATCCCATGACCATCCTCGCCGTTCCCGCCGCTGCCGGCGGCTCGCTGCGCCAGCGCCTGATCGACGACATGACCCTGCGCCGGTTCTCCCGGGCGACGCAGCGCAACTACATCCGCGACGTCGGGCGGCTGGCCGCCTTCCTGCGGCGATCACCCGATACCGCGACCGGCGACGACCTGCGCCGCTTCCAGATCGCCCAGCAGGAGGTCGGCCTCGGCGTGCCGACCATGAACGCCATCGTCTCCGCCCTGCGCTTCTTCTTCGTCCAGACGCTCAACCGCCCCGATCTCGCCCGGGGGCTGGTCCGCCTCAACCAGCCGCGCACCCTGCCCGACGTGCTGAGCGCCGGCGAGGTCGGGCGTCTGCTCGATGCCACGGTCTGCCTGAAGCATCTCGCCGCCCTGTCCCTCGCCTACGGCGCGGGACTGCGCGTGGCCGAAGTCGCCGCGCTTCGGATCGGCGATGTCGACTCGACCCGCATGCTCCTGCGGATCGAGCGTGGCAAAGGCGGCCGCGACCGCAACGCCATGCTGTCGGCCGATCTCCTGGACCTGCTGCGGCGCTGGTGGCGCGAGGGGCACCGGCAGGGCGTCCTGCAGCGCCAGGGCTGGCTGTTCCCCGGGCAGGACTGGACACGGCCGATCAGCACGCGCCAGCTGCACCGCGTCGTCGTCGAGGCGGCGCGCTCGGCCGGGATCCCCAAGCGCGTCGGTCCCCATACCCTGCGCCACTCCTTCGCCACCCATCTCCTGGAGGACGGCGTCGACATCCGCGTCATCCAGGTTCTGCTCGGGCACAGCCGGCTCGACACCACCGCCCTCTACGCCAAGGTCGCCACCCGGACGGTGCGGGCCGTGACCAGCCCCCTCGACAGGCTCGCCCTGTTCCACAGGCAGGGGCCCGCGCCGGGCTGAGGCGATGCCCGCCACGACGGGCACGACGACGGCCGCCACCATCGAACTGGCCGACGTCTTCCGCGCCGCCGGTCCAGCCTACCGCGCCGATCAGGCCGGCCATCTGAGCCTGGACACGCTGAAGGTGATGGCGGCAATCGAGCACTGCCGCACGGCCAGCCTCGGCGGCCATGTCGAGGGCTGCGATGCGTGCGGCCACCTGCGCATCGCCTACAACTCCTGCCGCAACCGGCATTGCCCCCGCTGCCAGGGCGCGGCGGCCCGCGACTGGTTCGCCGCGCGCGAGGCCGACCTCCTGCCGGTCGGCTACTTCCACGTCGTCTTCACCCTGCCGGCCGAGATCGCCGCCATCGCCTTCCACAACAAGGCCGCCGTCTACGACCTGCTGTTCCGAGCGGCGAGCACCACCATGATGCGGATCGCCGCCGACCCGAAGCACCTCGGGGCCCGCATCGGTCTCACCGCCGTGCTCCACACCTGGGGCTCGGCCATGACCCACCATCCCCATCTCCACATGATCGTCCCCGGCGGAGGCCTCTCGCCGGACGGGACCCGATGGGTCGCGTCGCGCCCTGCCTTCCTCCTGCCGGTGCGGGTGCTGGGCATGCTGTTCCGCCGCCTGTTCCTCGAAGGGCTCGCCGCCCTCCACGAGGCCGGGACGCTCGTCTTCTTCGGCACCCTGGCTCCGCTCTCGGATCCCAGAGCCTTCGCCCGCGCGCTCGCCCCGGTGCGCAGGAAGCGCTGGGTGGTCTACGCCAAGCCGCCGTTTGCCGGGCCGAAGGCCGTGCTCGCCTACCTGGCGCGCTACACCCACCGCGTCGCAATCTCCAGCCGACGCATCCTCGCCTTCGACGGGGCGAGTGTCAGCTTCCGCGTCAAGGACTACCGGCGCGACGAGGCCGGACGGCCGCGGGTCATGACCCTGTCGGCCATGGAGTTCATCCGGCGCTTCCTGCTCCATGTCCTGCCGCGCGGCTTCCACCGCATCCGGCACTACGGCCTCCTCACGGGCGCAAACCGGAAGGCGGGCCTGGCCCACATCCGCGCGATCCTCGGCGTCCCGGCCCCGCCTCGCCCCACCGCCGACGCGCCCGATCCGCAGGACAGCCCCGGCAAGGCCCGCTCGCCTTGCCCCTGCTGCGGCGGTCCCATGATGATCGTCGGGGCCTTCGCGGGCTGGCATCAGCCCCGGGGGCCGCCGTTCCGCTCCACGTCGCACCGGGCCGGTTCGCCATGACCCGGCATGGCCTGACGCCGCCAACCACCCGCGGAGCCGCGCCCCGGGGCATGCCTCACCGTGTGCCGAATGCCAGGATGGGCCGCGCAACCGCGATCGTCGAACCCCGGTCGGCTTCGCCAAGACCCGGGGGCCCGCCAGTCCGGCAGCCCTCAGCCTCGCAACCGGCGAGGTTTGCCCACCGTTGCCCCGCCCCTGGGGGCGACGCCTAACCCAAATCCCCATAGGACCGCCCGCCATCCCGCGGGTTCGTTCATCCACGACTTTCGTACGCCTCGCGGCGACCGAAACTCTTCAGGATTTTTGCCGTTCCGTTTTCGAGCGCAGAACCGGAAAAGCGGACACCCTGCGATTGGCTGAAGCTGGCCGAAAGCGGCTGGTCCGCTTCCGCGTGCGGCCATGGCAACAGCGGACAGCCCTTCTCCCGGAGGCTCGCGCCACACTATGCGTCCGGTCTGTACGGGCTCCGAATGGCCCGGTGCAGGCATCCCGCAGATCCTCATCAGCCGCGAGAGCCATACCCGATCGCACTTTGTGATTTGGCTTTCCAGCAACAATTTGCTCTCCCTTTGCTGCGGACGCATCGTCCCATCACAGCTTCGGGCGCGCGGCGCTGCGCCGACATGGGGGATGCATGACGGCAGCGCTCGGGATCATGTGCAAGGCCCCGCGCCCCGGCCTGACCAAAACGCGCCTTGCCGCACGCCTCGGTCCGGAGAAGGCAGCCCGTCTCTCTGCCTGTTTCCTGGCGGATGTCGCCGGTGTCGTGCTCGCGGTCCCGGAGGCGCTGGACAGGCAGGGATACGGCATCTATGCGCCCGCGGGATCGAAGGCCGAGCTCGCTGCCATCCTGCCGCCCGCCTTCCGCCTGCTGCTTCAGGAAGGATCCGATTTCGGGGTCATCCTCGGAACGGCCGTGCGTCGTCTGCTGACCGAGCAGGCGCACGACTGTGTCGTGCTGATCAACTCCGACTCGCCGACCCTGCCCGCATCGCTGCTCACGGACACCGTCACCACCCTGCGACGGTCCGGGGACCGCGTGGTGCTCGGGCCCGCCATCGACGGCGGCTACACGCATATCGGGCTGAAGGCCGATCATCCCGAACTCTTCGCCGGCATCCCGTGGAGCACGGACGCAGTGCTGGCCCGTACGCTGGAGCAGGCCGCCGCCATCGGCCTGGAGGTTAAGGTGCTTCCCCGTTGGTACGACATCGACGACGCGGCGACATTCCGCCTCCTGCAGGACGAGATCGCGGGAATCCCGCCGGCGTTCGCCGCGGACGGCCTCGTCGGGGGTCAGGCGCCCGCGACGCGCGCGCTGCTGACCCAGTGGCGTGACGCGTGAGCCCTGTCCGTCGCCTGACGGCCCTCGGCATCGCCGGAACCGTGCTGATCGGGCTCGGCATGCCGCTCCTTCGGGGCTTCGGCGACGATGTGTTCCTGGCGCTCGCCTGCGCCGGCGGCGTGATCGCCGCCCTGGCCGCGCGCATGGACGACCTCACGGGACCCCGGGTGCTCGCCATCATTGTCGGCGCCGGCCTCGCGATGCGGCTCCTCGCGCTGTCCGCGCCGCCGATCCTTTCGACCGACATCTTCCGCTACGTCTGGGACGGGATGGTGCAGGGGGCCGGGATCAACCCCTACCGCTATGTCCCGGCCGACCCGGCGCTGACATTCCTGCGCGACGCGCAGGTCTATCCGTTCATCAACCGTGCCGACTACGCGGCGACCATCTACCCCCCGGCGGCCCAGGCCTTCTTCCTCCTCGTCACCCGCATCTCGGCGAGCCCGCTCGCCATCAAGGTCGCCCTCGTGGCGTGCGAGGGTGTGACGATCTTCGCCCTGATCGGTCTGCTGCGCCTCACGGGACAGTCGGAGGCCCGCGTCGCAGCCTACGCTTGGCACCCACTTCCGGTCTGGGAGATCGCGGGCCAGGGCCATGTCGACGGCTTGATGATCGCCCTGATGATGCTCGGTCTGTGGCTGGCGCTGGCCGTCGGCCGCCGTTACGCGGGCGCGACATCGGTGGTGCTGGCGGCGCTGGCCAAGCCGTTCGCCCTGATCGCGCTGCCCGGCCTGTGGCGACCCTGGGACTGGCGGATGGTCGCCCTCGTGCCGGTCGTGATCGCGCTCGCCTATCTGCCCTACCTGTCCGTCGGGAGCGGCGTGCTCGGCTTCCTCGCCACGGGCTACGCCGACGAGCAGGGCCTGTCCTCGGGCTCGGGTTTCACGCTGCTGCGGCTCTGGCGGCAGTCGGTCGGGATGTGGCCCCACGACACCCAGATCTACCTGACCCTGTGCCTGATGACCCTGGCGGCGCTGGCGCTGCGCACCGGGTTCCGGAGAATCCGGATGCCGAAGCGGAGCCTGCGCGACATCAATCTTTCGATCGTGACGTTACTCTTCCTGCTCTCGCCCGAATTCCCATGGTACTTCCTGATGGCCGTGCCATTTTTAAGTGTCGCTGCCACGCTTCCGGGTTGGGTCCTCACGGTGGGAGGCTTCATGCTCTACGACGTCGTTCCTGGCGATCCGCAGCTGTCCTATGACGCCCGCTCGGCGATCCTCGCCGCCCTGGTGGCGGCCGCGGCGCTGGTGCAGGTCGGAATCCGCCGCCGTTCCGGGCTCATCCGATGAACACGGCCACGCAACCCGCCGCGCCGGCCGTCGACCCGCGCCGCTACCACGAGGCGGCGCCGCGGACGGTCGAGACCGTCGTCGAACGCATGCCGGTCTGCCTCTATCTGGAGGTGACGAACCGCTGCAACCTGCTCTGCACCACCTGTCCGCGCACATATGTCGAGCTCGAGCCGCCGGCCGACATGAGCTGGGCGCTGTTCACCTCCATCGTCGATCAGGTGCCGGATCTCAGCCGCGCCGTGCTCCACGGCGTCGGCGAGCCGATGCTGGTCAAGGACCTGCCCCGCATGGTCCGCTACCTCAAGGATCGCGGAACCTACGTCCTGTTCAACACCAATGGCACGGTGCTGTCGGAGAAGAACGGGCGGGCCTTGATCGAGGCCGGCCTGGACGAGCTGCGCGTCTCGCTCGATGCCTCGACGCGGGCCTCCTACATCACGGTGCGCGGCAAGGACTACTTCGAGCGGATCCTGAAGAACGTCCGGGCCTTCCGGGCGCTGCAGGAGCGCGAGGGCCACGCGAAGCCGCGGGTCTCGGCCTGGCTCACGGGTCTCAAGGAGACCCTGCCGGAGCTGCCCGCCTTCGTGCGGGTGGCGGCCGAGGCCGGCGTGAAGGAGGTCTACCTCCAGCGGCTGGTCTACTTCGCTGACGACGCCCTCGGTATGGCGCGTCCGGATCAAGCCCTCTACGAGCGCATGGAGGCGGACGAGGCCCACTACCTCACCGAGGCCGAGGCGGTCGCGCTCGCCCTCGGGCTCACCTTCTCGGCCTCGGGGGCGGCGAGCGAGCCGGGGATGAGCCTGCGTCGCGACACCGACGGCTCACCCTGGTCCCTGTGCCGCCGGCCCTGGAACGTCATGTACGTCACCGCCAACGGCCGGGCGCTGCCGTGCTGCATCGCGCCGTTCTCGCAGCGCGGCTACGAGAACTACACCCTCGGCGACGCCACGCAGGACACCCTGCGGGCGATCTGGAACGGCCCGGCTTACGCGGATTTCCGGGCCGCCCTGCTCTCTGACACGCCGCCGCAGGCCTGCGGCAATTGCGGGCTTCGCTGGAGCCTGTGACCGCAGCAGCCTTCGTCACGGCCGTCGTGCCCTGTCTCGACGAGGAAACCGCGATCGGCGGCGTCGTTGCGGGGCTTCTGGCGAACGGGGCCGACGCGGTCCTCGTCGTCGATGGCGGCTCGCGGGACGCCACCCGGGAGCTGGCGGCCGCAGCGGGCGGGCGCGTGATCCTCGAGCGCCGCCGCGGCTACGGCCGGGCGATCCAAGCTGGGATCGCCGCGCTGCCGCCGCAGACCTGTATCATCCTGTTCGTCGACGGAGACGGCAGCGACCGGCTCGATCGCGTCCCAGCCCTCCTCGATCCGATCCGCGCGGGCCGGGCGGAATTCGTGCACGGCTCCCGGATCCTTGGTGATTGCGAGCCGGGCGCCATGAGCCCCCAGCAGATCGTTGCCGGCCATCTCGCGGGCTGGCTGCTGCGGCTCACCTACGGCGCGCGCTTCACCGACATGTCTCCGTTCCGAGCGATCCGCCGCGACGTGCTGGAGCGCCTCGGTATGCGGGACGAGACCTATGGCTGGAACCTCGAGATGCTGATGCGCGCCGCCGCGGCGGGCCTGCGCTGCGAGGAGGTCGCCGTCGGGCAGCGTCCGCGACAGGGCGGCGCCTCGAAAGTTTCGGGGGACTGGCGGGTGGGGATGCGCGCCGCCTGGGTCCTCGGTACGACCTTCCTGCGCCTCGCCCGGGCCCTGTCCCGCGAGGGGCGCCCATCCGGCTGACGCGCCGCCCCTCAGGTCGCGACGCGGACGAGGCTGGCGGCCCATCCGAATGTGAGGCCGGGGGGGTAGCGGCGGCGCAGCGCGGCGTCGAGGCCCAGGCTCCGGCCTGCCGCGAAGACGCTGAACAGGGCCATCAAGCCGCCGAGGAAGACGTAGGTCCACGGCCATTCCTGCGGGTGCAGGTACAGGCCGAGCCACAGCTGGGCGACGAACGCGACACCGATCGCTCCGACGATCCGGACGCCGAGCCCGAGCAGCAGCGACACCGCGAAGGTCAGTTCCGTAAAGAACACCAGCACGTCCAGGAGGTAGAAGTTCGGCGTCGGCAGCAGCACGCCCTTCACGAACTCCCGGTGGATCGCGAAGGCGGCGTTCGTCACCTCCTCGCCGGTCCAATAGTACAGCCCGTTCTCGGTGGAGAAGAGCGGCAGCTTCCAGAGCATGCCCTGGAACCACATGCCGCCGATCAGGACGCGCAGCACCCACAGGGTGACATCGCGGCCGGTCCGCTGGGCCGGGTCCTCGATCCACTCGCGGATCGCAATGACGATGCTGGCCAGGATCAGCAGCGCGAGACCGGCGGCGACCAGCCAGCGCCCCCAACCGAGGGCTACTTCGTCGCTCTGCTGCCCGATCAGGAACAGCCACGTGTCGGTGAAGGGGTCCGTCCGCATCGCATCGATCCTCTCAAGGGCTACGCGCCATCAGGTACAGGCGGCCCGCAGTGGCGGGTCGGCCACGGACCCGGGCAGGGGCTTGGACAGGCGTGTCGGCAGGTCGCTGAGGCGCAGCGAGCGGCGCAGGGCGCGCGACAGGGCATCGACCAGCGCGGTCAGGAGTGCCGTGGCGACGATCAGCAGCACGGCCACGTCCAGGCGCAGCTCGGAGATCGCGGCGTCGACGTAGAAGCCGAGCGTCGCCACGCCCAGAATGCCGAAGATCGCACTCTCGCGCAGGATCAGCTCCCAGCGATAGAGCAGGTAGGCCAGGAACTGCCCGTAGAGCCGGGGCAGCGTCTCGTAGGCGTAGAGGTTCAGGCCGGTCGGCGCATCGGGGCGGTAGGCAAGGTCGTCGGCGTGGCGGCCCATGAGGTAGCCGACGATGCCGGTATTGTGGATCGTCAGCGCCAGAATTGCCGGCAGCATCGAGGGCCCGAGCAGCTGCAGCAGCACGTAGGCCAGCATGTATTCCGGGGTCGAGCGCACCACCACCAGCAGGACGCGCCCGAGGGGCTGCCCGATCGGCCCGGCGAAGCGGCGTGAGGCGAGGGGGAACAGGATCAGCGCGCCGAGGCCGGTCGCCACCAGCGCGATCTGCGCCAGCACCAGAGTCTGAAAGGCGCCGGGCAGGATCTGCTCCGTGACGATCGGCCGGAGCCAGAGCCCGAACCGGGCCCAAGTGGCCGGGTCGAAGAGCGCGCCGGACCGGAGCGGGCTCGGGACGATGTCGTGGCCGAGGAAACGGCCGAGGCTGGTCAGCCAGCCGGTCGCCCCGATGGTCTTGGGCAGGGCGAGGATGCTCGCGACGAGCAGGACCGGCAGGGTCGAGAGGCGCATCCAGAGGCGGCGCGAGCCGATCAGGACGTAGAAGATCAGGAGCAGGGCCCCGGCCTCGGCGTAGCGGCCTTGGCGGAAGGCGGATTCGAGGTAGAAGCCCATGGTGGGCAGGCCGATGAAGCCGAGCACCAGGGTCGAGCGCATGGCGCATTCGAACCGGTAGAGCGTGTAGTGCCGGAAGGCCGCGGCGACCTCCGGCAGGCGGGCGTAGGCGAACGCCGAGAGGGCGCCGGTCCCCGCCGGTAGGACCCGCAGGGCGGACAGATCCGCCTCCTCGATGATCTCCGAATAGACTTTGGCGCAGATGCCGGCGTAGGGCAGTGCGATGGCGAGGATGCCGGTGGTCGCCGACAGGCCGAACACCTGCGTCAGCAGCAGCGCCCAGAACAGCTCGTGGACCGAGCGCAGGCCGGCGCAGGCGAGCCGCACGCTTCGGACCTTAGCGAACGGAATGGCGAGGACGAAGCCAGCCCCGGCTCCGAGGGTGACGCCGAGGATCGCGAAGGCGACGGTGTAGACGACGCTCCAGATCTCCACCGACGGGAAGTCAGGGTGGATCAGCCCGGCGACCAGGCGCTGCAGGTCGGCCCAGGGGTGGAGGCTGGTCACGGCGAGGTCGGCCAGGAGGAGCGCTGCCGCCGCGCCGCCGACGAACCAGCGGGTCGCCGTCGCGTAGCCCGCGCCGGGCATCAAACGCGCGGCCTTCATGCGGCCTGCCCGTAGAACGGGACGAGGGCCGCCTCGTCCAGGTCGCAGGCGGGCGCGTCGAGGACGATCCGCCCCGCATCGAGGACGACGATCCGGTCCGTGTGCGCCAGCGCCAGCGCGATGTCGTGGAGCGCCAGAACGAGGGTCTGGTGGCGGGCGGCCATCCGCTCCAGGATCAGGCCGCCCTGCCTGCGGTCCAAGGCCGAGACCGGCTCGTCGCCGATCAGGATCGGACGCCCGTTGTAGAGCGCCCGCGCTACCGAGACGCGCTGCTGCTGGCCGCCCGACAGCGCCCCGGCCTTCGCCCGGACCGCGTCGGCGAGCCCGACCTCCCCGAGGATCCCACTTACCTCCGCGAGATCGGCGCGGGCCGGGAACGCCAGGGTGCGCAGGTTGTGCAGGGTCGAGCGCCGGTCGAGGCGGCCCATGTAGACGTTGTGGAACACCGAGAGCGTCCGCACCAGGGCGGCCGCCTGCGGGATCAACGCCACGCGGGCGCGCGCCTGGGCGTGGATCAGCCCGAGCAGGGTGGATTTCCCGGCCCCCGAACGTCCCATTAGCGCGACGCGCTCGCCGGCCCAGATGGTGAGGTCCACGCCGAACAGGACGGGCTTGCCGTCATAGGCCGCCGTCGCGCCGGACAGGACGACCTCGGCTTCGCCTCGGGTCGGGCTCACGGCGGCGCGCCATTCAATCCAGCAGGGCCGTGGATTTCGCCACGCGCTCCACCGGCTCATAGGCGGCATTGGTCACCGGGATGAACTTGGAGCGCGCGAAGGGCGCGAGGATCGCCGGATCGGTGATACCGATGAGCGCTGCCTTCAACCGATCCGTGAACCCGGCACCGTAGATCGCGTCGACATCGCCGCGCACGGTCCACTGGTAATCCGGGAAGGGCGGGCTCTCCCAGATAATGCCGACCTCCTTCGGATCGATCTTGCCGGCCTTGTTGTCGAGATCCCAGACCGAATAGTCCACAGCCCCGACCTCGAAGGCTCCGGACTGGACGAGCTGGATCGTGCGGCTGTGATCGCCGGAGAAACCGACGCGGGAAAACACCTCCTCGGGCGTCTTGCCCGGGAACGCCTCGCGGATGAAGTATTCCGGCATCAGCCGGCCCGAGGTCGAGGCCCGGGAGCCGAACGTGAAGGTCTTGCCGGCGATCGCCTTCGGGAAGTCGGCCGTGCGCGTCAGGCCCGTCTTGGTGTTGGCGATGAGGTAGGTCTTGAACGCCGCGTCCTCGGCGCCCTGCGCGATCGCCTGCGCCCCGGGCGCGGCCTTGCGCGCCTGCACGCCGGTGAAGCCGCCGAACCACGCAAGCTGGACCTGCCCGTTGGTGAAGGCCGTGACCGCCGCCGGGTAGTTTTTCACCGGGAGGTACTTCACCGGCACGCCAAGCTTGCCCTCGAGGTAGGCGGCGACCTTGCCGAAGCGCTCGACGAGACGGCTCTCGTCCTGGTCGGGGATGCCCGTGAAGACGAAGGTCGGCTTGGCGCCCTCGGCGTCGGCGGCCTGGGGCAGCGCGAGGCAAGCCAACGCGCCCAGCAACGCCCGGCCCAATGTCCGTCTCAGCATCGAGTGCTCCCGTTCGGATTCCAACTGCGAACGACGCCATGCCGGCATCGATGTCCAATCAACTGACAGCTAGCCCATGTCTAGCGGAGCGCTCGGCGAAGCCTGCTGATGGCCCTCATTCGTGTTTCCGCACCGTGCGGTTACCAATCGCAAGGCCGCGTCGCTGCGGCAATCGGCGCAGCGGGCGCTGTCACGACTTCGGCCTGTTCGACTTCGGCCTGGGCGGCTGTCCCGGTGTAGAGAGTGCAGGCTGGCCGCGGTCGTCAATCTTACTGAAGATGTGATGTTACCGATGCGGCTTGCCGTGCGAAGAACGCCGTGACGTCCAAAATCGGACGCCGGTCGCCCGATGGTGCCTGACGAGATCAGGCCAGAGGATTCGTAGCCATGGACGCCGGGACGCCGCACCCTCCGGAGCCGGACACCGTCGCCCCGACGCCGTCATTCGCCCTGGGCGTCGGGCTCACCAACGAGTGCAATCTCGCCTGTTCCTTCTGCTACCGCGATCCCGATCGCCTGGACCGGCTCGGACCGGAACAGCTGCGGACGGTGCTCGACAGCCTGCCGGTGCGCTCCGTCAATCTGGGGACCGGCGAGAACGGGATGCACCCCCAGTTCCCGCAGCTTCTCGATCTGCTCCGGGCCGAGCCGATCAAGCTCACGATCACGTCGAACGGGCACTCAATCGCCGTGATGGATGACGCGGCGGTGCAGGCCTTCGCCGACGTGGAATTCTCAATCGACTATCCCAACCGGGAGGAACAGGACGCGCAGCGCGGGGCCGGCAACTGGGACCTCGTGATGGCGCAGGCCGCCCGCTGCCGGGCGCTGGGTGTCGGCGTCACCTTCATCGCCGTGATGATGCGGACCAATTTCGATCGGCTGCACGAGATCGCCACCCTGGCCCGCGCTTTCGATGCGCCGCTGCGCATCAACGTCTACCAGGCGGTGCGTACGGACACCTTCGCGCTCACCTACGAGGAATACTGGGTCGGGTTCGCGCGCCTCTTCGCCGAGACCGACGTGATCGCCATCGGCGAGCCGCTCGTCCGGGCCATGGCGGGCCTCCCGGCGCGCCGGGGCGGATGCGGGGTCGGCACTGTGCGCGTCACGCCCCGCGCGACGGTGCAACCCTGCGTGTACTGGGGCGGCACAGGCCAAAGCCTCGAAACCCTGCGTCAGACCGGCAGCGCGATCGTCGCCACCGACCCCTTCGCGGCGGTCCGGGCCCTGCCGGAACCCTGCCGGGGCTGCGCCTACGAGGAATCCTGCCACGGCGGCTGCGCCGGGCGGCGGCGGCTGATGGACCGGCTCGATCAGGTCGATCCCTACTGCCCGATCGCGCGCGGCGAGGTCCGGCCCCTGTCAGTCGTCATGGCCCCGGCCCGCGAACTGCCGAAGCTCGAGAGCGCCTGCACGACGATCGTCCAGGCGCGGTCTGCCCGTGGCTGACGCGCCCCCGGCGCTCGCCGGCCTGAGCCGGCTCGCGACGGCCTATGCGGTCATCCTGTGCGACGTCTTCGGCGTGCTCCACGACGCGACGCGGGTCTTTCCCGCCGCCGCCGAAGCGCTGGCGGCCTTCCGGTCCGGCGGGGGCACGGTGATCCTGGTCTCGAACGCAGCCGAGCCTGGCACGCGTCTGGCAGAATCCCTCCGGGCCCGCGGGATCCCCGACCCGTACGACGACCTCGTAACCGGAGCCGACGTCGCCCGGAGCCTCCTCGATGCGGCGGGGGTCCGGCGCGTCCATCACATCGGGCCGGCGCGCGACCGGGTCCTGTTCGAGGGGATGCCGGTCACGCCGGTCCCGGTGGACGCGGCCGAGCAGATCGTCTGCACGGGCTATCCGGATTGCGACGACGACCTCGACGCGACCCTGGAAGCCGCGCTCCGGCGCGGCCAACCCCTGCTCTGCACCAACCCGGACACGAGCCTGACGGTAGACGCGACGCGCCTGCGCTTCGCCGGTCTCGTCGCCGAGCGCTACCGCGCCCGCGGGGGCCACGTCGTCGAGACCGGGAAGCCCGGCGCCCTGATCTATCGCCGGGCCCTGGACAAGGCCGAGAGCGTGCGCGGACGGCCTGTCGCTCCCGCGCAAGTCCTGGGGATCGGCGACACCGTCGCCCTCGACGTGGCGGGTGCACTGGGCAACGGCTTCGCGGCGCTCCAGATCGGAACCGCGCAGCCCCCGCCGACGGACGCGTCCGACCGGCTGTATCGGATGCCTGCGCTTGTCTGGTGACCGCGTGCCCGACACGTTCCGTCCCGGATTACGACCACAGAGGATTGATCGATGGATACGCCCCCGGTTCGTCTCACCAGCCTCGCCCACGGCGGCGGGTGCGGTTGCAAGCTCGATCCCGCGGTGCTGCGCGCGCTCCTGGCCGACCAGCCGGTCGCGGGTCCCTTCGAGCGCTTGCTGGTCGGCAACGAGACCGCCGACGACGCGGCGGTTTGGGCCCTGGATGACGGCACCTGCCTGATCGCCACCACGGATTTCTTCACGCCGATGGTGGACGACCCGCACGATTTCGGCCGGATCGCCGCGACCAACGCCATCTCCGACGTCTACGCGATGGGCGGTAAGCCGATGCTGGCGCTGGCCATCCTGGGCATGCCGGTCGGCAAGATCGCCCCCGAGACCGTCGCCGAGATCCTGAAGGGCGGCGCAGCCACCTGCGCGGAGGCGGGCATTCCGATCGCGGGCGGCCACTCGATCGACACGCCCGAGCCGATCTACGGCCTGGCGGTGATCGGCTCGTGCGACCGTGCGCATCTACGGCGCAACGCCGATGCCCGCGCCGGCGACGTCGCCATCCTGACCAAGCCCCTCGGCGTCGGGATCTACTCGGCGGCGATCAAGCGGGAAGCCCTCGACGCCGCCGGCTACGCCGACTTCGTCGCCACCACGACGCGCCTCAACAGGGTCGCGGCGGATCTGGCGCGCGATCCGGAGGTCCACGCCATCACCGACATCACCGGCTTCGGCCTGCTGGGCCACGGCCTGGAACTCGCGCGCGGCGCCGGCCTGACCTTCGTGATTGCCGGGCACGGCATCCCGCTCCTGCCCCGGGCCGAGGCCCTGGCGCGGGACGGCTTCGTCACCGGAGCCTCGCATCGGAACTGGGCGAGCTTCGGGGGCCAAGTGCATCTGCCCGAGGACTTGCCGGACTGGCGCAGGCACATCCTCACCGATCCCCAGACCTCCGGGGGCCTGCTCGTGACCTGCACCCCCGCGCGGGCGGAGGCGATCCTCGCGCAGTGCCGCGCCGCGGGCTTCGCGCAGGCGGCCGTCGTCGGGCGGTTCGAGGCCGGCCCGGCCGCGATCCGCGTCGAGGCCTGAGCGCGTTGATGCCGCCCCGCGAGCCGGCAACCGCCCCGATCCTGCAGGACAAGGCGCACGCAGAGGCCTCGACGTTCACGCCCGAGAACCTGCTCCGCGAGGCGCGCCGGCAACGCGGTCTCGGCGTCGGACGATTGCCGGCACTGTGCGTCCTGGACCCGGACGGTGACATCGTCCGCCACCTCTGCGCAACCGGGCGGGCCCGGCCCGATCCCGATTGGGCCTGCTACCACAGCACCCTGCACCGGTTCGAGGAATCCGGGCGCGCGATCGGCATCGTGGGTTGCGCGGTCGGCGCGCCCTTCGCCGTGCTGGTGGCCGAGCAGATGTTCGCCTCTGGCTGCGAACTCCTGATTAGCATCACCTCGTCGGGACAGATCACGGCGCTGCGGGCGCCGCCCTACGTCATCCTCATCGAGGCGGCCCTCCGCGACGAGGGCACGAGCTACCATTACCTGCCACCGGGCGAGTTCGTCGAAGCGCCGCGCGCCCTGGTCGCAGCCGTAGCGCCCGCGCTGACGAGGATCGGCGAGCCCGTCGAACGGGGCGCCACCTGGACGACCGACGCCCCCTATCGCGAGACCGAGCAGGCGATCGCGGCGGCCCGGGCGCGGGGGATCCTCGCGGTCGAGATGGAGGCGGCGGCCCTCTACGCGTTCGCGCAGGCGCGCGGCAAGGCCGTCCTGTGCTTTGCCCACGTGACCAACCAGATGGGTCAGGCCGGCGATTTCGAGAAGGGCGAGGCCAACGGCGCGACGACGGCGCTCCGTCTCGCCGCCGCCGTCGCGACCGCTCGGTTCCCGATCTAGAGAGCCACCGTCCGGAAGCCGGCAAACACGTCGCGGCGCTCCGGGCCGAAGAAGTTGCGGTAGGCGGTATCGATCATCCGCGCGCGGGTCGCCCAGGCACCGCCCCGCAGGACCTTGCGCGTCCCGAAGGCGGGCTCCGAGTATTCCTTGTAGGCGTCGGGTGCGAAGCCCGGGAAAGGCAGGAACGGGCTCGCCGTCCATTCCCAGACGTTGCCGAGCATCTGCCGGCAGCCCCAGGCGCTGTCGCCCTCGGGGTAGCCCGCGACGTCGACACAGCCGAGATGGCCGCCATCGAGGTTGGCGTGCTCCGGGGTCGGCGCAAGGTCCCCCCAGGGATAGGGGCGCTTGGTGTCGCTCAACCTGCCGTCGGGCGTCGGCGCACCGGCCGCTGCGGCCTCCCATTCAATTTCGGTGGGCAGTCGGCGGCCCGCCCAGCGGCAATAGGCGTTGGCCTCGTACCAGTTGACGTGGACGACCGGCTGATCGGGCGCCAGCGGCTCGTCCCGGTCGAACCGCCGGCAAGTCCACTGGTCTCGCCCATGCCGCGACCAGTAGACCGGGTGCTCGGCACCGCATCCGTCGCGCCACCGTACGCCCTCGGCGTCCCAATAGGCGGGGTTCCGATAGCCGCCATCCGCCACGAAGGCGGCGAACGCCCCGTTCGTCACCGGCGCGCGGGCGATGCGGAACGCCGCGACGGATACGGGATGCGCCCATTTCTCGTTGTCGAAGACGAAGCCGCCGCCGGGCTCGGCGCCGAGTTGCAAGGTTCCTCCGCCGACCGAGACGTCGCCGGTCCAGGGACCTGTGCCCGTGTCCCGGGCTGAGGCCGAAGTGGCGAAGGACGGCCGCGGGTAGCCCAGGGTCTGACGCGTGTAGGTGAAGGCCTCGTCGTGCATGTCCTCGTGAAAGGTGACGAGCTGATACAGCTCGGCCTCCTGCGGTGTCGGCTCGCGGCTGTCGAGCCGACGGACGAGCGCCTCCTACACGCGGGCCATGTAGGCGAGGGTGTCGGGCAAAGCCGGCAGCGGGATCGACCAGCGCATCGCGTGGGGCACCCGCGCGGAATCGTAGAGCCCGTCGGCTGCCGCCATCCGGGGCGGGGCCCGGTCGAGCCCGCGCAGGATGAAATGCTCGTGAAACCAGGCGCGATGGCCGATTTCCCACAGGAGGGGGTTCACGATCTCGCTCTGCGGGCCCATCAGACGGTCCTGATCGAGGCCCGACACCAGTTCGAGCGTCCGCGCTCTGGCATCCCCCAGCATCGCCACGAGATCGGCAGTCGAGACCTGTGCGCTCATCAAACGTCCCGGATTCCTGTCGCAACCATGAGAATCAGCCTGATCACACCGGCGGCGAGAACGTCTCGTGCCGGCAATCGGACCACGGCGATGCGCTGGGCGCGCATCCTCGGCGAACTCGGGCACCAGGTCGACGTGTCAACAACCTACCCGGACGACGCCGACGTCGACATGATGCTGGCGCTTCACGCCTGGCGCAGCGCGGCGTCGATCGCGCGCTTCAAGGCGCGGTATCCGGATAGGCCGCTCATCGTCGCCCTGACCGGCACGGATCTCTATCACTATCTGGCGGCCGACCCAGAGCCGACCCTGCGCTCGCTCGATCTGGCGGACTGCCTGATCGGCCTGCACGATGATGTGCCCGCCGCCCTCCCGGCGCGTCACCGCGGCAAGGTCCGTTGGTCTACCAGTCTGCGACGGCGCGGGCGCATCGCTGGCCGATCTCGGGCGAGGCGTTCGAGGTTCTCGTCGTCGCGCATCTGCGTTCCGTCAAGGACCCGCTCTGCGCGGCCCGTGCGGCCCGGCGCCTGCCAGCCCGATCCCGGATCCGGATCGTGCATCTCGGCGGCGCGCGGGATCAGATCTGGGCCGATCGGGCTCGGGAAGAGATGGCGCACAACCCGCGTTACCAGTGGCTCGGGGACCAGCCCAGCTCCTTGGTCCGGCGCTGGCTGACGCGGGCCCGGGTCATGGTCCTCAGCTCGCAGCAGGAGGGTGGCGCGAACGTGGTGTCGGAAGCGGTCGTCGCCGGCTTGCCGATCCTAGCCACCGCAATTCCTGGGACGCGCGGCCTATTGGGCCCGGAGCATCCGGGCTATTTTCCGGTCGGGGACGATGCGGCCCTGGCTGCGCTGCTCCGTCGGGCCGAAGAAGAGCCTTGTTTTCTGGAACACCTGCACGCGTTTGGTGCGGAGCGGGCAACGCTCTTCACGCCGGCCAGGGAGCGCGAAGCGCTTAATCGAATTGTCTCGCGCCTCTGAGTGACGCGCCCGACGTGATTGCGATTGGGCCCCGGCTGCAACCCGGCGCAAGCTTGCGTGCGCCTCGTCGCCGTCGAACGTCTGTTCAGTCGCCAATGACCGCTTCCGGGATTTCTGTCAGGGGCATTGCATGTCGGCTGTGGGCGCAAAGCCGAACGTCCTGACTTGCTTGAGACGGTAATCCGGCGTGACGTAGTCTTGCCATTAGCGGTACGACCGGTTCGGAGCGGATCTGCCGGGAAAGCGGACGAGCTTTTATCGGCCCGAATCGGTCGTACTCGCTATTCCACCGACTGCTTTTAACCAGACATTGAGCAGACTTTTGATCACTTATCGCCTTCCGATCATCGCATTAAGCTCTTCGAGTCGATCTCCGGCATCTTCGCCATCTGATCGAAGGGCACGACCGCCATCACGTGGCCGTCCGGCATCTTGATGACGTTGAACTGCTTGCCGGTGATTTTGTCGGTCGCCATCGCGACCATCACCTGCATCGGCTCGAAAGGCGGGATGACGAAGTCGTGCCCCCAGGCGCCGACGAGGCTCGAAAGAGAGGCCATGGCCATGCCCGTGCCGGCGAGAAGAACGACGGCCGGCAGAATTGCGCGCATCATGATGGATCCTCTCCAGCTCAATCGATAGGATTTCGCAAGTCTGGGCTGAGTAGTTACTGGGTTCGGATCATCATCGCCCGCCGTGTAATGGGGAGCGGCTGACGAACGAAGAGCGGGGGACGGATGACGGCGCAGGGCAAGCAGCGGCGCGTCGTTCATCGGGTGTGGATTGGCGCCGTAGCGGGACCCCAGATGAAGTTGCGTTATCGTTTTGATATTACTCACATGATCGAGAGGATGCCGGAGTCCCGGTCGGCGCCGACCGGGACCCCACTTCACCCTACAGTTTTGCCAGCAACGTCAATGCGCTACTTTAATTCTAATTAGGATCCCGCTTCAACGCCGATCTACACCCTACTCGGCCCGACTTGGGATTTTCCACCCCGGTCGGACGAAGTGACACGTGTAGCCGTTCGGAATCCTCTCCAAGTAGTTCTGGTGCGCGGGCTCGGCCTCCCAGAAGTCGCCGACCGGCCCCACCTCCGTCACGACCTTGCCGGGCCAGAGGCCCGACGCGTCGACATCCGCGATGGTGTCCTCGGCGACCCTCTTCTGGTCGGGGCTCGTGTAGAAGATGGCGGAGCGATAGCTCAGGCCGCGGTCGTGTCCCTGACGGTTGAGCGTGGTCGGATCGTGAATCTGGAAGAAGAATTCCAGCAAGTTCCGAAAGCTAGTCCGCCCCGGATCGAACGTGATCTCGATCCCCTCCGCATGCGTGCCGTGGTTGCGGTAGGTTGCGTGCGGAACGTCCCCACCCGTGTAGCCGACCCGGGTCGAGACCACGCCCGGCAGCTTACGGATCAAATCCTGCATGCCCCAGAAGCAACCTCCGGCGAGAACCGCGCGCTCGGTGCTCATGCGGCGGCCTCCACCTGAGGAAGGTAGTTGCCGTAGCCCTGCGCCTCCATGTCGTCTCGGTGCACGAACCGAAGGGCCGCCGAGTTGATGCAGTAGCGCAGGCCGCCGCGGTCGCGCGGGCCGTCGTTGAAGACGTGGCCGAGATGGCTATCCCCGCCCGCGGACCGGACCTCAGTGCGGACCATGCCGTGCGACGCGTCGCTGAGCTCGTTCACGTGGGCGGCCTCAATCGGCTTGGTGAAGCTCGGCCAACCACAATTGGAATCGTACTTTGCGGAGCTGGCGAACAGCGGCTCGCCGGAGACGATGTCGACGTAGATGCCAGGCTCCTTGTTGTGGAGGAGCGCACCTGTCCCGGGCCGCTCCGTTCCGCTCTGCTGCGTGACGCGGTGTTGCTCGGGCGTCAGTGCCGCCACGGCTTCTGGAGTCTTGTTGTAGGCTGCCATGATGCTCGTCCTTTGCTGGCCAAGACGGTGATCGGGCCCGCGGGTGTCGTGATTCGAGCCTGTCCGGCCAGCCGCTGCAACGGAAATCGGAAAAAACGCGCGCAATTCGCGCTATTCGCATACCCAGAAAGTTCGGGCCTGCACAGGCGTGGTCGAATAGACTATAGATCAGCCGCCGGATATTTGATCTGGTATCCAGAGTTGGGCTGCCGGCGGGCGTACTGCTCGTGTTCCAGCGGCGACGGGCGGGCCCGTTCGCCCGCGAAGCTGGAGGAGGAGCGCTCGACCGACCCGGGCGCCGGCAGGCAGTACTCGCGCATGGTCGCCTCGTTGGCCGAGATTTGCAACGCCCCCCTCAACATGCCGCGGCGCGAAATCGCCATGTCGGTCCGCAGGCCGACTACACGGAGCGTGGTCACTCGTCGGACTGCCTGAGCGAGCCACACGGCGGCCCGCTTCGGCTCGAACCGGGAATGTGAGACCCAGGGACGCCCGTCAGTCGTCGAGCCGGGAGTAGAATTGCGTCCAGACCTCGTCCTTCTTGGCGCTGGCGATGTGGCAGTAAGCGCACTCCGAAGTGGATTTGACCTTCGCGGTCATCGCCTTCGGTTCGTGATGGTTGAAATTGTAATACCCCCAACCGCCGGATTCGGCATAGCGCTTCGTATCCTTGACCGTCACATCGGCACCGTTGAGCTTGCCCGGAAAGAAGCCCCGTCCGGATGGTTCGGTCCTCGATCCGTCGGGATTCTCCTTACTCTGCGTCAGCTGAAGTTCCTTGAAGAGGATCGTCCCTTCGGGAAACGCCTTTGTGCGCTTGTATTCGTCGTAAGCGCAGGTTTCCATGTAGACATTGTGAAATTCCGGGAAATTCGCCTTGCCATCATTCAGAGCGTTCGGCGTCAGCGGAGACCCTAGATAGATCCAGCGCTCGAAATTTTTTGGCAGCATCAAATCGCCCGACGCCGTATACTCGGGCTTATAACACGAGGCAGTCTGGGCGGCAGGGCGCGACTGTGACCATCCCAACAATCCCATGACGCCACCCAATAGGACGAATGCCGAGAACACACCGGATCTTGTCATCGAACTGCTCCATCATCGTACGGTCGGACGACTCGGTCGATGTCCCGGAATTCCCGACGTGGCGGCAACGTCTCCGCCGGAACGTTGGTCGTGTCCGTCGGTCTCGTCGCCACGGCGACGCTGCGCGCAACGCCGGTGCCTAGACGCTTCCTGGCGTCGTCTTCGATCCGGGTCGTCTTCGATCCGTAGAGGCCACATCCGGTCGGCCGGTGGAAATGAGCGTGTCGAATGATAATCATAACCGCGCAGAATATTTTTGCCGTCGGAGCAAATCGCCTTGCGGACGCGAGTTTTCGGGTAGCTCCTCTCAGCTGCGCCCCATAAATTCCTCAGGGGTGACCGTCTGCTTTAGCTGACGGGGGAATGCGGGGCCGCTATCGGACGGACCCTTGCAGATAGATATGCGACGTTCAAATAAGGTCGCATGAGCCGCTACCGTCGCGATGCGGGCGCTACCTTCAGCCTGAAGTACCACCTTGTGTGGTGCACGAAGTACCGGCGCAAGGTGCTGGTCGCGCCCTACGACACGCGCTTGCGGGAGATCATCGCTGAGGTCGCGATTGAAGCCGAGATGACTGTCCACGCCGTCGAGGTCATGCCGATCACGTCCACCTGTTCGTGGAGGCTGACCCGACGCTGGCGGTCGCCGAGATCGTCAACCGCTTCAAGAGCCGGTCTTCCCGGCTGATGCGGCAGGAGTTCCCCGCCCTGCGCTCCCGGCTACCGACCCTGTGGTCCCGCTCGTACTACCCGGGCAGCGTTGGACACGTCAGCGCAAAGGTGGTCGAAGCCTACATCGCCGCGCAGAAGGGCACCGGAGCGGTGGCCGTGCGCAGCTACAAGTACCGGCTCCGACCGAACCGGGCTCAGACCGCCGCCCTGGACGCGATGCTGCGAGACTTCTGCGGCCTGTACAATGCCTGCCTGCAACAACGCGTCGAAGCCTACCGCCGTCGCGGTCTCAACCTGCGCTACGGACCTCAGGCCAGTGAGTTGAAGGCGTGCCGTGCCTGTGACCCGGACGGCCTCGGGCGCTGGTCGTTCTCTGCCCTGCAACAGGTGCTTCGACGGCTGGACCAAACTTATGCAGCGTTCTTCAAGCGCGGCCACGGCTTCCCGCGTTTCCGCGCGTCGGCGCGCTACCACGCGGCGACCTTCCGCATCGGCGACGGGCTCACGGTGAAGAAGGATCGTCGCATCGGCGTGGTCGGCGTGGTCGGCGTGCCGGGCGGTCTCAAGGTCGCCTGGCACCGCGACCTGCCGGACGAGGCCAAGCTCGGCACCGCAATCCTGACCCGCCAGCAGGGCAAGTGGTTTATGGTCCTGAGCGTCGAGGCCGAGTTCGCTGAGACCTGTGGTACTGGCACGGTCGGGATCGACCTCGGCCTCAACAGCCTGATCGCCACCAGCGATGGTGAGACCGTTGAGATGCCGCGCTTCGCTCGCAAGGCGCAAAAGGCGCAGCGATGGAGACAGCGGGCGCTCGCCCGATGCAAGCGCGGCTCGAAGCGCCGCCTCAAGGCGAAAGCTCGGCTCGCCGCCGGGTCCGCTAAGATCGCCCGTCAGCGGCGCGACCACCTGCACAAGCTCTCGCGATCCCTGGTCTCGCGCTACTGGGGCATTGCGTTCGAAGACCTCACCATGACCGGGCTGAACCTGTCCCGAGTGTGGGACAGTCAAAGCCAAGACACTCGCGACCCGAACCCACGCCTGCAAATGTGGCGTGGTTCTGGACCGGGATGTTGCTGCGGCGATCGTCGTGCATCAGCGGGCTTTCGGGCCGGGACGCGGCCCTCGGGACACAAGCCAGCGGGTTGCCGCATAGCTGTCCCGAGGAGCCGCCTGCTTCAGCGGGCGGAGTTGTCACGGCTCGGGTCGTAGCCGGTGGTTCGGCGAGGAGACGCGGTTCTCCTATCGCGCGATCTCTGATTGGACGCGTTCATACCGCATCGTTAAATCGCCGAGGCGGACGTCTGCGAAGCGGTCCGAGTGGAAGGTCGGCTACCAGTCGAAGCCCGATATCGATGCCCTCGGTCGAGCGGCCCCGTCATTTCGCAAGCGCGGCCTCGACGAAGCGGTTGGTCCAGAGTTCGCCTTCCGAGGATTTCGCATCGATCTCCTTGCCGTACGCTGCCCCGAGCTCCTTGGCGAAGACCAGTGCGTTGCCGACGTTGCCCGCGTCGAGGCGGCCGCCGCCCGTCACGCCGCTCGTCATTGCCTTGACGGACGCCGCGATCGAAGTCTGGTCCGCCTTCGGGAAGAACCGCTTCCGGATCGCGGCGGCCGTCTCCTCCGGGGCGTCAGAGACCGAGCGGCTCGCCGCCTGCATGGCCCGAACAGTCCTTGTGATCAGGTCGGCCGTTCCGGCCTCGATCGGCTTCTTGGCCACGAGGACGAGATACGGCTGATCGGCGAGCAGGGAGAATTCCTCGCCCAATGAAACGAGGACGACGCCCGTCCCCGCCTTCTCGGCGTTGTAGCCCTCGGGCGGCGAGAGGACGAAGGCGTCGATCCGCCCGACCTCAAGGGCAGCCTGCACGGCGACCGGGCTGCCTACCTGTGCGACTTTGACTCCCGTCTTGGGGTCGAGCCCACCCTTGGCCGCCAGCCAGCGGGCAGCGTTCTCCTGCACGCCTGCGAGGGAGGTCACGCCTATCGTCGCGCCCTTTAACGCGGCAAGCCGCTTCGCCAGGGGGTCGGACGCCGTGACGCCGGCCCGTTTCAGGAAGGCGGGCGACGCAACGAGCTGGAGCGTCACCTTCGACATCAGAGTGTCGACCATCTCGAACGGCTGGCCCTTGGCCACGGCCCGGAGCACCGCATCGGTCCCGACTGCCGCGAGGTCGATGTCGCCGGAATCGAGGGCGGCCAGCGCCGAGGCGTCACCGCCCGGTAACGCGGCGACGGTGGCGGTGAGTCCCTGCGGTTTGAAGGTGTCGAGCGTCCGCGCGGCCCAGATCGGTAGGAAGCTCAGGGTCGGGGCGCCGAGACCGATGCGCACGATTTCCTGGGCTCCGGCCGGATGCGGCGGCAGCAGGAGCATCGCGCCGAGGGCCAGGGCCCGCATCCCATCACAGTTGCTGCGCATTCAGCGTACTCCCATCCTGAGGTCATGACGGAATGGCGGAGTTCAGATCTCGCTCGGACCCGCTCCGGAGAGCGTGCGCCAGCGAAGGAGGCGGCGTTCGAGGCGGCCGGCGAGAAAGCCCGCACCCACGACGAAGGCGAGCAGGATCGCGATCCCGGCGAAAACCCCGGCCGGATCGTAGGTCGACGACGCCTCGTGGATGAACAGGCCGAGCCCCTGCGTCGCCGAGGTGAATTCGCCGACGATGACCCCGATGACGCTGTAGGGGATCGCCAGCCGCATCCCCAGCATCACGAAGGGCGCCGCCGCCGGCAGGTAGACGTGACGCGTGAGCTGACGCTGGTTGGCGCCCATCACCAGGGTCAGGTTGACGAGCTCCCGGTCGACGCCGCGTACGCCCGTATAGACGTTGTAGAAGACCAGGAAGAACACCATGATCGCCGCGAGCGCGATCTTCGAGCCCATGCCGATCCCGAACCAGATGATGAACAGGGGCGCCAGCGCGATCTTCGGGATGCCGTAGAAGGCCATCACGTAGGGCTCGAATATCCGCGCGAGCCGCGGCGAGCGCCCCAGCGCGTAGCCCGCCACCACGCCCCCGGCAACGCCGATCGTGTAGCCGAAGACGAGTTCCTGGGCGGTCGTCCAGAGATGCGGGTAGATCTCGCCTGAGGCGAACAGCTCGTAGAGGCGTGCCACCACGGCGGTGGGTTTGCTGACGTAGATCTCGCGGACGAGGCGTCCCGAGGACCATTGCCAAAAGGCGAGCAACGCCAGCCCCGGCAGCAGGGGTATCAACCGCCCTGCGTACGCTCTCGAGGGATGAGTTCGTCGCGCAAGGACCGGCGGCGCGTCCGCCGGCGGCGTTGTCTCGGTCACGGTCGGATAGGCGGCATCTGTCATGGCGCGGGCTCCCGGCCTCAATGCGTCCGGCTTCCAAGGGCGATCTGGGTGCGGAAGCGCGACCACACCGCCTCGTAGGCGGCCTCGAAACCGGGATTACGGAACGGCTCGAACACGTCGCGCGGGCGGGCTAAGTCGATGGCGACGTCGGCGAGCACTCGCGAGGGACGCTGGCTGAGCACCACCACCCGGTCCGCGAGGACGACCGCCTCGGTGATGTCGTGCGTGATGAAGATGACGGTCGCGCCGGCCTCGCGGGACAGCGTCTGCAGGTCGGCCTGCATCACCATCCGCGTCTGCGCGTCCAGCGCCCCGAACGGCTCGTCCATCAGGATCACGTCCGGCTTGTAGATCAGGGTCCGGGCGATCGAACCGCGCTTCTGCATCCCGCCAGAGAGCTGGTTCGGATAATGGCGCTCGAATCCTTCGAGGCCCACCGCCCGGAGCGCGTCGGCCACGCGGGTGCGGCGCTCCGCGGGAGAGACGCCGCGTAGAAGAAGGGGCAACTCGACGTTTTCGGACAGCGTCTTCCACGGGAAGAGTTGCGCCTGCTGGGGCACGAAGCCGACCTCGCGGTTCACGCCGGCGACGGACCGCCCGCGATGGCGAACCGTTCCCGCGGTCGGCTTGAGCAAGCCCGCCGCCATCTGGAGCAGCGTGCTCTTGCCGCAGCCGCTCGGCCCAATCACCGCGATGAACTCACCCCGACCGACGTCGAAGCTGATCCCATCGAGGACGCGGGTCGGCGAGCCCAAGTCCGGCCCGAAGAATTCCTGTCGGATATCGGCAAAGGTGAGGGCGGCGTCCATGCCTGCAGACTCCCGGCTCAAGCCTCGGAGGCATCGCTTCTATGTCTATACATATTAAGTGCCGACGCAAGCAAGCCGAGATGATAGGCAGGGCCTGGCCATCGTGTGAGCAGCGAGGCGGAACGCTTTCCCGCTCGACCATAGCCGGTTGACAGCCACAGTGATGGTCATAATGTATAGACATATCGAGCGCGGACTGGGTGAGATCCCTTCGCCGAGCCGATGTCACCGCAGGGGGACCCGCCGTGCAACCCATCTACATCGCCTACCTGAACCGCCTCGACATCGAGGCGCTGGCGATCACCGACGACGAGATCCTGACGGCCGTCGAGGGCGCGCTGGCGAGCCAGGGGCGCGGCGAGACAGTCATCGAGCCGCGCGTGCACCTCGAACCCGGCGTCGCCAACGGTCACTTCAACGTGCTGCGGGGAGCGATCAGGGAGCCGATCGACTCGGCGGGGGTCAAGGTCGTCGGCGACTTCGTGGACAACTACAAGAGCGGACTGCCGTCCGAACTTGCCATCCTCGCGCTGTTCGATCCCCGCACCGGCATCCCGAAGGCGATCCTGGACGCAAGCGGGATCACCGACATGCGCACGGGCGCCGTGACGGCGATCGGCGCCAAGCACCTCGCCCGCAAGGGATCGAAGGTCCTCGGCCATATCGGCGCGCGGGGCACCGCCTACTGGAACGTGCGCCTGCTCGACCGCCTGTTCGGCTTCGACGAGATCCGCGTGCATTCCCGGCGCCTGGAAAGCCGCGACGCTTTCGCCGACCGCCTCTCCCGCGACCTCGGCAAGCCGGTCAGAGCGACGGAGGATTGGCGATCCTGCGTCGAGGGCGCCGACATCGTGGTCGAGGCGTCGCGGCTCAGCGCGCCCGAGCCGATGCTGAAAACCGACTGGATCAAGCCCGGCGCCCTGGTTGTACCCTACGGCACGATGAGCGCGGTCGAACTGTCGCTCACCGACATCATGAGCAAGCTCGTCGTCGACGATTGGGGCCAGTGCAAGGGCGGCAAGTTCGGTAGCCTGCGCGCCCACGTCGAGACCGGCCGCCTGTCGGAAGCGACGCTCCACGCCGAACTCGGGCAGATCGTGGCTGGTCTGAAGCCCGGCCGCGAGAGCGAGAACGAGACCAATCTCTTCTGGCACCGCGGCCTGTCGCTCTCTGACATCGCGCTGGGCCACGCCATGCTGGCCAAGGCGGACCGCCTCGGGATCGGCCAGCGCCTGCGCTTCGCCTGAGGTCGGGCGGCAGGAACGGCCGATGGCCTTCGTCGCGAACGCGCGCATGTACGGCGTGAACCCGCAGGCGCGGGCCGCTTGGTCCGAGCTGTTCGCGTGGCTGGCCCGGGCGAGCGGCGTCGATCTCTCGGTGATCGAGCATGCCTATCCCGCGCCTCTCTCCACCCTGTGGGCCCGGCCGGACCTCGCCTGCGTTTACATGTGTGGGTTCCCGTTCGTGCAAGCGCGCAACAGGCCGGTCCCGGTCGCGGCGCCCGTTCCTGACGCTGGGCCGGTGCCGGGAGAGCCACTCTACGCCACCCACTTCGTCGTCTCGTCCGGATCGGAGTTCCGCACCCTGGAGGACACCTTCGGCGGGCGGCTCGGCTACACGATCGCGGATTCGCATTCCGGCTACAACGCCCCGCGCCATCACCTGTTGGCCTACCGCACACCGGAGCGGCCGACCCTCTACAGCGCGACCCTCGGACCGCTGGTGACGCCTCGGCGTGTGATCGAGGCGATCTTGTCGGGCGTGGTCGATGTGGGCCCTCTCGACGGCTACGCCCTCGACCTGATGCTGCGACACGAACCCGACCTGGGCGGCCTGATCCGCATCGTGGCGAGCACGCGGCCCGCTCCGATCCCCTTCCTCGTCGCCAGCCCCACCTGCCCCGCCGAGGTCGTCGAAACCTTGCGGGCGTCGCTCCTCGCCTTCGGCGAAGCGCCGGAGGGCGCCGGACTGCGCGACCGGCTCCGTCTCGACGGGTTCGCCCGAGTGCGGGTCGCCGATTACGAACAATTGCGGCGTTGGGACGACGAGGCGCGCGCGGTTGGCTATCCGGAACTCGCCTGAACAACCGCGGTGTGCAGTGTGACGAGCCACGCGCAGGCGCCCCCGATCGGCCGGATCGCAATCTGTCGACCGGCGGCCGACTCGATCACGACGGCGTCTCCCGGCGCGAGCCGGGTATTCGATCCCTCACCCGGGCCGTCGAATTCCACCGGGCCGTCGGTCGCCACCAAAACCACGGTATCGACATCGTCGGCGAACATGTGCTGGGCTGCTCGAATGACCGGAAGGACGCCGTGGCGGAAGCGACCGCGCCGGGTCATCACGTTGAGGTCGGCGATCGGGCCGGCAGCGAGGCGGGCGTAGGTCGGGACGTCTCCCGGAAAGGCGATCGGCTCCGAGCCCGCCGACAATGTCATGGGATCGCGGCCCTCGACCTCCAGCACGAGACCGTTCCCTGAGACGATGGCGAGCGTCCGATCGATGCCGGGGAAGGCCGAGAACGGCCCCTCGCGCGCGATCCGCGCCGTACTCACGCGCCAGTCGAAGGCGTCCAGTGCGGCGCCACGGGGGCGAGCGGCGATCTCGGTCGTGATCCCACCGCCGTTCTTCCAGGATACCGTTCGAAGGCCGGCGGCACGTAGGATCTGCAGGTCAGGACGCCTCACGCGAGGCTTGGAAGATCGAGCCCGTGCATACGGGCACAGTCCACGGCGCTCTCGTAACCGGCATCGGCGTGGCGCATCACCCCGGTGGCCGGGTCGTTCCACAGCACCCGGCCGACCCGCGCGGCGGCCTCCGGGGTCCCGTCGCAGACCACGACCATGCCGGAGTGTTGCGAGAAGCCCATGCCGACCCCGCCGCCGTGGTGGAGCGAGACCCAGGTCGCGCCGCTCGCGCAGTTGAGCAACGCGTTGAGAAGCGGCCAGTCCGAGACGGCGTCGGAACCATCGCGCATCGCCTCCGTCTCACGGTTGGGCGAGGCGACCGAACCGGAGTCGAGGTGATCGCGCCCGATCACCACTGGTGCCTTCAACTCGCCGCTCGCCACCATCGCGTTGAAGGCGAGTCCGAGGCGATGGCGGTCGCCGAGCCCGACCCAACAGATCCGCGCCGGGAGCCCCTGGAAGCTGATCCGCTCGCGGGCCATGTCCAGCCAGTGGTGGAGATTGGCGTCGTCCGGCAGCAACTCCTTCACCTTCGCATCGGTGCGGTAGATGTCCTCCGGGTCGCCCGAGAGCGCCGCCCAGCGGAACGGGCCGATGCCGCGGCAGAACAGCGGGCGGATGTAGGCCGGGACGAAGCCCGGAAAATCGAAGGCGTCCGCGACGCCCTCCTCAAGTGCGACCTGCCGGATGTTGTTGCCGTAATCGACTACTGGAATTCCCATGCGGTGGAAGTCGAGCATGGCGCGCACGTGGTTGGCCATTGAGGCTCGGGCGGCGCGTTCCACCGCCTTGGGATCGTTCTCTCGGCGACTCTCCCACTCGGCGTTGGTCCAGCCCTGCGGCAGGTAGCCGTTGACGGGATCGTGCGCCGAGGTCTGGTCGGTGACGGCATCGGGACGGACGCCCCGGCGGACGAGTTCGGGGAAGATATCGGCAGCGTTTCCGAGGAGGCCGACCGAGACGGGCTTCCCCTCGCGGCGTGCCCGCTCGATCATCGCCAACGCTTCGTCGAGATCGGCCGCCTGCTGGTCGAGGTAACGGGTGCGCAGGCGCATTTCTATGCTTGAGGGCCGACATTCGACCGCGAGGCACGAGGCGCCGGCCATCGTCGCGGCGAGCGGCTGTGCGCCCCCCATGCCGCCGAGGCCGGCGGTGAGGATCCAGCGCCCCTCGAGGGTGCCGCCGTAGTGCTGCCGCCCGAGTTCGGCGAAGGTCTCGTAGGTGCCCTGAACGATGCCCTGGCTGCCGATGTAGATCCAGGAGCCGGCGGTCATCTGCCCGTACATCGCCAGCCCCTTGCGATCGAGGGCGTTGAAATGCTCCCAGGTCGCCCAGTGCGGCACGAGATTGGAGTTGGCGATCAGAACCCGCGGCGCGTCGGCGTGGGTGCGGAACACGCCCACCGGCTTGCCCGACTGCACCAGCAGCGTCTCGTCGCCGTCCAACCGCCGGAGCGTGGAAACGATGCGGTCGAAGCTCTCCCAGTCGCGCGCCGCCCGGCCGATCCCGCCGTAGACGACCAGCTCGCCCGGGCGCTCTGCCACGTCCGGATCGAGGTTGTTCATCAGCATCCGCAGGGGTGCCTCCGTCAGCCAAGACTTGGCGGACAGGTCCTGACCCTGCGGGCTGCGGATCACGCGGGCGTTGTCGATGCGAGTCATCGTGGGGTCCGGTCGAGGGGGCTGGGCGGTCCGGCGTCAGGCCCGGTTGCGGGCGAAGGCGAGGCAGGCCTCCAGCACCCGGACGAGGGTGGCTATGGCCGCGGACGCATCGATGGGATCGTAGGGGCTGGGCCAAGTCGCCGGACCGACCGGTCCTGGCAGTTCGCGCATGTAGCCTCGGCAGGCGAGCTCCATCTGGACCGCGTGCACGCCGTCGCCGGGCCATCCATAGGACCGCGTGATGTATCCGCCCTTGAACCGGCCGTCCGTCACCCGGCTCAGGCCGCTGGCGTCGCACAGGGCGCCGATCGGCGCGGCAAGGTCGGGATCGCAGCTCCGGCCGTCATCGGTGCCGATGTTGAACACCGGCAGCACGCCTGTGAAGAGGCGAGGGATGACCGACCGGATCGCGTGGCAATCGTAGAGCACCACCGCCGGGTGATCGCGGCGCAGGCGCGCGATCTCGCGGGAAAGGGCGGCGTGGTAGGGATCGAAGTAGGTCCGGCGACGCTCGGCTATGCCGGCGGCGGAGGGGGCGGCACCGGGCCGGTAGAGTGGTTCGCCGTCGAAGGTCTCGGTCGGACACAGGCCGGTCGTCGCTTGTCCCGGGTAGAGCGACCGCCCCGACGGATCGCGGTTCACGTCGATGACCGTCCGCGAGATCGCCGTGTGGATGACCGTTGCGCCCAGGCCGACCGCGAAGTCGTAGAGGCGATCGATCCACCAATCCGCGTCCTTGCGCGCGAGCCAAGGTGAGACGAGCCCCTCGAGGCAATCCTCAGGGATTTTGGTCCCGGTATGCGGGAGGCTCACGATCAGCGGAGCCTCACCGTACGCGACCGAGAGCCAGGCCGGATCGCACCCGCTCATCATGGTCGACCCCTGCCGATGCCAGGCGTCGGCAAGCCTGCGTGGACCCGGGCGTGGAGGGGGTTGAAGCCCATGCGGTAGACGAGATCGGCGGGCCGCTCGATATCCCAGATCGCGAGGTCGCAGCGCTTGCCGGCCTCAAGGCTGCCGACTTCGGACGACAATCCGACCGCCCGGGCGGCCTCCCGCGTCACGGCGGCGATGCACTCGTCCACGGTGAGCCGGAACAGCGTGGCGCCCATGTTCAGGGTCAGCAGCAGCGAAGTCAGCGGCGAGGTGCCTGGGTTGCTGTCGGTCGCGAGTGCGATGGGTACGCCGTGCGCGCGGAGGGCCGTGACCGGCGGAGCCTGATGCTCGCGGATGAAGTAGAACGCGCCTGGGAGGAGCACGGCCACGGTCCCAGCGTCGGCCATGGCGGCGACGCCGGCCTCGTCGGCGTACTCGATGTGATCGGCCGAGAGGGCTCGAAACCGCGCGGCGAGCGCGGCCCCGTGGCGGTTCGAGAGCTGATCGGCGTGCAGCCGCAACGGCAGGCCGAGGTTGGCCGCCGCCTCGAAAACCTTCGCAGTCTGCTCGGGTGAGAAGGCGATCCCCTCGCAGAAGGCGTCGACCGCGTCGGCGAGCCCTTCCTCCGCGATGGCAGGCAGCATGGTCTCGCAGACGGCGTCGATGTAGCCGTCGGCGTCGCCGCGCCATTCCGGCGGGACCGCGTGGGCACCGAGGAAGGTCGTGCGGATCGTGACCGCGCGCCGCTCTTCGAGGCGCCGTGCGGCCCGGAGCTGGCGCCGCTCGGCCGCCAGTTCCAAGCCGTAACCGGACTTGATCTCGATCGTGGTGACGCCCTCGTCGAGGAGCGCGTCGAGCCGCGGCAGAGCTGCCGCCACGAGGGCGTCCTCGCTCGCGGTACGTGTGGCGGTCACGGTCGAGACGATGCCGCCCCCACCTCGCGCGATCTCCTCGTAGGTCGCCCCGGCCAGACGCTGCTCGAACTCGTGGGCACGGTCACCGCCGTAGACGAGGTGGGTGTGGCAGTCGATCAGGCCCGGGGTGATCCAGCGCCCGTCGCAGGCGATGCGCTCGGCGGCTTCCAGCGGCGGCGCCTCGGCGGCGGGTCCCGCATAGACGATGCGGCCGCCCGCCTCGGCGATCAACCCGCGCTCGACGGTTCCGAGGCCCTCGCGACCCTGCGCGAGCGTGGCGACGCGGCACCCGTGCCAGACGCGATCGACCTGTATCATGGGTCGGATTTCCCATCGAACGTCGTGATCCGAGCCGACGCGACGGCTTGGCGCACGCTTGATTTGTCTATACATATTGGGAGCGCTGGACGCTGTAAAGTGGCTCGCGCCGGGCCGGTCCGCAGGAAGCTCCCAATGACAACCCTGTTCTTCGACGTGGCGCTGCTGCCGACGGGCTGGGCCAGCGATGTGCGGATCACGATCTGCGACGGCCACATCGCCGACTTGGCGGTCGGTACCGGGCGGGAGGCCGACGACGAGCATCATCGCATCGGGCTGCCCGGCCTGGGCAACCTCCACAGTCACGCCTTCCAACGCGGTATGGCCGGTCTCGCGGAAGTGCGGGGACCGAACTCCGACAGCTTCTGGACTTGGCGGGAGGTGATGTACCGCTTCGTCGGACGGATGGATGCAGACGATGTCGAGGCGGTAACCGCGCAGGCCTACGTCGAGATGCTGGAATCTGGCTTCACCCGCGTCGGCGAGTTCCATTACTTGCACCACGACGCGGCGGGGACCCCCCACGCCGACATCGCCGAGCTCGCCGGGCGGATCGTCGCCGCCGCACAGGCGACGGGTATCGGCCTGACCCTGCTACCGGTGTTCTATGCCCATGCCGGCTTCGGCGGCCGCCCGCCCGAGGCCGGTCAGCGCCGGTTCGTCACCGACCTCGACGGGTTCGGCCGCTTAATCGAGGTCTGCCGGCGGATCGTGGCCAACTGCGACGGCGGGATCGTCGGCATCGCCCCCCATTCACTGCGGGCGGTCACGCCAGCCGAACTGGCGACGATCCTTCCGCTCGCGCAGGGCGGCCCCGTACACATCCACGTCGCCGAACAGATCGCGGAGGTCGAAGCCTGCCGCGCCTGGAGCGGCCGCCGTCCCGTGGAATGGCTCTTGGACAACGCGCCGGTCGATGCCGCGTGGTGCCTGATCCACGCGACGCACACGGTTCCCGCCGAACTCGCCGGCGTCGCGGAGCGCGGCGCGGTGATCGGGCTCTGTCCGATCACCGAGGCCAACCTGGGTGATGGGACGTTCGACGGCCCGAACTTCGCGGCTTCGGGCGGCGTCTACGGCATCGGATCCGACTCGAACGTCCTAATCGACGCGGCGGGCGAGTTGCGGCAGTTCGAATACAGCCAACGCTTGGCCGGCCGCGCGCGCAACGTCATGGCGTCGGACGCCTCGACCGGCCGCGCGCTGTTCGACGCGGCCCTGCGCGGCGATCGACAGGCCCTCGGCGTAGGGATAGGCGGCATGCGGGTCGGCGCGGCAGCCGACCTGATCAGCCTCAATGCTCGGCATGTGGCGCTCGCCGGCCGTGCGGGCGACGCGATCCTCGACAGCTGGATCTTCGGTGCGAGACAGGGCTCGATCGACTGCGTATGGGTTGGGGGGCGCAAGCGCGTCGAGAACGGTCGGCATCTCGGCTCCGCCGCGATCGCCGCACGCTTCCGCCGCACCCTGGAAGGACTGCTCGCCGCTTAACATCTTCCCCGTCCTGAAGGATGGGGATTTTCGGAGATCGGGAGATCTCGTCCAGTTGACGCTTCGACGGGCTGCCGATGCACACCCTTCACGTCCAGCAAAGATGTGTTCCACCTCCGACGAATATTAATCGCCGCGTTGATGTCGGCGTGATCGGTATGGCCGCATCCAACGCAGACGAAGCGCGCTTGGCTCTCGCGGCTCCTCGCGTCGACCGCACCGCACGCCGCACAGGTCTGCGACGTGAACCGCGCGGGCACGGTGACCACCTGACCGCCGCGTTGCTCCATCTTGTACGTCAGGATCGTCGCGAAGAGATGCCAACCCGCGGCCAAAATCGTCCGATTCAGCCCAGCCTTCTGCCGGACGTTGCGTCCGGGCTCTGCGATGGTGCCCTCGGCGCTGGTGGTCATGCCGCGCGTATTCAGGTCTTCGAACACCGCCACGCCGTACCTGCGCGCGATGTCGAGGGCCGCGCGGTTGTGGAAGTCGCGCCGGATGCGCGCCTGCCGCGCCTGCAGCCGGGCCACGCGCGCCAGCGCCCTGCGCCTACGGTTCGAGCCGCGCTTGCGTCGGGCGACGACGCACTGTGCCTTGCGCTTGCGGGCCTCAATCCACTCCAGGCTCGCGGGCATTGTCAGCATCTCGCCCGTGGACAAGGCCAGGGTCGTGGCCACACCGCGGTCGATGCCGACGACCTCCGAGCCCGGCGCGAGCGCTTCGTGCACGATCTCGCAGGTGAAGGCGACGTGCCAGCCGACCGCGTCGAGCGAGACCGTGACGTTCTTCACGACGCCTCGGATAGGGCGGCTGTCGCGGAACTTCACCCAACCGATCTTCGGCAGGCGCACGGCGCTCCAGTTGCCGTTGAGCCGCTTCACCGCGACCTCGCGGCCAGGAAACCGGAAGCTATCGTCCACGCCGCGCCTGCGGGGGCGTGGGAAGCTCGCGCGGCCCGCGGAGAAGTTCCGGAAGGCCCGGTCGAGGTCGCGCAACGCCTGCTGCTGGCAAGACACGTAGACGGCGCGCACCCAGTCGAACTCGGCGCGCAGCTTCGTGAGATCGGCGGCCTGAGCGACGTAGCAGAGGCGGTGCTTCCGACCCCACGTCGCCTTCTGCTCCAGGCCGAGATTGTACACGAGCCGGCACATGCCCGCGAACTGCCGGAACAGGGCGTCCTGCTCTGGCAGGAGGCCAACTTGAACCTGTATCCGCGTGCGATGGTCACGATCTGTTCTTGCCATGAACCGGGCATCTCGCCAACCATTCACTCTGCGCAGATGCGCAGCCTCCCCGGCCTGAAGGCCAAGGTTTCAAGGATTTCCGATGACCGCGCCACTAAAGCCGGGGACGGACGGAAGCCCGATCGCACTCTACCAGCGCATCCGCGGCGACATCGAGAGCCGGATCCTCTCGGGCGACTGGCCCCCGGGGCACCGGGTTCCGTTCGAGCACGAGCTCATGGCGCTCTATTCCTGCTCGCGCATGACCGTGAACAAGGTCATTTCCGCGCTCGCCAGCGCCGGCCTGGTAGAGCGGCGGCGCAGGGCCGGCACCTTCGTGTCGCGCCCTCGCATCCAGTCGGCAGTGCTGCAGATCCCCGACCTGAAGGCGGAGGTCGAGGGCCGGGGCGAGCGTTACGGATATCGGCTGCTCGACCAGAGTCAGCGCGCCGCCGCAGGCTCGGACACGCGGCGCCTCGGCGTTCCCTCTCGGGCACCCGTCCTCGCCCTGCGCTGCTTGCACCTCGCACAGGAACGCCCCTTCGCCGTCGAGGACCGACTGATCAGCCTGCGGGCGGTTCCGGATGCCCTACACCAGGATTTCTCGATCACTCCACCGAACGCTTGGCTCGTTGGCCATGTGCCCTGGACCGAAGCGGAGCATCGCATCTGCGCGAGCAACGCCGACGAGCGATCGCGGACGGACCTCCAGATCCGGATCGAGGAAGCCTGTCTCATCCTGGAACGTCGGACTTGGCGCAATGGCGAGCCGATCACCTCGGTTCGGATGATCCACCCCGGGCCTCTCTACGACCTAATCGCGCGTTTTACGCCAACCGGATAATCTGCGGAGCATGGCCGCCCGACACGAGAAATGCTTCACTCCAGCTGGCGTTCGCGTTCGGCGATAGCCGCGGAGTTTCGGAAGAGCAGGACGGACGCGCACATGCTCCTCGTCCTACGATACCTGAATTGATCGCAAGACGATCCGGTACCGAGCCTCAGTACCTCAGGCGCGCTTGAAATTCTCACGTTAGCAGCTCGCATTCATCGCCAGTGTCGCGCTTCGATATTTTCGTTTCGAACAATGCCTAGTGGTCAAAATCTGACGTTTGGTACCCATCCCTGAACGTCCGAGAAAGGTGGATTTCAGCCGGGCCGCTTTCGGATTTCGGAGCCACAATACCAGACGTTCACCTAGGCCAGGCAGATCGATGGAGTTGCGCCCAGCCTGGTTATTCGGCGGCTTACAGCGGTATTTCCGAAGCGGACCTGGGCTTGCCCTTGGGCGCGGTGGAAGGCAACCGCGCAGGCGCTGTCTCCAGGCCCACCGGAGAGCGGCAGCGGCGTCGGCCAATGCGCCTCATCCCGCGCGGTCGCAGCAGATGCGGAGCATCAAGTCCGTGTAGATAGCCTGCGCCTCCTCGATCCGGTTGACGAAGCAGTACTCGTCCGTCTTATGACACTGCGCCGCCTCGCCGGGGCCGATGATCACCGTGGCGACTCCGTCGAAGGCCGGCACTAGGGCCGACGCATCGGTGTAGTAGGGTGCCCCGGCCGGTTTCGCCGGCGCCCCGGTCCGCTCTCGCAGCAGCGACAGGAGCGGGGCGGCGGACGGATCGTCCGGCTCGGTGGCGAACCCCGGGAAGCTCGTGACGACCTGGATCCCAGCCTCCGGTCCGAATAGGCTGCCGAGCTCGGTGATTAGAGACTCGTGGTTCTGCTCAGGCAGGGTTCGGATATCCACGGCGAACTTGGCTAAGTCCGGTACGGAATTGATGTTTTCTCCGCCGCGGATGGTGGTGACGCAGGCTGTGGCGCTGCCGAGCAGTGGGTGACGGGCGCCGAAGTCGTGGCTTTCGAGCCTCCGGATCCACTCCGCCACCTTGCGGATGGCGTTTTCGCCCTCGTGCGGCATTGAAGAATGCGCCGTCCTCCCGCGCGCGGTTACGACGACGCGGAGAGAGCCCTTGTGGGCGAATATGGGGGCATTAGACGTCGGCTCGGCCACGATCAGGAGTTCGGCCGGCCCGAGGGCTTTCTCGCGGCCGACATGGAATGCGCCTTCACATCCCGTCTCCTCTCCGGCGGTGATCACGAGCGTGACACCACGGTGGAAGCTGAGCCCGTCCTCGATCAGGTTGCACGCAGCCGCGATGAACGCGGCTACGCCGGCCTTCATGTCGCTGGCACCGCGGCCGTACAGCCGGCCATCCTGCACGACCCCTTCGAAGGGGGGGAATTGCCACTCGTTCGACCCAAGTGGCACGACGTCGATGTGCCCAGTGAAGCAGAGCGGCTTGCCACCGGCCCTTCCAGGGATGCGCGCGACCAGCGTGGGTCGATCCTTGGAAAATTCGTAGCTGGCGACGTCGAACCCGTGTTCGGTCAGCAGGCGAGCAATAAATTCGGAGCATTCCTTCTCCTCGCCCGGAGGATTGATCGATCGGAACCGGATGAGCTGCTTGGAGAGTTCGAGACCGTTCAGGGGCATTGGTGCTTCCACGTGCAGTTCCGTGTCGTTACCGGTCAAGGGTTCGAGGGTGCTCATGTTAGACGATGAAGATCCTACGTCTTCATCAAAAATCGCCGCTATCGGGAAGGACCCAAGGCTGTCCGGACGACCGGCAAGGGTCGTGAGCGGACGGTACTAACCGTCAGATTTCCACCACTAGAAGAGGAGCTGCATGATCTTTTAAACTTCTTGCTTTCCTCGCGACACCGGCAAGAAAATCAAGATAAATCGGTTCAATCCGAAACATGAATAAAAATCTCAAGAAGCTAAATTCGCGAGCGATTTGGTCGGGTGCGCTGGGTTATCATCGAGCTCGTGACGACACGAACGCGAATGCTCGAAGCGTCTCGATCAACGCCCGGAAGGTTCGGCTGGCGGGCGGGATCGACCTCGTTCTGGCGATCAAGCAGGCGCACTGGAACCCCAAAGGCTCGCAATTCATCGGCGTCCACGAGATGCTCGACGGGTTCCGCATCGAGTTCAACGAGTTCAACGACAAGGTCGCCGAGCGCGCATTGCAACTCGGCGCCACGGCCTTCGGCTCGACCCAGGCGATGGCCGAGCGCACGAAGCTAAACCCTCCTACCCCACCAGCATCCATGCCGTCGCCGACCACATTGTCGCGCTGATCGACAGCTACGCCGGCTACGCCAACGCGGTGCGCGAGAAGATTGACGAGCCCGACCAAGCGGACGACGCCACACGGCCGACCTGTTCACCGAGATCTCCCGGGCGGTCGACGCGCACCTGTGGTTCCTCAAGGCCCACGTGCGGGATCAGTCCGGCACCCCGCGCGACGGAAGTGAGTGAGCAAGCCATCTCTAGCTCGGCGCTGGAGAGACGTCTCCGATCTGGGCGGGTTCTGTCGAACCGCCCGGTCGAGCAATAGCCAATCCAGGCATTCGCTAATTCAGATCGTACTGAGCGATTCCCCCCAGATCGTAGACTCCGGGCCGACCGACGGCCGACTTGGTCGCCTGTAAGGTGTATTGTCCTTTGTAAGTTGCCGAACCATCGGCCGCGACATCGTACAAGTTGATCGAATACGATTCGAACGCTCCAAGCCAATACATGTGCCTGCCGTCGGACGATATCGTCACGTCCTTGGAGTCGCCCGACGGCGCATATCCGGTGCCGCGCGTGATCAGAGGCATCCGCTCCAAAACCTTACCGCTTGACGGGTCGAGTTTGAACGGCGTGATCACGTTGGTCACGTAGCTGACGACGTACAGCATGTCCCTCTTCGGACTCAGGGCGCTCCAGCAGGCTTCGTCGATGTCCTTTGGATCGGTCTGTCCGGTGGGGTAGTTGGCGATCTTTGCCACTTGTCCCGGCTCATCCTTGAGCACCGTCAGTCCGTTGTCGCCCTTGGCGTTCGTGATCGCGAAATTCGTGACATACAACGTCTCGGCGCGGGGCCCCCATTCGAAGCCCACGGATCCGGCAATTCCCTTTTCTTCGAAATAACGGCGCCGGCCGATTTCTCCTCCGGCGAAATCGTAGACATAAACTCTGCTCGGATGAATTTCCTCAAGCTTTGGATCATCTGTCAAGAAATGTGGAATACCCCAAGTGCTAACGGCGAGTTTCTTGCCATCGGGACTGAAAGATATCTGCGCGGCTCCTCCATTCTCCCGAGGGTAATGGTCGAGTGTACGAACATGGGTCAGCGTGCCGGCGAGATTGTCGAGCCGGTAGAGTTCGATCGTGCGATCCAAGTCGGATGGATGCGGTTTGGTGAGATCCTCATGAAGAAATTTGTCACTGGGTAACCGTTGGAGCTTCTCGCCGGAGTAGATGACAGTCGGCTGCCCCCACTGATTGCCGACAGCAACCCAAAACTGATCCGGCTGTCCCACGACAGGTGTCGCGCTGATCGAAACCGGCTTCTGACCATAGGAATTGACGCTGCCAACCAGCGTCAGATCCCCACTTGACCGGTCAATCTTGAAAACGGAAATCGAGTGAGCGCCAACATTGGCGGTCAGCAGGAAATTTCCAACGATCTGAGTCTGCCCTTGTGCATCATAATCACCTTGCGCGGGCGCGGTAGGATTGGCGCCTCCCCGGACGTAAGTGGGATAGGTCTTCTCGTCGCCGACCGTGCCGTCCTCGTAGCGGGCCAAACGGACAACCTCGTTGACTCCCTCGCCATTGGTGGTCGTGTAGAGGTATCCGACTACTCGCTTTGTCGCGACGACCTCGGCATGGACCGGCAACGGAGCGGCCATCGATAGGGCCGAACTTATCGACAATGCCGTAAGGACTGTTCGGCTCATCTCGCGAGCATTCATTTAAGCTCTCCCAAAATCTTTAAAAACTGCGACGTCGCGTTGTCCGGCCGTCAGAACGGGTAGTAGCGCAGCGAGGTCAGGCCGGTGACGAGGTGGTTGGAGGGAGCGACCCCGGCGACGCCCCGGAACGCGTCGCGCTCGGTGTAGGAGACCTGCGCGCCCGCCACGAGGCGCCCGTAGCCGCCCTTGTAGAGGTCGTGCCAGAAGCCTCCGGTGATCTGGCGGATGTCGCGGGTCTCCGCCTGGCAGGTCCCGCTCGCCGCGCCCTCGACGTCGCAGCTGGTGACCACCAGGGTCGGCGAGCCGTAGCCCGTGGCGTTGAGGGCGCCGGCCCGGGAGGCATGCTCCCAGCCGGCATAGACGAACACGTCGGTGCCGGGCTGGACATGGGCCACCGCGCCGGCGAGCAGCTGGAAGGCCGGGATCGGCGCGACCGACCCGTCGGCCTTCAGGGCGAAGTCCGGCAACTGCGCCGAGCCGTAGCGGCCGATGCCCTGGCCGACGAGGCCGCTGACCTGGAGGTCGAGGCGCTTGTCGATCACCGGCAAGGTCGCGGCGCCGCCGATGCCGTAACCCAGGGCGGTGTCGGAGCGGCCGGGGAGGCGGGTCGCGGCGTTCAGGTTGGTGGCGCTCAGCCGGTCGTCGAAGAACCGCACCAGCCCCTTGAGTTCGAAATGCCCGAAGCCCGGCTCGATCGCGAGCTTGCCGACGATGTCGGGAACGCTGTTGTTCGAGTAGGTGGTCGTGGTGTTCAGCTGCCCGATCGGGTCGCCGGCGTTGCTGACGTTGATGTTGCTCGGGGCGGCGAACGGGCTCGGCGGCAGCACGCTCTGGGGTGACTCAGCCGACAGGCCGGCCCACAGGCCGGGCGCCAGATCCTTGACCACGCGCAGCTGCGGGTTGCGAGTCCAGTTGAAGCCCGGGACGTACTGCACGTCGATGGTGAGTGGGATCTGCTCCTTGAGCGGCGTGATGCCGGACAGGTCGGTGGTGATCAGGCTCCAGGCCTGGCCGGCGAGCACGTGCCAGCCGGTATCGAGGGAATCGACCGTGGCGAAGATCTGCCGGATGCGCGGGTTGTAGCTGTTGCTCTCGCGCGAGTTGGCGTTGGTGGCCGCCCCGAGGAAATCGATCTCGTAATAGCCCGAGATCTGGAGGGTCGGCTCGACCTTCGCGGTGAACAGCCCGCTCAGGCGGCTCTGCCGGGCAGAGAAGCGGAACTCGTTCTCGCGCGAGCGGGGATCGTTGCGGAACGGGATGCCGTTGAAGTCCGTGCCGACATCCGAGACGACGTTGGGATTGCGGAAGATGCCCGCCAGCTCGACGAAGCCCCCGGGAGTGAAGCACACCGCCGGCCCGAGCGCGTAGCTGCCGGCGTTGCAGACGAGGTCGTTGGCGAGGATCACCGGCGTGCGCGCGCTTAGCCCCGGCCGGGCCCCACCAGGACCGCCGACCTGCGCGACGCGCTGCTGGTGCTCGGTCTTGGCGGCGAGGCGGGCCTGCTCGCGCGACAGCACCCGGCGCTCCCTCGCCTCGCCGGCGAGCGCCGCCCGTTGCGTGCCCGCCTGCTGGCGCAGGGCAGAGAGTTCCTGCTGCATGGCCTGCATCTGGCGCTGCATCGCGTCAATCCGGGCCGCCATCTCGGCGACGTTCTGGGCTTGGGCTGGAAGGGCACCGAAGCCTGCCGCCGCAAGGGAAGAAACGATGGTGGCCGAGAGACACTTGCGCTGCATCAGCGTTCACCCTCGGCAACTTCAGTCCTGAGTGCGGGCCCTTCTGATGCCTCGAACCTGCACGTGTGGTCACGCACCCGAACGGAATGCATTCAATAACTTGCGCGGCAAAACCGAGTGCAACCGTCGGAGCTCCTCGGAACGACGATCAAGCATCCAGAACCGAGGGACCGGTCGGCAAGCTGGCGCAGCCGATCCTCGCCAGCGCTCGGCGAGTGTGGGGTGGGGTTGTGTTAGTTCTGGACCAAGGATGTTGCCGACCGGTGAGGTCAAATCGGGCCATTGAGGCCGACCGACGACCGAAGCAAGCGCGGCGACGCGACCATAGTCGTTGGCCGCCACCGCCCAGCCGCCCGCAACCGAGGCCAAACTCGCCACGACCGCGAAGGTGAGCGTTATCCCGATGAGTAGCAGCAGGCCGCTCCGAACGAACGGACGGTCCGCCCGCGCGAACACGAACGGGAGAACTGGGAGGATGCAGGGGCTGACGATCGTGACAACGCCGCCGAAATAGGCCAGGAGGAACAGGAGCTTGGCGCGACCTCAAGCGGCCATGGGCGTGAAGCCAAGCGCCACGCCGTTCATGCAGTACCGCAGCCCTGTCGGCTTCGGGCCGTCAGCGAAGACGTGGCCGAGATGGCCGCCGCAGCGACGGCACGCGACGGCGGTACGCAGCACGCCGAAGGAGCGGTCGCTATCCTCGACCACCGCCCCGTCCAAGGCTGCCCAGAAGCTCGGCCATCCGGTACCGCTGTCGAACTTGGTGTCTGAGGAGAACGCGGCCAGATCGCAGCCCGCGCACGTGAACACGCCCCGCCGATGCTCGTCGAGCAGCGAGCTGGTGTAGGGAAGCTCCGTGCCGCTGCGACGCAAGACGCGGTATTGGTCTTTGCTCAAACGCTGGCGCCACTCTGGGTCGTCGTGGGCCACCTCGAAGCTCCCGGCCGAACCAGACTCGCTGGATCCGAAGGCAGCCGCCAGCGCCGCAGCTCCGCCGCAGAGGCCACCCGCGACCACCAAGCGTCTTGTCACCATCGTCATTCCCCTGGCTTCGTCGGACGTCGTCCCGGTCGTTCGATATATACGGTCGAATATGACGCGAGGTGCGGTTCGGATCGCGCGAAAGGCTCGCCGGTCCGCATCGCCGGTCGCTTCGCCCTCGTCGCCGGAGACTTCGCGGGACAGGGCTGTGAGTTACATGCTGCTGATGACGCGAGTATCGGACGACACGACCGCGGAAGACTGCCGCGCCCGGCTGCGGGAATCTTGGCGCGGCCGATACGTCTGTAGGTGCGCTCCACAAATGCGCAGAAGAATGTGCTGCCATACCCAAGACCACAATGAGGATGCTTCCGTGCTCCGAGCGGACGCGAAACGGAGGGTGTTAGGCCAGCATAGATAGGAGGTCGCTGATCCTGCTGTTCCCGGCGAAGCGGGCGAACAGCGCGAGACTGACATCCACCATGCGCTTGGTTTTCGAGACCACGATGGAGCGACGTCGGAAGCGGGCGAGCCAGTGCCGCTGACGCGCGTTGTCCCGCTCGATGCCGTGAGTTTCGTCCTTGCCGGCATAGCGCTGCCCGACTAGCAGGAGCACGTCATAGACGGCGTAATCGTCCGTGCAGTAGAGCCGGGTGCGCCAGCGCTGCAGTCGCTGGATCAGGCGCTCGCAAGTAGCCTTGTCACGACCGCCGCATTCCCAGTCCACCAACTGCCCTGAAGCACGATCCCAAGCCTTCCAGATCCAGAGCGGGGCGGATTTTTTTTGAAGAAGTGCCACATCTCATCAAGCTCGATCACCACCGCCCGGCCTTCTGGCTCGGGCTTCTGCGCGTAGGCGGCGGCAAACTGCTCCAGCCAGGCCTGGATCGTGGGTGTCGAGACACCCAGCAACTTGGCGGTGCGGTTCATCGACAAGCCACTGATGTACAACAGAACGGCAGTGGCCTTCATGGCGAGCGGCTTGCCGCGAGCGGGCGTATCGGTGAAGTTCAGCCCACAGGCCTTGCACCGATACCGCTGCTTGGAGCGCATCAGCCCATTCTTGACCTGCTCTTCGCTCCCACAGCGCTTGTACCGCAGACCCATGATCCACCTCTTCACGGTCCCAAAAGAGTTCAGGAAGTAGGTCATCTATGCAGCCCTAAAAGCCTCGGAGAGAGCGCATCCCCGGGCTTTCCGCGCGGTCGGACGCCTCGACTTACTTGTCTCGTCGGCTCTGCTTTCGACATAAAATTTCGGCGGTCGCGAGAGTTTTACCTTTGACGGCGATTGGACATCCCGTTTCGAGGCACGGCAATGCTGAGATTTTCAGCGGCAGCCGATGTATCGGTCGACGAATCGATCCGACAAAAATACTTGGCGACAGCCGAACAGCATCGTGCGGTCAAACGCCGGACGTCGCCGTTGGCTGTCGCTGCCCGACGCGCGCCGGGACTGCCCGCACAATGCACGCTGGTTATGAATTTGATTCCCGACACATGCGCGACGTTGCAGTATTGCGCTGCGCTCAGCCCCTGGCTCTCTCTTGCAGGTCGTGAAGGGCTGCCTTTCGGAAAGCCTCCACGTCTAGCGTCGCACGTTGCGAGCTATAGTTCCAGACTGTGCGGTGATTGATTGAACAGCAGCGCAAAATTCGTAGAGATCTTACGATGTTGCGCCGCCGATTTTTAGGTCTACAAAAACGGTGCTTGTGGGCTGGCACTGCTTTAAAACTAAGCGATGACATGACTGAGGATGAGCGGGAGACGGCGTGTCGCAACCAGCGCTCTGGAGATTGATATGAAGGTCCTGATCGCGGCCACGCCTCTAACAGGGCACGTCAATCCGCTGCTAGCCTTTGGCCGCCTGCTCACCGCGCGCGGCGATGCGGTACTGGTAACGACAGCCGAGGAGTTCCGAGCGCGCGTCGAGAAGGCCGACTTGCGATTTGTGCCGTACGAGGACTGCCACTCCGCGGAGTACCGCGAGACCGATCTTCCCGCCGGTCCCACGCGCTACCGGCACGAATTCGAACGGCGCTTCATCGACCCGATGCCGGCGCAAGCCGAGATTCTGCGGTCGCTAATCGAGGTCGAGGCACCGGACGTGATCGTGGCAGGGAGCATGTTCCTCGGCGTCCTACCTCTACTCCTCGCCGACGGTGCGCGGCCGCCGATTGTCACCGCGAACGTCAGTTTCCTGTTCCTCGACCGGCCCGATCACGCGCCGGTAGGTCTCGGCCTTCCGCCGGCCAAGGACGCCGCCGAGCGAACCCGCTATGCTGCGATGAAGTCGGCCATGGATGCCGAGTTCGTCAACCCCGTGCGCGCCTATGCGGACAGCCACCTCGCGCGAATGGGTTTGCCGCCCCTGCCGGCCTCGCTTCCGCATTCCATCGTCGTGCTGCCGGACCTGTTCCTCCAGCCCACTGTTCCGGGCTTCGAGTACGATTATGGTTCGCTGCCCCCGGGTCTGCGCTTCATCGGTCTCCTGCCACCTCCGCACGCGGAGGTGGCCCTGCCGGACTGGTGGCATGAGCTCGAGGGTGGCAAGCCGATCGTCCTCGTCACGCAGGGCACGCTGGCCAACACCGATTTCGGCGAGTTGGTCGAGCCCGCCCTCGCCGCCCTCGCCGACAGGGATGATCTCCTCGTCGTCGCGACGACCGGCGGTCGCCCGGTGGAAGCCCTGCGCGGGTCGCTGCCGGCCAATGCGCGCGTGGCGCAATTTCTGCCTTTCGACCGACTTCTGCCGAAGGTAAGCCTGCTCGTCACCAACGGCGGCTATGGCAGTGTCTCGCAGGCCCTGGCTGCGGCCGTACCGATCGTCTCGGCCGGCACGACCGAAGATAAGGCCGAAGTGAACGCGAGGATCGGCTGGTCAGGTGTCGGTATCAATCTCGCGACAAATGCGCCACGAGTCGAGGACCTGCGCGAGGCGATCACGAAAGTGCTTGCCGAACCTCACTTTCGCGAGCGCGCGAACGCCATGGCGCAGTCCTTCGCGGCGCGGGACGCGGTGACCGGGTTCCTATCGGCTATCGACGAGCTCGCGTGTTCCGGAACGGTGCGAGGCGGCAGGCCTGTTACAGTCTAGTCGCAGTCGGCTTGAAGTGGTTTGCGGCAATGGAAGGGCCATCGGAGTGATTGACGCAACCTCGTCCGAGCGGGCGGCGCTACGCGTCGTCGTCGATCTCAACCGCTGCCAGGGCTACGCCCAGTGCTGCTACGCGGCCCCCGACGCATTCTTTCTGCGCGGGCGCGAGATCTTGTTCTACGATCCCGCACCGCCGGCCGCGCGACGCGGCGAGATCGAGCGGGCCGTGCAGGCCTGCCCGGTCCGCGCCATCAGCCTCCAGGCCGGCGCGGACGACGGGGACACGCCATGAACTCGGAATCCGCCGGCATCGTCGTGGTTGGGGCATCGCTCGCGGGCCTGCGCGGGGCGGAGGCATTGCGCCGCGGCGGCTATGACGGGCCGCTCACCCTCGTCGGCGCCGAGCCCCACCGGCCGTACGACCGGCCGCCCTTGTCGAAACACGTGCTTGCCGGAGAGTTGGAGGCGGGCGCTACACGCCTTCCGGTACTCTCGACCTCGCACACCCCGTTGTGCGCCCGTTGGCGGCTCGGGAGCCCGGCAGTGGCCCTTGATCGCGCGAACCGCACGATTCAGCTCGCGGACGGTTCGGTGCTGGGCTACGAAAAACTTCTGGTCGCCACCGGGGCTGAGGCCCGAGGTTGGCCGACCGAGACCGGCGGCAGTCTCGCCGGTATCCACACCTTGCGCGGCCGCGACGACGCGGCGGCCTTGCGGGCGGACCTCACGGCTGGCTCGCGCCGCGTGCTCATCGTCGGCGGCGGTCTGATCGGTTGCGAGACGGCGTCCTGCCTTCGCGATCTCGGCATTCCCGTGACCGTGGTCGATCCCAATCCGACGCCGCTGGCCCGCTCCCTCGGCTCGTTGGTCGGTGGCGTGATCGCCGATTGTATGCACGACGCCGGCGCCGAGTTCCGCCCCGGTACGCAGGTTCGAGCCTTCGAGGGCGATGACGCTGGACGCGTGGTCCGCGCCCGGCTCGCTGACGGCAGTACGATTGAGGCCGATCTCGTCATCGCGGCCCTCGGTGCGACCCGGGCAACTGGGTGGCTCCGCGGCGCTGGCCTGATGGCGGATCCGGCAGGCCTCACCTGCGACGAGGCCTGCCGAGCCCGCGACATCGATGGGATGCCCTGCCCAGACATCTACGCTGCGGGCGACGTGGCGCGCTGGCCGATCCGGCTCTATGGTGGTCGCCTGATCTCGGTGGAGCACTGGGGCAATGCCGTCGAGCAGGCGGCCCATGCCGCCCGCAACATGCTGGCTAGCTCTGAAGACCAGCAGCCCTACGACCATCTGCCGGCCTTCTGGTCGAGCCAGTTCGGGATCAACATCAAGGGCATTGGCCTGACCGAGGGAGCCGACGCGATTGCGGTGGTGCAGGGCTCGCGCAAATCCCGGCGGTTCCTCGCTGTCTACGGGCAGGCCGGGCGCAGCGTCGCGGCGGTGTCGTTCGACGAGGCGCGATGGCTGCCGGCCTACGCCGCGACAATCGCGGCCGGAGGCACCTTTCCGCCGATCGCAGACGCCAATGACCAGCCGCAGATCGAGAAAGTCGCCCCAGGCTTCCCGCAGCCGCGCTCTCTGCCCCGGCAGGCCCTGTGACCCGAGCGTAGTCCGGAGCCATCAAGACCCTCGGCGGCCAAGGTAAGATCCGCTCCAGGGGACGCGATAAAATCGGATGGGATTTCGCCTTCACCGCGGCGGCCTTCAATCTGGTTCGCCGCAATGCTTGTCGAAATCAATCGTCGGCTCGCGGCTCCCGATCGGCGACCGATGCTCGTGTCGACGACGCACGGGACGAGGCTCGCATCACAGCCTCGGTCGATACGTCCCCTCCGCGACGACGAAGAAACCCTGTGTTCGGGGCGAAATTTCGCCTCTCGAAGGCCGCTCGGGCGATCCGAACACCCTCGACGGACGATGCCGCCTCGAACCAGCAGGTTCGAGACAAAGGTCAATGGGGCCTCTGTTCTTTGAGTTTTGCCGCGGCGGCGGCGAAACCGCCGGTCGCGCCGTCGACGAAATGAACATGGTCGCTTCGAATGCGTGAAGGAACATAGCAGGTCAGATTGGCGCTTCCTTGACGATGAATTCCAAAACGACATGCTCCGGACTCACGAGCGATCGAAAGGCAGGTCTCGAGTGCGTCGGCGGTCGCGGAGGTACAGTCTACGGTCATCCGCAAACCGTCATCGAATTTGCGGAAATCCGTATTTTCCACGACTTGCTGCAGGTAGCGCCTGGGGCGGAACTCGCCAATCGGGATCCCGGCGGTCAATACCAATCGCGTGGTGACTGCACGAATGACATCGGCGGCTCGCGCGATCGCACCCCGATCGGCGTCTACGCCTGCTAGCGCGTCTTCGAGGCCGCCTCCTCTCCAAGAGGGAAGCGGTCCCGCTTCGGGCAGCGGTCGCCCGCCGTCACCGGTTCCGGTGAGCAGCATGAGCAGATAGCTGACGACCCCCGCGAACGATAGATTGTCCTCCACGGGTACGACGATCACCGAAAGAATGACGTCATGCTTCGCCTTCACCGGCGCGAACCCGCAGTAGAGACCGTCGAGGTTCGGCATCATCCCCTTCGCGGCACGAGCCATGTTGAACATGCCGGCCTTGGCCTGCACCTCCGCCCACGTCAGCCCTCCCCCGGCGAACATGGCGTAGGCCACGTTGTTCGAAGCCGCAAAGCGCGCGACGCGGACATCGGCTCCCGCCTCACGGATCGCCACGAGGGGGACTTGCGCGATCCGCATCGTCAGGCCGAGCGAGTCTTCGACCCATGCTGCGGTGCGAGCGAGGACATCGCCGACGATCTCGGCATTCGTTCGGGACACCGCGACAGTGGCGCCGTCTCCACCGAACGAGAACGGGAGCGCAACCGACGGCAAGGCATTCCGGACGGCAGCGATCACGGCCGCCCCGGCTGTGTTGACCGCCTTATAATTTCCGGCGGAAATGGCTTGCGTCGAACCGACGACGTCGGCCAAGGCAACGATCCAATCCGACGGAAGAGATTGATAGCGTTCGGGATTCACGACCTCACCGAAATTCTGGAAGGGCACGATCTCCGAATAGGGGCAGCAGCCATCCTGCGACTTGTCTGTCATCAAGGCTCCCTGATAACTCTCGCGCTGACGAAATTTCGAAGTCACGCAATCGGACTTCGATCCGTCGGCGTCACCGGTCTTCCGCACCGCGATAGTGCGCCACGACCGGCGGTTAGAAGCTATAGAAACGATAGATCTCGCTTATTGCGAACTGTGGTGGGGTCCTGATCTCAAGAGCCGTCAGCCGCCGCCCAGGAGATCGGTTCACCCCGGCGCCGCGTGCGCCTTTCCATCCCGGGCGCGCTCGACACGCCCGGATCTCTTCTCGATCCATCCAACTCCGCTCGAGTGTAGGTTGTTCATGCGCGGGACGCCGGCCGCTTCGTGCGCGCGCCTTGGAATGGGCGACATCTCCATAGCGGGGTCAGCCTCAGGGGGCTCGGTACCGAGATGTCGCGCTCAGGGCGAAAGAAAATTTCCGAACGATCTCCATCATCATTCGGCATCGTGTTGATGAGCGCTGGGAATTGTACCGCGTGCTAACCACGATCCATAGCTGGCCCGGCACGATCGTTTCGCCCAACCATTGTCGAGCGCGGCGTTCGTGAACGGCTTGTCCGGGGTCGATCCGACCTCCGGCGTTTCACGACGGCGCCATTCGACGATCGGGGGCGTGCCGATACGCCGTGCGAGCGGCATCCTCCGGAATTGGCTTCCGATACGGAGGCCGCTTTGAACTGTGACGGCCTGGCGGTGCCTCGATTATAGGGTGCAGGTCGCCGAGCCCAATCCATTGCTGGGCGGGTCATCACGGGTGTGATCAAGAACGAAATCCCTTTTCTGGCAGGGCTCAATCCAGCCTCGATCCGCGCGATCCAGGAGCGCATGGCTTCTGTCGCGGTTGCCGGAGGGACCACGCTCTTCGAGGAGGGCGAGGAAGGCGACTCGCTCTACACCTTGGTCGCAGGCGCCGTCGGTATCTCCGCACGTGATCCATCGAGCGGGGGCGTGCACAGGATAGCACGCTTGCGCCCTCCCGAGACATTCGGCGAGATGGCACTCTTGACGTCCGCGCCCCGCTCGGCGAAGGCGACGGCTCTTCGCGACACACATCTCCTCCGCCTGTCGCGATCGGCTTTCGAGGAGGTCATCGACCTCCATCCCAGAACGCTAATTTATTTCGCGCGCCTCCTCGCCGAGCGGCTTCGCACGGCCAATAGCCATCGTTCGCTCGATGCCATGCCGGGCACCTACGCCCTCATAGCCGTCACGGAAGGGCCGCCCGTCGCCGCCTTCGGTCACGAACTCGCCCGAAGCCTGGACGCGGTGTTGCCTGGATCGACCGGATGTCTGACGGAGTGGCCGTCAGGTGCGGACGAGACTTGGTTCCATGCCTTCGAAGCGGATCACGACCGTACGATCTATGTCGCACGTGAGATAGACTGTCCCTGGTGCCGGCTCTGTCTGCGACATGCCGACCACGTGTTGCTCTTCGCCGATCCTGAAGTGCCGCCGCGGCCCGGCGCCGCGGAGTATATCGCACGTATCGCCTCCGATTGGGTTCGGATCGATCTGGCGATCCGTCAGGATCCGGCGGCGCACCTTCCGCGACCGCTTCATCCTGCACTCGCCACCCTTCCCGTGGCATTGCGCATTCAAATCCGCGACGGCGCGTCGAGCGACTATCACCGCCTCGCACGGCTCATCAGCGGGACCGGTCGTGGGCTCGTGCTCGGCGGCGGTGGAGCGCGGGGGCTTGCCCACCTGGGTGTCTTGCGAGCACTTGAGGAGGCTACCCTGCCCGTAGACTTCGTCGGTGGTACGAGCATGGGCGCCATCATCGCCGCCAGTGTCGCCATGGGATGGAACTCGGCGCAAATCGACGCCCACACGGCGGACTTCTTCGGCCGACAAAATCCCCTCAGCGATTACACGCTGCCCTACATCGCTCTGACGCGTGGTGCACGAGTCGATGCCGGGCTCTCCGCCCAATTCGGCGGAGCCAAAATCGAGGATCTGTGGCTACCGTTCTTCTGCGTCTCGTCGAATCTGACGACCGGTGACGCGTTGATCCATCGCCAGGGATCTCTCGCCGACGCGCTGCGCGCCAGCATCGCCATTCCGGGGCTCCTACCGCCGTTTTGTTCCGCGGAAGGCGTTCTCGTTGACGGCGGCATGATGAACAACCTCCCTGCCGACGTGATGTCGGCCATGCAGCGAGGGCCAGTGCTCGCGGTGGACGTCGGCAGCGATTTGGCCTTCCAGGCCGTGCGATCCCAGACATGGCACGGCCGCTTGATGCGGCGGCTGCTGCGCGCGCCGGACGATATGCCATCCATAGCCCCGGTGCTGTTACGCGCCGCCACGGTGTCGAGCGACGCCCAGACCACGATGGCATTGAGTCGAGCCACGGTGGTGCTGAAGCCCAGTCTCGCCGGCGTCGATCTTCGCGCATGGTCGAACTTCGAGGCCACATCGCGTCTCGGTTACCTGTGCGCGCAGGAAGCCATCGGCGAGGATCGTATGACCTCGTGGATAAACCCGGCCTCATGAGACATGTCGCGCTCCCAACGAGGTACCAGACCGCCTCTATTGCGCAGCTCAACCAGACGGTCGCCGAAACGGCGCACGCATCCTCGCGCGAAACCCACAGGTGGTCGACAGGACGCACCGCGCACAAGTGTCCACGTGGAATGTCGAGACAACACCGGCACGACGAACGAGGATTTCGCCGGGTGAGGCGCATCTACCGAGTCACTCGTGGAATTCGAGCGAACCGGCTCACCGCCGGTGGCGATCTCGTCGTCGAACCATCCGACGCGGCACGAGTCCGCGCCGTCGCTGGCAAGCACATCGTCCGCGGGTGCCTCGTTCAACGGCCGAGTACGTCCGACCGTGACGCTCGCGAAACCCCGTACCGTGCAGCATCGGAGTGCTGACGTGGCGGCTGAACCAACGAGGCAGGCAATGACAGAGGACACGCTGTTCGAGGAAATCCTGGATCCGGCAAACCGTGCCGATCCGTACCCGCTCTACGACCGAGCGCGCCTGCGGCCGGTCGCGAGACAACGCGATGGTAGATACGTCGTAAGTACACACGCCACGATCCGCAGACTGATTTTCGATCCCCGCCTCAGCTCCGAAGATCTTCCTCCGGTGCATCGACCGCGAACCGGAGGCTTGTTCAGGGATTGGATTATCAATCCCATCAAGGATCACATTACGAACGGGCACCGCCCGCTCATCTTCAGGGACCCGCCTGATCATGACGTCCTGCGCGGCTTCGTCATGGATCAGTTCAGCGTACCCCGGGTACGAGCCGTGCACCGCCGAGTCGAAAAGCTGGTCAACAGGTTGATCGACTGTTGTCATGGGCGATCAAGCGTCTGCCTTGTCGAGGATCTGTCCTATCCTCTCCCAGTCGCCGTCATCTGTGACCTCCTTGGCGTTCCCGAAGCGGACGAGCCGACTTTCCAAAGGTGGGCGACGCAGCTCTCGTCCGCCCTTGAGCCTGATGCGCGCCGAGACGATGCCACTCGCCGCGCGAACATCGAAAACTTCGAGGCCATTTCGTCGTATATGCGAGATCTGATCCGCGAGAAACGACGTTGCCCCCAGGACGATATGCTAAGCGGCTTAGCCACGTCAGATCGGGCGGGCAGCCGCCGAATGAGTGATTTCGATTTGATCTCGACAGCGGCATTATTGCTCGTTGCAGGGCACGAGACGACAGTGAACCTGATCACCAACGGAATGCTCACGTTGCTTCGCCATCCGGAGCAACTGGCGCGTTTAAAGCAAGATCCTGAGCTTGCGCCGCGCCTAATTGAGGAGCTTCTTCGCTTCGAGCCACCCGTGCATTTCCGTACCCGGAGAGCGTTGGGCGACATTGAAATTGGCGGCGAAACTATCCCGCAAGGTGCTCCTGTCGTTCTGCTCTTCGCTGCAGCAAATCGCGACCCCGCTCGCTTCGCCGAGCCGCATAAGTTCGATCCCGATCGAGAGGACAATCAGCATTTCGGCTTCGGCGGCGGCCTTCATTACTGTATCGGCGCGCCACTGGCTCGCATCGAAGTCGAAATTGCGCTCGTAACGCTCTGTCGCCGTTTGATCAAACCACAACTGGCCTATGATCCCCCGCCTTACCGGCCTGGAGCCGCGTTGCGGGGACCTGAGAAGCTCGGCATCAGCATAGAGGCAATCGTCTGAGAAACCCGAACCGACGCTTCCCGCTCCGTCCCGATCGCACCGTCGAGTCCGAAACGGTGCCGGATGACATGCCGGCGGGGCATCGAAACGATATCCTGTCAGCGCTGCCCTAAGCTCGAAACTGCCTTGAAGCGCCTAACAGAATCGTTTGATTCCATTGAAGGTGATGAGGCTGGCAGCGAGGCTGGTGAAGGCCTCGTTGATGTCGGCACGTCGTTCGTAGCAGACAGGCTGGCGGCGGAAGCGGTTGAACCAAGCGTGCGTGCGCTCAACCACCCACCGGTGACGGCCCATCTGTTCGCTGCTGTCTATGCCACGCCGGGCGATGCGCGACACGATCCCGCGTGTCCTGCATTCGTGCCGGCGCGGTCGAGCATCGTAGGCTTTGCCGGCGTGCAGTTTGTCCGACCGGTATCGCGGCCGCCCCCACCGACCGTTGCGCAAGGGTGGGATGTCATCGAGGGTGGGAGCCATTATGATGCTGTCGTGCCGGTTGGCCCCGCTCAGGTGGAAGCAGCGGCGTACAGCGCGCGTTGGTGACGAGATAGCGCGTCTGGCCCGCCTTGCCCTGGTCCGTCAGGTTCGGGCCGGTGGCAGAGCCCCTTTGATGGCCGGGACAGATGCGCTGTTCAAGCTCGCTCGGCTTCAATCGATTTCGCCCGCCGCGTGCAGGCGGGCCCACAGACAAGCCGCCTGTCAGTAGCGCAGGCCCCGCCAGTAACTCATCCCGCAGCCGCAGCCCATCTCGGCTGGCAGCATCTCCCACGGAACGCCGGAGCGCAGCACGAACAGAATGCCAGTCAGCGCAGCGCGGTTCTCAATCGGACGCCCCCCGCCTTTCGGACGTGGGCGCGGTGGCGGCAGAAGCGGCGCGATCTCTGTCCGAAGTTCATCGGGTAGAAGCGGACGGGCTATGACAATCAACCCTCGCCCGACCGATCTGTGCCCGTCCTGTTAGACGCCCTTTAGGCTCCCGCGTCGTCGCCCAGTGTCGAGGACGTCGCGCCCCGAACATCCTGGAGAAATCGAGATGCCGTACATCCATGTGAACTGCCTTTCCGGCGCACTGGACGCCGAAGGCGCGGTTGCGACGAAAGCGAAAGGGCGCCTCCTGTCGACGATTCCGTCTCTGCGGTCCGAACTTATCGACTGAAGGACATTCAGTGCGGCGCCGATTGTCGGATCGCAGCGAAGTTCCTCGGACGTGTCAGCGAAACCGTGACGTCGGTCCGTCGGCGGCTCCACCGTCGGCGCCGTCGAGACACCGCCGATCGAGCCATCGGCGGCCAAGGCGCTCGCGAGCACTCCCCGCCAATCCGCAAACCCCTTGCGCTTGCCTCGTACGCCATAATCGGGCGATGGATACTGGGGTCCAGATCCGCTTCAGCAACCGCATACCGGCTCGTCTCCACCAGGTGGATCCACGATCCCGTGTCTCGACGGATCGTAGCCGATGACCCTCCGGAAAGCGCGTAGGAAGCTGCTTCGACTGGTATAGCCAACCTCGTGCGCCGCTTGATCCACCGAGATTTTGTTCCCGGCGAGCAGCATCGCCGCATGGCGCATACGTAAGTCGCGGAGCGCCGTCATGGGCGGCATCCCGAATAAAAGCTTGAATCTCGCCATGAAAGCCGAACGACTCAGCCCTGCCAAGTGCGCCAAGCTGGTAACGCTATGGGCGCCGCCCGGTCGCGCCGCCATCTCCGCAAATGCGCGAGCAACGTGCGGGTCGCTTAATAGACAAAAACGCTCCGCCCAAACCTCTTTCGATCTTAAAGATCTGCGTATGACTGTCACTAAAACCTGCTTCATCAGCGCTGTCGTCATCGCGCCCGCGCCAACTTCTTGTGCTATCAACTCGTCCAGGGCCGATCGGAGCTGGCGATCCAACTGAGCTGTGGCATCGAATTGTTCTACGATAGGCGAGGACAATGAGGCGAAGGGGTCGATGGTGACGCCGTAGGTGGCTCTGAAATAACCGCATATCAGCATCAGGCGTGGTTCCGCGTCACCGGCGACATGCCTGCGCAGTTCCGCCGGAGAAAAACTCTGCAGTTGAGCTTCCTTCGTGAGATACTCGGATCCGGTTTCCTGATCGGAACCGAAGTCGCCGGGTACCTCCAGATGTAAGGCATGTCCAGCGGGCAAGACAACGAGAGTATGCGGCCGAAGCTGGATCCTTCGTTGGTCTTTGGTGATCAGCTGTCCGAAGCCAGAAAGGTTGTAGTGGATACCTGGCGAGATGGGACCTTGAAGGATTAATTTCCAGCCGGGACTCACAAGACACTCCGCCAGTTGGACAATATTGACAGTGAGATTTTCTATCAAGCTGTCGAGCTCCGACCGAGAGATGTTAAAGGCCGAATTATTGGGCACGTCGGCTGCAATCCTTCCTGTCAAGTGTGTGCTCGCCTAATAGAAACGAAACAGCGTTCCGTTTCGAATATGAAGAAACCTCCGCTGGCATCGCAGAGGAGCGCACCGGCCCCGGGTATTTGGCTGAGGAGCTACATAAACAACGACGATCCCGGACGAGGAAGCAAGTTGTAGAATTTTATGAATATCATTCCAGAGGCTTATATACCTCGTGATTTTGCCTTAGTTGTCGCGGACTTTGGCCCTCTATATTTCGCTGCAGGGGGCGCCGAGCCACTTCTCGTTCTGCGGACTGCAAAGGTACCCTCCGTCTACAGCTCCTCGCTGAAATCGTGACGCGACAAGCTCCAGTCCGGAAGGGCGCCAATATGCCATCTCGGGTATGGAAAGAACATGGCGCGGAGCGCGTAATCAGGGATAGTGTCGTTCTTCAAGGCTAGTCTCGCCGTGCGGACGTTCTGCTAGTTACGGCCGTCCATTCACGCGACCAGGGCCTGCGCCGATCGAGGAACTGCTCGTGCTCGCGCGTCTCCGGCAGGAGGCGGCACGCGAGCGCGTGGTGGAGTTTCGGACGCCCCATCAGGCCAAGACGGTGAGGGCAAAGTCGTTTGTAGGTGGATGGTCTTGGCGTGTGAAGATACATCAGACGTCCCGGGGGCGATCGAACATCCGCTCGGTGGCGTTGCGATCGCTCGGCCTCAGACGAGAAATTGGGCGCCGCTCCCCGTTTCGTTCTTCCGACGGAAGGCGTCGCCTTCTCAGCCTTCATTGGAAACTCTTGAAGCCTTGGTCTTCAGGCCGGGGAGGCTGCGCGGCTGTGCAGCTTGAATAGTTGACGCGATTCCCGGTCCGTGGCCAGAACAAATCGTGACCGTTGCAGGCGGATACAGATTCGAATTCATCCCCCTACCAGAGCAGGAAGCAGTGTTCCGGCAGTTCGCGAACGTGTGCCAGCTCGAGTACAAACTCGGCTTGGCAGAAGGCGACTTGGTGCCGACCACTGGGTCGTGTCCCTGGGCGTGGTGTAGCTCGATGAGGGCCACTGCGATCACCGGCTTGGGCCGGGACGATCAGGCTGCCAGGGTGGGCAGGCTGACGAGGGGATCATCGCCGATCGGGGCGATGCTTTCCAGGGTCATGTAGCGCGACCGCTGGACGGCCCATTCGTCATTCTGTTCGAGCAGGATCGCGCCGACGAGGCGGGTGATGGCAGCCTCGTTGGGGAAGATGCCGACCACCTCGGTCCGGCGCTTGATCTCGCCGTTCAGGCGCTCCAACGGATTGGTCGAGTGCAGCTTGACCCGGTGGGCGGCTGGGAAGCCCATATAGGCCAGCACGTCGGGCTCGGCAGCGTCCATCAGGGCGGCGAGCTTGGGCACCTTGGGGCGGAGCTGGTCGGCCACCCGCCGCCATTGCTGACGGGCCGCCTCGGCATCATCCTGGGCGAAGGCGGTGGCGATGAAGGCCGACACGACGCGCCGCCCGCTGCGGCCGGCATGGGCGAGCACGTTGCGCATGAAGTGAACCCGGCAACGCTGCCAGGTCGCGTTCATCACCTTGACCACCGAGGCCTTGATGCCCTCGTGCGCATCCGAGATCACCAGCTTGACCCCTCGCAAACCGCGCCGGGCGAGCTTGCGCAGGAAGGCGGTCCAGAACGTCTCGGCTTCTGAGGGCCCGACGTCCATGCCCAACACCTCGCGCCGGCCGTCGTTGTTCACGCCCACCGCCACGATGACGGCGACCGAGATGATGCGGCCCTCGCTCCTGACCTTCACGTAGGTGGCGTCGATCCAGAGATACGGCCACTCACCTTCGATGGGTCGGTCGAGGAACGCGCCGACCCGTTCGTCGATCTCCTGGCACAGGCGCGAGACCTGGCTCTTCGACACGCCCGTGCCGCCCATGGCTTGGACCAGATCATCCACGGAGCGGGTCGAGATGCCCTGGATGTAGGCCTCCTGGATCACCGCCGTCAGCGCTTTCTCGGCCATCCGGCGCGGCTCCAGGAAGCCGGGGAAGTACGAGCCCTTGCGCAGCTTCGGGATGCGTAGTTCGACCGTGCCGGCCCGCGTCTGCCAGTCTCGGTCACGGTAGCCGTTGCGCTGGACCAGTCGCCCGGCGCTCTTCTCGCCGTGGGCCGCGCCGGTCAGGCCGCCCACCTCCAGCTCCATCAATCGCTCGGCTGCAAAACCGATCATCTCGCGCAGCAGATCGGCGTCGGCACTCTTCTCCATCAGCCCGCGCAGGGCCATGATCTCGTCGGTCATCGGGGGTCTCTCGGGTTCGGGGTTGGTCGTCGCAACCCGACCCTACCCGGCAACCGCCGATGACCACCCCTCAGCTACACCACCGCCTGGGACACGACCTGCCACTGGCTCGAAAGCGATGGGGGACGTCACTGTCGCAGACTTCCACAAGGCCGCCGTCAGGTTCGTATTTCGAGGTTTCCAGCTGGCTCCACCAGCACCCCCAGATCCTCTCCCTGAAGGTAGAGACACGATCGCGCTGCACTAAAGTCGAGTTGAGCGAGTGCCATGCAGTGCGTGATACCGCGAGCCGACCGGCAGGTGTTGGGCGCGGCGTCGCCCACGGTGGACGGATGAAGGATTAGACGCCACGATAGCCCCGTTCCGATGACGGGACATGCGCGGGATGAGGCGGCGCACGATGCAGAAAGGCGAGTTTGCCGATCTCGACCGCCACGAGTCGTCGGATCACAGAAGAAGTCATACTGTCGCGCCACACGCTCTGAAGCTTGACTGTATCTCCGTGGGCGCTGCCATCTAATCATTCCCAGAAGTCATTTCTCACCGACTGAAGACGGGACCATTTTTTGTCTCGTTCCTACAAGTGGAGAATGGACTACAATTATAGCGACATGCCTCCGCAATGCCCATCGTCAAAGCCGAAGAGTCGAATCGAGAATGCGCTCGGTGAACCAACCACCCCGCACGAATACTCTTAGGTCGAGTATCGCGCCGGATCGCCCTGACGAATGGTTGGTTCCGATAGACAAAATCACTTGATTCTCAATTGCTTATGATAGGGGAATGATCTTCGCCAAGTGAGCTGAAGAATGCCGGCTAACGAAGGATTGGCCATGGGATCGCAGGTCGAGACGTCAATGCAAAGGAAATCACTTCGCGAAATTCGATCCGGCCAGCTCGGATTATTTGGACGGCGACAACTTGAGTTGTATGAAGAGTCTTTGCAGTGGACGAAGAAGGCGGGAATCATCGACAACGCGTTGAAAGTCGGCGATCGCGCTCCGAATTTTATCTTACCAGACGCATACGGGAAATTCGTCTCGGCGCATGAACTTCTGAAGCACGGCCCGCTTGTCTTGAGTTTCTATCGAGGGTCTTGGTGTGAGTTCTGCGTGTCGGAACTTGAGGCATTGGATCACGCCCTGCCAGATTTCGTTGCGCGGGCAGCCAGTGTGGTGGCGGTCTCTCCCGAAATCGCCGAATACCCACGGCAACTTCTGAAGCAAGAGAGACTTAGTTTGACGCTTCTCTGCGATCTTGACTATGGATTATCGTTGAGTTTCGGCGTGCTGTATTACGTACCACAGTCGACGCAAATTCGGCTAATCGAACGCGGGATCAGCCTCCCGAAGCGTCACGGCACACAGACTTGGATGTTGCCTGTCCCAGCCACATACGTCATCGATCCGTCCGGCGTCATCACAGCCGCATACATCAACGAGGATTATACAATCCGAGCGGATATAGAGTTCATTTTATCACATCTGGATCAGTATCCAAAACCGTCGGCTTAGGACTGAAGTTATTCGAGGTGGTGGTCATGTGACGCATGGGCTGACCGGGGCTCAGAGTCGCGGCCCGTTCGTCTGGAAACGCGGGATCGAAATCGGCGCGCCAGTCTCTTGTGCGCGCGAGTCGGACGAACGCGCCGAGGGCGGGCAAGTATCTGCGGCCCGACATCACCAGCAGGCGGATCTCCCGGCGAAACTCGTCCCCCCCGATCACGCGCCTAGTCAGGTCCGAGATGTACGGCATGTGCTCGGGCGCCAGCATCACGCCGAGACCGGCCTTGACCAGCTGCTGCAGATGGTCGAGATGCCGGCTGCGATGGCCCACCCGGAGCCGATCGGGGCTGGTCAGCCGCTCCGCCCAGAACCGCCGCGCCGTCTCGCAGCCGATCTGCTCCAGCCAGACGGCCTCGGTCAACGCCTCGCCCGGTATTGGGCCGTCGCCAGAGAGAGGCCCCTGCCGCCCGACGAGGACCGTAAAACGCTCCTCGAACAGGCGCCAGAAATCAATCCGGTCCGGCAGGCTCTCGACGTCGTCGGCGCAGATCGCGGCGTTGACGTGCCCCTCCAGCAGCATCTCGATCAGCTGCTTGGGAGACGCCACCTCCAACTCGACCTGCAGACCGGGCATGGTCTCGGCGATCTGCAGGAGCGGCGTCGCCACCAGCGACGCGGAAATGCAGGGCGCGAGCCCGATCTTGAGCGGGGCCACCGTCTTGTGGCGGAAGTCGTCGGCCTGCAGCCGAATGGACTCAGCCGCCGAGAGTGTCGTCTCGAACATCGGCAGCAGCAGCTTGCCCAGATCGGTCAGCTGGGTCAGCTGCCGCTCCCGGTAGAGCAACTCGCCACCGAGTTCCTGTTCGAGCTTCTGGATCGCCTTCGTCAAAGCAGGTTGCGTGACGCTGCACTGCTCCGCCGCACGAGTGAAGTTGAGCGACTGCGCCAACGCGAGGAAGTAGCGGACCTGATGGAGTTCCAACTCGGTGCCCTCCCGCCACCCTCCGCTGTACTGTGCGATGCTTAGCGATCGTCTGCTGTGGGAGGCCAAGGGTCAAGTTCCGAAAGTCCAATTTTTGGACCCAAAAGTCCGAGTTCGACCGGCTGGCTCCTGTCTATCGCGGCTTCGGACAAGTCCCGCATCCGATGTACGGGATCGCGTCCAATCCGACTGCCCTCTCGAGGCGGACGTGGGAGCCGTGTTCCCCACGCGACATGCTACGGTTCTTCGGCATTCGGGGTCGATGACCCAGCCTGATTTCTCCGCCACAGCCGAATGGGAGCGAGGCGGGTTCCTGGGAGACACCGCAGCCCGAACATTCGCCGGAGGACCGTCGCGAGTCTCGGGCAGTTGCGGGGTCAGGGCGTCAACAATCGGGAGCGCAGGCCGGGAAATCCTGGCGCAGCGATGGACCCGTCGCATTGACGCTTGGGCCGAGCCATCCAGTCGATCCCTCGCCTTGTGCCTCGGAGGTGTCCTCCGAGCCCTCTAAATGACAACATCGGGCTCGAACTTGCCACGCCGGCTTGGAGCGCGACCGAACCTCGTCACGATCGCGTGTCCTGCGCGGCCAGCCTGCAGATCGCCCGTGCCACGGCGTGGGCTTTCTCGAAGGCCAGGATCTGCAGGCACTCGTAGCGCGAGTGGAAGCTCGGCCGCCGGTGAAGAAATTCGGGGTGGGCAAACCGCGTGCGGAGAGTGCCGACCCGTCCGTGCCGCCGCGCATCGGCAATAACTTCGGCGTGACGCCTACCCGCTTGAGGGCTGCGAGAAGCAGATCGACGCAGCGGCGGTCGTCACCGAAGCTATCGGCGATATTGCCGTTGGGATGCTCGACGGGCCGCAGCCAGATGTCCCGCTCTCGGTTGAGGCAGAGGTACGGACGCGACTTGGTCGCGATCGACCGCTTCTTCCCGAGCACGCGCGCGTGCTCGTGTTGTGGCGCCGTCGGTCCGAAGCGGGCGCTCCCTGTCCGGACATGGACGTGCGACGCCTGCGGCGTCACGCACGACCGCGACGCGAACGCGTCACAGAACATCCTGGCCGCGGGGCACGCGGTCAGGGCCGGGTCTGATGCCCGGCGATCGCCTGTTGAGGGGTGTTTAGACGCGCCGGGCTCAGTCCGGAGTGCGGCCCCAATGAAACAGGAACTTGCGGCGTGAGCCGCAGGAATCCTCGTCCTTCTGGGGCGAGGAGGCTCTATCAACAGACTGCGCTTAGGGCCTTGCCCTTCAGGACGGGGATGGAGCGCTGGCGATAGCCACCATCCTGAAGTCCTCGTCTAAAGCCTCGTACGCGTTCCCGGCCTGTTCTAGCTTGTTTGCGTACTCTGCGCTCAGTCCTACAGGTTCGAGCTTCGCCCTGACGGCGCTCAGGACCGGCTCTTGCCCGCTCCTGCGGTTCGCGCTGCGGTGTCTTAGATACTCCGCATCGCGATAAGCTTGGAGCCGTCACAATCACGAAGCGGAATTTTTCGGACCATGCCACATGCGTGAAAACTATAACTACGAAGAATGATGTCGATAGACTGAACGCATTGGACTCCGCGCTCGCCGGAGCGATACATCGTCTCTTACGTCGCCGGTTTCAGAATTCCGCGTTTTAAATTTGCCTATGGAGGGTGAAATGCGGATAGGCGGATGTCGCGTCGATGAGCCTGCGACTTCAGAAGAAATCGCTGCAGTGGCCCGTATCGATTCAACGACGATCTGCATGCGGGTGTCGCTCCGCGAGTCGAACGCGACGCCAGATCCTCGGGTCGGTCGATTGTGCAAACCGGTAGAAACGTCCTTACCTACAATTCATCCTGCTTTCCTTCTCTCGAGTATCGGGATTTCGTATCTTTGAAGTTCGCTTCGGTAGATCGAAGAGCATGGATTTGACAGCAAATCCGGGGCTCCGGCATGTCGGCGACCGAACACCCAGTGCATTTGCGCTCTTCCAATATCGCCGTGACCGAAGTCCTCAGGTCCGTGTTCCCGCTCGCCGCATGAGATAGCAAGCTGAACACGAGGTAAGGTCGAGGCCTGTATCACTTCGCGTTCTAAATCGTCCTTCGATCGTGATCCGGTCGCTTGGGTATTGAGGAAAACAATATGCGAATCTTAGGACTTCTCGCCATCTCCGTTGTAGTTGCGTCGGGCCTGGGAGGATGGATTGCTTCGACGCGCGCGGAAGATGCGATCATAAACAAAACGGCCGACGGTAATCCACTCAGCCATATTCCGGCCGATTACCAAGCGAAATATCAATATCTAGGATCGTGGTCTGTGGCAGCTCCGAAGGGGCAGGGAGCAGAACAGCTCCATACTGTCTATGCGTCGCCGGGCACCGTAGCCGCGTATCGCAAGGACGGACACTTTCCCGACGGTGCGATCCTCGTGAAGGAAGTTTACGAAGCGGCGACAGAGCCAATGACGACCGGTACGGTAAGCCATGCCGAGAAGCTGAAGGGGTGGTTTTTGATGGTACGCGACGGTCGCGACACGCATTCAGGCGACAAACTTTGGGGTGACGGTTGGGGCTGGTCGTGGTTCGACGCAGGAAATCCCGCGAAGACAACCACCGTGGATTACAAATCGGAATGCCAGGGTTGCCATGTCCCGGCGCAAGCGACCGATTGGATCTATGTAAACGGCTACCCGCCGCTCAAACGATAGCAGCCCCGTCATATCGTACAGGCCAGGACAGTTGGTGGGTCGTTAGCACACGTGCGCGAAAGACCTCACTCTTTGGGGCAAGGATACAAACGCACCAGCGACGTGACCGAACAAATCGCGTATTTTTTCGCTGTGCCGATGAGATTCGCACTAGGCTACCGGTACCGGTTGACCCGACGCCGGAGCAGGCGAACCCTCGGCAGTGCGCGCGGTCTACATTCCTGACGGAAAAGCAGCGTCTTCACCGGTACTTGAAGTGCCGTTCTCTCGTCATCTGGGTCGGTTCCCGTGCGCGACCCGACGCTGTGTCCGCGATTTGTTCACGCCTCCTCGCTCTCTCGACGTACCGCCGGACGCTGTGCGCGCCTAACAAGCGCGAAGACCTCACGAACAAACCGCGCATCGTCCTCGGTCGGATCGAAACCCATGCCTCGGACGGGCGGGCGTAAGTAGGCCTGCGACGCGTTGTGCGATCGACGATCCACGATGGGCAAGACCGTATCGCCCGCTTCGAAGGCGAGCGGAACCGCCCGGGGGGCCCCGCGGCCGGTCGCGAGAAGCCGCCCGGGGCGGCCGAAGTTTGTCGCCGCCACGACGGGCTGCCCAGCGCGCACGGGTGCGGCGCCCCCGGCCTCGCCGCCTGTGGCATCGGAGGAGACCTGCCGGGCCTCGTCATCCACGGCCGGATCGAGGCGGCGTAGGGAGCCGCCGCCGCCCCCGCCTTTCAGGAGGTGCACTCATGCCGTCAGCGGTCCGAACACGAACGATGTCGTCCACGTCGTCGGCCGCGATCGTTCCAGGACAAGACCGGCCGGCCGCCCTGCTTTGGGCAATGCGATTCGACGAGCGCGGCTGCGGGCACATCGTCGAGACGGGCATCGACTTCCCGGATCTCGGTGCCTTCGGCGAAGGGTTCCTCTGGTTGCACTTCGACCTGGGTGCGGCGAACCTCGACGCGCCCATGAGGGAGGGTCGTCTCGGTCCGCAAGGATTGGCCGCCGCTGCCTTCGGACCCGACAACCACCAACGCGTCACGATCGAAGGCAGCCATGTCGGCGGGGTCGTGGCGGACCTCGGCCGCCTCGCGGATGGCGACGAACAGGACGACGTCAGCGGTCGCTTGCACTTCGTGTTGGGTCCGCGCGCCCTCGTCAGCGGGGGACACCGACCTGTGGAGAGTCCGGAAGCGACGCGAATGGCAGCGGCGGACGGCGCGCGCATCACTTCTCCGGTGCTCTTGTTGGAGACGTTGATCGGCTACGTCATAGCCGCCATCGCCACGTCCGGCGCGAGGCTTTCGGACGAGCTCGACGGCATTGAGGACCATATGCTCGACGAACCCGTCCGGGGCGACTGCAAGCGCTTGGGCCCGGTCCGGCGCGATGCGGTGCGCCTCCACCGTCAGCTTCTCGGTCTGCGGACCGTGTTCCACCGCCTGGAGGACGACGGGGCCGCCCAGGATCTGCCGCCCGAAGCCATCACGGCGGCGGCACGCCTCGCGCAGCGCCTCGACGCTCTCGACCGCGACATGACCCTGAACGCCGAGCGGAGTCGGCTCCTGCAGGAGGAGCTCTCGGCTCGTGTGGCCGAGCAGTCTAACCGCCAACTCTACACGCTGTCGGTGCTCACGGCGCTGTTCCTACCTCCGACGCTCATCACCGGCTTCTTCGGGATCAACACCAAAGGGCTGCCTTTGGCCGACAACGAGAACGGCTCGCTCGTCGTGCTGCTGCTGGCGCTCGGATCGGCCGTGTTCGCATACTGGATCATTCGCGTTCTCGGCATTCGCGCGTCTCGGCAATGAGGGCGCGGATGATCGAGCACTGCCCCGCGCACTCAACCGATGCTCACGTCGGTACGCCGAGGTCGCATCCGACCGCCGTGCCGGAATGAGCATGCGCGTTCGCGACGATCCCTGCGCCTTCGAAGGTTAGACCGAGATACTTGCCGAGGTCGACCTTGGTGAAGATCGCGCTGAGTGACTCGACTCCTTCGGCGGGGCCCGGTCCGGACAGAGTCACCGGATCATCCGGAAGGCCAAAGGCCCGCCAGCGGCCCATCGCCCGGCACAGAAGACATCCAGATCTCCGGCCGCTCTTCGACCGGGCGAAAAAGCCGGTGAACGCGTTTCGAAGAGTGCTACACCCTGGCCGACCAGCTGTCCCGGGGAAGGGACGTCGCGGTCCGGCACGGCATCCACCTTCTCATGGACGACTCCATCGTCACCGGCGGCACCCGGTTCCTGGGGGCATCCTCTGGACTGACTTCCTGCTGGGCTCTTTCGGGCTGACGCATGCCTTCCGCTCAGCGCAAGGGCGCGATGGCATGGTCGATTACCGGCATATCCGGACGGGGCCTCGCTCGCGCGATCGCATCGAGCTCTCCGACATCCTTCTGATGCATCGGGCCACACGGGCGTTCCTCGATGCCGATCTCGCGCGGCCCCACCACGGGCCGACGGTCGTCGTCTCGCATCACGCCCCGCATCCGGACAGCCTGACGAACCGGCACGCCCATCTCGCTTAGTGCTACGGCTAAGAGCTGAAGGACCTGCTGGTCGAGCAAGGTCCCGACCTCTGGATCCATGGGCACATCCACCAGGCCGCCGACTTCAGCGTCGGACGCACACGGGTCGTCTGCAATGCTCGCGGGCACGCTGAGGAGGGTTCGGAAGGTCATCCGCCCGAAGAGCGAGGTAGCCACGCCCTCGGTCTGAGGGCGTTCCTCGCGCGATCCGTTCGGCCTGGAGACCGGGGAACGAACGTCGAACATAGCCGTTCCGATCTCCAAAGGGGCCTGGACGAAGCAGGGGTGCCAGGTCCGGACGACCTCCATCCTCGATAGGACGGAGCGGTCGGTGACCTCTCAGGACCCGGAAGGGCGGATGCCCAAGAACATCGTCGTCTTCTCGGACGGAACGGGACAGGACGGCGGCGTCCGGCCCGAGCAGCGTATCAGCAACGTCTACAAGATGTATCGGGTCTGTCGCAGCGGCCCAGAGAACGCCATCGACCCTGCCGCTCAGGTCGCCTTCTACGACGCGGGATTGGGAACCGACATCGGCGCTACGGCCATGACCGCGCCGGTCCGGTTCGTCCAGAAGCTCCTGGCCTCGGTCACCGGGCGCGGCATCACCACGAACATTGCCGACTGCTACGAATTCATCATCAACCACCACCGGCCCGGCGATCGCATCTTCCTGATCGGCTTCAGCCGGGGCGCCTACACGGTCCGCTGCGTCGCGAACCTGCTGATGCTCTGCGGGATCCCGACGAAAGGCGCCGCGGGACCGCTTCCTCGCTTCCGTAAGGCGACCCGAGACATCGCTCAGGAAGCGGTCGAGACCGTCCTGGAACACGGAGCCGGGCACGAGCGCGCGAAATTTGAAGCCGAACGCAACGAACTCGCCCATCGCTTCCGGGAAAGATACGGATCGAACCACGAGGACGGGGAGCCGGAACGCTCGAACGCTGCACCTTACTTCATCGGAGTGTTCGACACCGTGGCGGCCCTGGGGGCCAGAGGCTTCCGCCGCTTCGCGATCCAAGCCGGCCTCACCGTCGGTGCCACCCTCGGATTCGCCCTGCTCGGCCTGATCCCGGCGGCCATCGTCGCCGGGTTGGTCCACGCCGGCTTCGGCGCGCATTTCCGGCCTTCGTTCGGCTGGATCCTGACCCTCCTCGTGGCCCTCGGTGGCATATGGCTCTGGCACCGCGACCGCACGTCACGCACGAAGACAATCCGCGACTTCCCGAACCCCGGGGACGTCCACACCCACATGGCCGAGTGGAAGGGCGAGAACTTCGACCGGCTGCTCAGCCGCTTCGTCCGCTACGCCAGGTCGGCGAACGCCATCGACGAGACCCGCGAAGATTTCGATCGCGTGGCCTGGGGCGGCATCCAGGATGGGGCGCAGGTCCATCCCGAGGGACCGACCCGGCTCGTCCAGCTCTGGTTCGCCGGCAACCATTCGGACATCGGCGGCAGCTATTCGGAGGCCGAATCCCGCCTGTCCGACATTGCCTTAGGGTGGATGATCGAGGAGGCCACGCGAATCCCGGATGGCCTCGCGGTTGACGGCCTGAAGGGCTCGGGGGACGCGACCGGCAACCCCAGGTTGCATCTCTTCCCGGCCGCCGACGGCGTGCAGCATTGCGAGATCGCCAGCATGCACGATACCATGGAGCGGTCGGTGCCAAGGCTACTGCGCCGGTTCTCGGGCTCATGGACCTGGGCGACGAAAGTCCGGACGATCGCCCATGACGCGCCGGTCCACCGGACCGTGGCCGAACGCTTCGACCTTCCCTGGGTCGCCCAATGCGCGGGCTCGGGATCCTACCGTCCGGCTGCCTTGGCCAACCACGACCGGTTCAAGGACCGCTACGATCCCCCTGCTGCGGCACAGGATGCCTCGGCATCACGATGAAGCCGCGCGTTGCGTCGGGGCCACGGCCGCGGACCGAAAGCCGAAGCCGTGGCGAGCGACCGGGGAAAGAGGGCGGGTCGCCCTTTCCTTCCCCGGTCCATACCCTACGACGATCGGCCCGTAGGCGCGGGTGGTCGCTGGAGCCGTTGCAGCGGCCGGTCGACCGTCCTTCAATGGGATGTTTCCCAACACCAGGGCGCACATGTCCGACTGGATGACCCCACACCAGCGCCTGCAGTGGCAGATGAGCCTGGAGCTGAGGCTTCGGAAGCTGCACGGCGACGGCTTCCAGGACTTCTTCTCCTCGGTCATGGAACGTGGCCATGGCGCGGACTTCGTCCGCGTCCGGGCCATGGGCAGCATCGGCGACAAGGGCTGCGACGGCTACCTGCGCAGCTCGGGCCAGCTGTTCCAGTGCTACGGCAAGCACCATGACACCCCGACAAGCACGCCGACGATCGTCAGGAAGATCGCAACGGACTACGCCACGGCCGCCGGCAAGCTGCCCCACCTCATGCGCGAGTGGCACTTCGTCCATAACCTGGTGGACGGCATGCCGATCGAGGCTACCGAGAAGCTCGAAGAGCTCGAACTCGCCCATACCGCGCACCGATTCGGCTTCATCGGGCCGCCGGCGTTCGAAGAGCGCGTGTTCGCGCTGTCGGAACCTCATGTCAACGCTCTGCTCGGACCGGCCGCCACCGCTGCGGACTCGATGAACATGCGTGTCGAGGAAGTCGCTCGGCTCATGAGCGCGGTCATCGCCGGGATGGAAGAGCCGCCGTTCGCCGATGCCCGAGGGAACCAGCCGCCCGACGACAAGCTGGAGTTCAACCGGATCCAGGGGGCGTGGCGCCGCATCCTCAAGATGTCCGGGGCGAACGCGGCGGTCGTCGCCGAATACGTCGACCGGCACCACGATCCCGAGATGGGCAAGCGCGTGGCCAGGGTGTTCTCCACCCGGTATGCCGAACTCGACGCCGAGGGGCACACGCCCGCGATCATCCTCGACAAGCTCTACGAGGGCATCACCGGCATCGGCAGCGTGACGGCGGACCGTCAGATCGCCGCGCAAGCGGTTTTGTCCTACCTCTTTGCAGCTTGCGACATCTTCAAGGATCATCCGGCCAAGGTGGCCGCATGATCCTTCCCGGAAAGCACCTCTCTCCGCACCGTGCCATCGCCGGCGTCGGCGCCGAGATCCTCGCCCAGCTCGACCGTCCCCGCGACGTGACCGAACTCTGGGAACGCGTCCGCATGGCGCGCGCCAAGCTGCAAGCATCGAGCCCGATCACCTTTGACTGGTTCGTGCTTGCGCTCACCTTCCTCTACGCGATCCAGGCGATCGAGGACGCCAATGGCCTCATGCAGATCACGAACCCGCGATGATCCTCTCGATCGACAGCACCCTCAAGACCTTCAAGTCCGTGCGCTTCCACGAGGGGCTCAACGTGCTGCTGTCCGACAAGTCGTCGGATGGCGACAACGCCAAGACCCGCAACAGCGCCGGTAAGTCCAGCCTCGTCGAGATCGTCCACTTCCTGCTCGGCGCGAAGGCCGATCCCGATAGCCTCCTCCGCCACGAGGCTTTGAACGACGCCGTCTTCCACGGCGTCTTCCAGATCGCCGGCCGACGGGTCGAAGCCTCGCGCAGTGGCACCAAGCACGGTCGCATCTGCCTAGACGCCGCGACGGTCGAACACTTCGCGTTGCCGACGAAGCCGGACAAGGAAACCGGCGCCCGCACGATCTCGAACGAGGAATGGAAAGCCTTCCTCGCGCACCACATGTTCGACTTCCCGGAGTTCATCAGGGGATCGGCCTTCGAGGACAGCTTCTCTCCGAGCTTCCGATCCCTCGTGGGCTACTTCGCCCGACGCGACGGCTCGGGCGGCTTCGCGCACGTCGAACGCCAGGCCGAGCTCCAGTCGCGGTGGGACTGGCAGGTCAACCTCTCCTACCTTCTCGGCCTCGACTGGCAGATCCCGCGCGCCCTCCAACTCGTCAAGAAGCGCGAGGGACAGCTCGGCGAGTTGAAGAAGGCCGTCGAGGACGGAACCTTCGGCGTCGTCATCGGCAGCGTCGGCGAGCTCAGGGACGCCGTAGCCCACGCCGAGGTGCGCGCGGTCAAGCTCAGGGGAGAGCTCGCCCGGTTCCAGGTGCTCGAAGCCTATCGAGAAATGATGGACCAGGCGACGCGCGCGAAGGTCGAGATCCAGGCCATCGCACGACGCACCGTCCCGTTGCGCGAGACCGTGGCCCACCTGAAGGCCTCCATCGAGGCCGAGCGCATCCCGGAGCGCAGCGACGTCGGCCGGCTCTACGCCTCGGTAGGGATCGAGCTGCCAGAGGTCGCCGTGCGCAGCTTCGACGATGTCGCGCGCTTCCATAAGGCCGTCGTCGAGAATCGGCGCCTCCACCTCCGCGAGGAGATCGAGGGCATCGAGCGCCAGATCGCCGAGGGCGAGGCCCGCAGCGCGACCCTCGACGCCCAGCGCGGAGAGATCCTGCGCATGCTGGATGGCCATGGCGCCCTTGAGGACTTCGTCGTCCTGCAGAAGCGGCTCGCGGAAGCCGAGGCCGAACTCGCCTCGCTCAAGGAGCGCTTCAAGTCGGCCGAGGCGCTGGCGAGCCAGACCACCGAGCTCACGATCGAGCGGATCGGCATCAAGCGCCGGCTCCAGGAGGATCACCAGCAGCGCCGCGAGCGTCTCGATCGGGCCATCCTGCTGGTCGGCGGCGCCATTCAGACCCTCTACGAGGATCGCAAGGGAAGGTTCGAGATCGAGGCCACCGAGAACGGACCCGAGTTCCGCATCACGATCCAGGGGGACCGGGGCGGCGGCATCTCCAACATGGAGATCTTCTGCCTCGACTACGCGATCTTCTCGATCTGGACGACACGGTCCAAGGGACCAGGCTTCCTGATCCACGACAGCCACCTGTTCGATCCCGTCGACCCCCGCCAGGTCGCCAGGGCTCTCGGCCTCGCCGGCGGCTTCGCGGACTTGTTCGGCGGACAATACATCGTCGCCCTCAACTCGGACGTCTACGACCGCCTGGAGCTGCCGGACGGCATCGACCGCGAGGCCGCCGTCGTCACGCCCAGGCTGTCCGACGCCGACGAGACCAGCGGGCTGTTCGGGTTCCGCTTCGATTGAGCCGCACCTGTCGCGGCGTCAGGTTCCTCGGCGGGCGTTCACCGCCATGGCGATGCGGTCGACGACGTCGGGGCCGGTCGCCCGTCGCGGCAGTCCGTCCGGGACTTCCTGGCCGGCGTCGATCGGGAAGATCGTCAGCTCATGCATGCCGACCGCCTCGGCCTCGCGCAGGAAGGCAGTGAACGCCTCGGTCGGCGATGGTGCGTAGGCCCTCGTGACGAAGCCGGCGATCAGGTCGCAGATCTGCAAGGAGGCGCATTCGTGGCTCCGGGCGCTCGTGGTGGACACGACGTCGATCGGCAGCCTCAGCGTCTTCGGCCCGAGTTCGATGACCTGAGGCGGGACGCACGGGTCAGTCATCATCCTCCAACGCTCGGACCGCCGGAAGAAGTGCGTGCTCTCGTCGTGGACGACCTCGTACGGCCCCGGGCCCCGGTCCTGCCAGAAGCCCATGCAGGTCACCGCGGCCGTGACGTGGAACTCGTTGTTGTCCGCCCAGCCATCGAGGTCGTGGAACTCCTCGAACCGGCCCGCGCCGGCGTGCATCATGCCGAGCAGGATGGCGCAGTCGTTCGAGGCTGCCGGGACGGCGGACGCCAGCGCTGCCTCGACCGCGCGCAGACTCTCACGGTCCGGCATCCGTCCGAAGGCGTTGTAGGCCTCCAGGACCGTGCCGGCGACGGCAGGATCGAGACCATGCTCGAAGGCCTGGTGTGCGGCGTTCGCGAAGAGCGAGGCGTGGTCGTCCGCGTAGAAGTCGTAGCCCGCATCGCTCATGACCGGCTCGATCAGGTTGTCGACCATCTTCGCGATGACCGTGTAACGCTTGCCGACCTTCACGGCACAGAACCGATCGGGGCGGGAGCCGACCTCGGACGCGAACCGTAGAAACGCGCGTTTCCCGGCATTCCGCCGCAGGATGTTCTGTGACTTGAGCTCGTCCGCCTGTTGGCGCGGAAAGCACCGCGCGATGATGTCCGCCGCCTCAGCCTCCTCGATATTCGTGCTGCCTAGGCTGAAGAATGGCTGGGCGAGGTCGAGCAGGTGGTTCCCGCTCTGGCCGCTCTCGTCGAAATAGACCTTCACGGAATGCCTCCGGAATAACCACCGTCAGCCTCCAACGCGGGGAACGCGGAGGCGCAGCCCGGAATAACGCAGGTCGCAACGGACGGTGCCGGCCGCGGCAAGGACACCGCGAGACCGGCATCATCGAAGCCTCGGGCCGCCGGATAGGTATCGAATGGGTCCTGGCATCGACGGACGCACTCGGGCCTGGATAGACGCTTTCGCCCCCAACCCAAGTCCGTCGTCCCGCCTCGACGACAGACCAATGGGCCTCAGGTGCCGATTCGCCGGATGCGCCGTTCGAGCCGGTGGACGCCCGTTTGCTGCTTCACAACGAACGTGGCCGCCATCGAGGGCGGGTGGCCACGTAACCTCCAGATTTAAGCGATGCGGGACCTTGTGTCCCGCAGCGCATCTTTGGGTCGGCTATCATCCGGGATCAGGGAAACGAAGGGCGGCCGGCACCTCAAATCGCGCCCTCCTACGGAAGGCACCCCGCTCCGTGAACGTCTACGGAATGCCAGTGACGGCTAGTAGCGCTCCCATCCGAACGTCGAATTCAACAGTCGTTAATGATGTTTCGGCGTTCCGCCCGAAATCTTATCCACAGAGGTGCAGTCTAGAACAACTTTTTCACTTGCCCATCCGTGCGGAAATGTGTAGCAAGATCGTGAGCGCAGAGGCGAGGCCGCCCGCGATCACCCCCCCCCCCGCACTGCCACATCGCCGCCAGTACCGCGCCTGCGGTCGACGCGCATCGATTTCCGAACCACACGGCTTCGGCCGGTCGCCGGCAGCCGGCGCCGGCGAGGATGACGTCGAGCCGAATCGCGTCCAGCGAACGCTCGTGCGAGGTCGCCTCGGCGTCCCACCCTCCGTAGGGCGTCGGTCGCGCTTAGCTGGGAATCGGGCGACGCGCGCAAGCCAGGGTCGCACGGGGTCGCGGTGGACACCGTCCCGGTTCCGACCGCCCGCACCGGCCTCCCGTCGATCGCCGGCCCTGCGCGATCGCGACGAGGGAGCCGTTGGGCGACCGTCGACCTTCGGACGCCCGCATCGGCGGCCGCCCCGGGGCTCCGGCAGCCAGTTCCCTTCGAAGATGCCCACACCCCTTAGCCGAGAGAGAGAATCATGAACACCGTGACCGGAGCTATCTACCTCCCTGGAGCCGGGAATATCGAGGCCGCGCGCGCGGCGGAGCTGCGGAGGCGTCTCGCATACGTCCACGCGGTCAGCCGCCTCGCCCCGCGCCCCGGCCTCGACGCCGTCCGGGCCGTCGTCGCGGAGGTCGTCGCGCGGATCGGCGGCAAGCCTCCGGCCCCGCGGACGGTGGTCGAGTGGTGCCGCCGGTTCGAGCGTCTCGGCCGGGAGCCTGGCGCTCTCCTGCCGTCGTCTCGCGCGCGGACGGCGCCGATGGCGGGAGCGCCCGCCTGGATGGGCAGGATCGTCGAAGAGGTCGCGGCCGAGGCGAGGAGGCCCGAGGCGCCGAGCATGGGCGCGATGCTGGATCTCGTCGCCAGGCGGATGACGGCGCACGCGCGAGAGCATGGCCTCGACCTGCGCCTGCCCAGCCGAGCCACGCTTCACCGCGCGATCGGGCCGCACGTCGCGGCGGCGCATGCCTTCAGGCACCCGCGTCGGTTCCGGCACGTGGGCGCCGGGACCGCCGCGGGATGGCTGCCCCTGGGTACGATCCGGATCGACGTCACCCGTGTACGGGTCGCGTCCGGCGAAGCGACGGTCCTGGCCGTCGCGCGCGACGGAAAGACGGGCCGCGTGGCCGCGGCGGCTGTCGGGCCGGCGCTCGACGCGGCGGGATTCCTGCGGCTGGCCTGTGGCCTGCCCGGCGCCCCGGCGGACGCCGAGGTCATCCGCTGCGGGACCGCGCACGTGGGCGACATCGCGGTCGACAACGCCGCGGAGTTCCTCGGCCGCTCGTTTCGCGATGCGGCGGCCGCTCTCGGGGTGCGGGTCCATTTCGAGGCGAGGGGCGTGGACCGGCGGATGCGCTTCGACTGCCTCCACCGCGACGTCGCGGTGCATGTCGCGGCCGCGGGCATCCGCGACCTCGCCGAATTCCTGAGGCGGTGGTTCGACCTGGAAGACGCGAGGCTCTGACGCGCCAGGGCAGCGGCCGACGCACCGGCGTCGGACCTGCGGCGCCGCCCCCCGGCCGGGCGCCGGCCGCTCCACGGACCGACCCCGGCGGGCGTTGTGCACTCTCGGCCAAGGCGGACCGGGGTCGCGCCCGCCGGCGGCCGTCGAGGTCGCCCCGGCATCCGCAGAATAGCGCCATTCCCGGATCGAAGCATCCCCCAAGAGGATAACCCCATGCGAAACCTCCCCTACCCCAACGACACCCACGAGTTCGTCTCATCCATCGCCGGGGGGTTCCTCTTCCGGGAGCGAGGCAGCGGAACCGTCGTCGCCGTCACCCATGCGGAGCTGCTCGACGGCTTTCGCGACGCGGCGCCCGGCCACCTGACGTCCGAGTCGCGCCACGGCGAACGGCCGGCCCGTCGGGCGGGTCCCGCGGAGCTCGCGGATGTCTCCCACGGGGAATGGCCGCGCGTTCGGGCACCGAACGACCCCATCGCGACGTGGCGGCGCGCGTTCCGGGCGGACCGCGCCGAGGTGACCGTGGCGGGCCCCCGTTACCGTCGCCTGCGCCGCCGCCTCGTGACCGGCCGCCGGGACACCTTTACCGGGTTCCGGCCGTCGATGAAGACGGGCCGGATGGTGGCCTACGAGAGCCTCCTCGAACGGACCGCCGCGATCCTCCTGGAGGAGGCGCGGCAGGTCGACGACTACCTGGAGCAGCCAGCCCCCGAGCCCTGGGACGACGGCGGCGAGCCGCATCGGTACACGGCCGATTTCGGTGCGCTGACCGCATCCGGGGTCGTGTACGTCGAAGTCAAGCCGCGGCGCCTAGCCCGGCGTACGGGGACGATGGCGCGCCATCGGGCCATCCGCGCGGCCCTGCGCGCCCGGGGCATCGGCCTCGTCGTCTGGACCGAGCGCGAGATGGCGAACCCGCGACGGGCGATCGCCCTGCTGTTGTGCGCAGCCCGTCGGGTCGCGCGCGACGGGCGGCCCTGACGGCGCACCCCGGCGGCCGCCCGCCCCGAAGGGCCGGCCGGCCGCGTCCGGCCTCGGTTTTCCGATCGCCCGGGACGTCACCGCGTCGCATCGAAGCCCTCGGCGATCCCCGACCTGCGAGACTGTAGCGCCAATGACCGTGCCCTTCATCAACTTTCCGCTCGGCTCCTCGGTCAGGATCGAGGACGTCACCCATACGTTCATGTCGCGCGAGCAGGCCGGCTACGTCTTCCGGAGCGAGGTCGACGGGCGCACCGTGACCCACGGCTCCGGGGAGATCGCGTCGCTCTACTTCGCCGACAAGTTCGTGATCCCGCGGCAGGTGCACCCGAGCCTGCCGGCCGGCGTCCGCGAGAACCTGCGGCGCAGCCTCGTCGAGTTCCCCGACCACCGGCAGGCGGAGGCCGAGCGTCGCCTGGACTACGTCATGGCGATCGACGGGCTGGAGGATCGCCGCAGGGGCGGCGACCGCACGCTGTTCCGGCGCAACGAGCAGCGGTACGCGTCCGTGGCGCGGGCCGTGGCGAGCATGAGGCGGCGCAAGGCCACGACGGGGGCCGCGCTCCTCGACCCAGCCGCACGGCGCGAGCTCAAGGCCGAGGCCACCCCGTCGGCGTTCACGCTCCGGGATTGGATGCGGCGGTGGGAACGGTCCGGCCGCGAGCCCTCGGCCCTCGTGCGGCTCGACGACCGCAAGGGCCGTAAGCCCAACGAGCTGGCGCCCGCCCTGGTCGACCTCCTCACGGATGCCGTCAGGACGTTCTACCTCAAGGAGGAACGGCCCACGGTACGGATGCTGCACGAGTACGTGGCCGGGCTCGTCCAGCGACACAACCGGGAGACCGGGGACAGGCTGACGCCGCTCACGGAGACGGCGCTCCACCGTTTCGTCACGGGGCGCTTCGGCGCCCGCGAGCTCGCCGAGGCCCGGCTCGGCAAGCGCAAGGGGACGATGCGCTTCGCCGCCAAGCGGCGCAGGGGATCGCCGAATCGGGCGTGCGAGGTCATCGAGATCGACCACGTCCTCCTGGACGCCACCGTGATCCGGGATCGCGGCGGCGAGCCGCTGGAGACCGACGAGGGGGCGCCCCGGTGCAAGCGCGGCATCGCGGGCCGGCCCTGGCTGACGCTCGCCATCTGCGCGCGGACGCGATGCGTGGTCGGATGGTCGATCTCCCTGGACCCGCCCTCCTACGTCTCGGTGATGCTGTGCCTGCGGAGCATGCTCTCGGCGAAGCCCGACGTGACCGTGAACGGTCGGGTCGTCGCCAACCCGGTGTTCGGGCTGCCGAAGGTCCTGAGGCTCGACAACGGCAAGGAGTTCCACAGCCTCGCCCTGAAGGCCGCGGCGGCCAAGCTGGGCTTCGAGCTGCTCTACTGCCCGCGCCGGTCGCCCTGGGAGAAGGGCCGCGTCGAGCGGTTCTTCGGCGAGGTGCAGCGCAACTTCGCCACGATGCCGGGCCGGACGTTCGGAAGCCCGGAGCGGCGCGGCGACTACCGCCCGCACGACCGCGCGCGCATGACGATGGGCGAGCTCAGGGCCACGTTCGCGATCTGGGTCGCGGCCTACTACCACCAGAGGAACCACCGCGGGCTGTTCCACAGGACACCGATGGAGGTTTGGCTGGAGCTGTCGCCGCTCGGGGTGGACATGCCGCCCAGCGCGCGGGACGCCGTCTCGGCCACCGCCCTGCCGCTGCTGAAGCCGATCCAGGACACCGGGATCGAGTACCTGGACCTGCATTGGGACAGCGAGGCGCTGGAGCGCCTGCGGGACCGCCACGGGCGCAAGCGGAAGTGGCGGTGCGCGCTCGACCCGCTCGACCTGACGGAGCTGCGGGTGTGGGACGACACGGTCGAGCCCAACGTGGAGATCCGGGTGCCCTGCACGGACCTGGACCTGATCCCGGGGCTCGACCTCGACATGTGGAAGCGGGTCAAGAACCGGTCGAAGGAGCGCACGCCCGAGGCCGAGCGCGTCCGGCGCGAGACGCTGGCCGACGCGCGCGTGGAGCTGTTCGAGACCGCCGCCCGCGACGACCGCTCCGGGAAGCGCCTAAGCAAGCCGAAGCAGAAGTTCGCCGCGGGCGCCCGACAGGCCCGCGATCCCGAAGCCCCGCCGCGGCCTGAGGAGACCCGGGGGGCGGCCCCCCTCGCCGCCCTCTCCGGCGCCGTGGCCGCCGGCGCGGTGGCCCCTGTCGGCTCCGTGGCCACCCGCACGCAATACTACGACTGAGGACGACACCGATGACCCTCGCCATGGAACTCGACGCCCCCGCCCCCCGCGACCAAGCCCCGGGGTTTGCGTGCTCGACAGGCTCGCCCGTGCCCGGCGGCGCCCCGGATGGGCCCCCTCCGGCCGGCGGCCGGACGAACTGGGACGAGCCTGGCAACGCCGCGAGGCTCGACGCCTTCGTCCTGGCCATGAGGGAACGGATCCATGTCCCGACCGTGGCGTACAGGGAGGGGCAGCGGGAGATGCGCACGCTGCGCGACCGCGCGCGCCGGCGCGAGCCGGGCAACGTCCTTGTGATCGGCGGCGAGGCCGGGGCGGGCAAGAGCTGGCTCCTGGACCGAGAGCTGACGGACGCGGATTTCCCCGACGTCGGGACGCGCTGGGCGGATCCCCTGCCGGTCCTGCGCCTCGACGCGCCCTCGCCCGGCCGCATGAAGGCGCTCATCGTGAAGATGCTGTCGCTGGTCTCGGGGTACGAGGCGAGCGACCGGCCGTCCGAGCCGATGCTGATGCGGCAGTTCGTCAAGGTCGCACGGGCCCGCGGGGTGCGGGTCGTCAAGATCGACGAGTTCCAGCACATCGTGAACCTGTCGCGCACGGACAGGCACGAGCGCACCGTCTCCGAGACCCTGAAGACGCTGCTGAACGAGACCGACATCCAGCTGGTGCTGGCGGGCGAGCCGTCGGTCATGACGTTCTTCGATCGCTGGAAGCAGTTCGAGCGTCGGGGCGTCAAGCTACCCATGACGCCGTTCGCCGGCGAGGCGGCCCGCGCGGAGTTCGCCGACTTCCTCGACGACTACGACGCGCAGCTCGTCGCCCTCCACTTCATGGAGAAGGGCGGCTTCGCGGAGAAGGTCGACCGCTTCCGGCTGGCGACGGACGGCTACGTCGGCCTCGCGACGAAGCTCATCCATCTCGCCGCGGAGATGTCGTTCAAGGTCGGGCACCGCTCGGTCGACGACACCCTCTCCGTGGCCTACGAGCGCTGGCGCCGCCGCGGCGACGCCTGCAACCCGTTCCTCATGACCCCGGACGAGGTGCGCAAGGCGCTCGGAAAGCCCGCCGCCGCGGTCGGGGGGACCGTGACGCGCTCGCGCGGGACGGGCGGGAACCAGGAGCCGACCTTTGGCCGGTAGGCCCGCGCGCATGCGGCCCCTGCCGCTGCACCTGCCGATGGGGAACGGCGAGCCGGCCTACGCGCTGCTCGAACGCCTCGCCCTCCGTTACGGCGCCGGGAGCCCGGCGGCGTTCGCGGCCGCCAACGGCCTGAAGTGGGGATCGGTCGTCGCCGGCCGCGACACGGACGGGGTCGCGGCGCTGGCCGGCGTCGATGCCGGCGCGCTCAGGGCCGCGACGTTCGTGGCCGAGGGCGGGCTGGTCCGGCTCGGGGGCGAGACCATCGCGCGGACCGACTGGTCGCCCCCGGCCCGACGCCGTTGCCGCGCGTGCGAGGCCGAAGACGAAGCGCTGCTCGACCGGCCGGCGCCCCGGGCGTTCCGCAGGGCCTGGTGGGACATCCGGTCTCTCCGGCGCTGTCCCTGGCACGGGTCGGACCTGACGGCCTCGACGCCGGGGAGCGCCGGATCGCCGGAGGCCGTCACGCCGATCGACGGGGAGGGATTCCCGGGGGAGACCTACGTCCTCGGGCGCCTCGGCTTCGCTCGGCTGCGCCGGGTCGCGCTCCTCGACGAACTGACCCTGGCTGCCGCCATCCCCCTCGTCGAGCGCGTCGGCGCGATGCGCCTCCACGGGCGCCGAGCCCGGAGCGACGCCAAGCTCGTGGACCCGCGGCCGCTGCTGTCGGCCGGCATGGCGGCCTTCGAGGGCGGCCCCTCGCCGTTCCGCTCGTTCCTCGACGGGCTCGTGGCCACGGCCCGGCCGGACCGTGACGAGTTGACCCCCGGGGCGGCCTACGGCCGCCTCTACGGCTGGCTCGTCCACGACGAGCGCGATCCGACCTACGGCCCGGTCCGGGAGGTGCTCCGCGCGCACGCCATCGCGTCCCTGCCGCTGAGTCCGGGCCGGGTCCTGCTCGGCCGACCGGTCGCGGCGCCGCTGCTCGGGACGGTCGCGGGGCTGAGCCGGGCCACGGGCCTGGAGAAGGCGACCGTGGAACGCTTCCTGGCGTTGATCGGGGCGGTGCCGGCCCCGGGACCGAGCCCGATACCGCTCTACGCCGCCGCCGACTGCGCCCGGGTGGCCAGTCTAGCCGCCGCCAGCTGCTGGTCCTGGGAGGCGCGGCGCGCGCTCGGCCTGACGAACGAGGGCATGGGATCGCTCGTGTCCGCCGGTTGCCTGGTGCCCATCCTGCCACGGCGCGGCAGGGAAGCCCGTGAGGACAGGTTCGACAGGGCCGACGTCGAGCGTCTCGCCCTCGGCCTGTCGGACGGCGTGCGGCGCCTCCGCGCCGTGCCCTCGGACTGCGCCCTGCTCCCCCAGGCCGCGCGGCGCGGCATGTCGTCGATCGGCTTGATCGTGCGGGCCCTCGTCGACGGGCGCCTGGTCCCCCGGGGAAGGTTGCCGGGCCGGCCCGGGCTCTCCGGCCTGGTCCTCAAGGTCGACGACGTCCTGTCGCTGCACCGCGCGCGGACCGACGACGTCCCCTGGTCGGAGGTCGTGTCCGGGATCGGCGACGCCCGGCTCGCCAGGTCGCTGGTGGCGTCGGGTCGGCTGCGTCTGCGTCGCGCGCCGTGCGGGTTCCGGAACAGGCACCGACGGGAGGTGCCTCGTGCGGACTGGTCGGAGTTCAGCCGCGGCTTCGTGTCCGCCGGCGAGCTTGCGCGATCGTCGGGCACGTCGGCCGCCGCGGTGGCTCGACGGCTGTCGCGTTCCGGAATCGGGCCGGCCTTCGCCTCCGCTTCGCCCGGCGGCCCCACCTTCTATCGGCGGGAGGACCTCGCATCCCTCCGTCCCGGGACGCGAGCCTCGCGGGGCGACCGACGTTCGCGGTCCCGGCGCGGTGTGACCCTCGGATCGGCCACGCGCCAGTCCGAGGAGGTCGGAACGGATCGGTTTCCCGGCGTCGTCGGACGGGCCGTATCGTAGTGAGCTGACGCTTCCCGAGGCGGATCTCCGCCCGTCACGCGGCGGCTCCGAACGGCAGCAGGCGCTCCAAGCGTTCACGCGCCTTATCCGCCATGGCCGGGTCGATCTCCCAGCCGGTATAGGAGCGCCCCGCCAGAATGGAGGCTTCCCCCGCAGCGCCCGAACCGGCGAAGAGATCCGCGACCCTTCCGCCCGGCGGGCAGCTCGTACGCACGAGCAGGTCGAGCAGGTCGACCGGCTTCTCGGTGGGATGGATAGCGCGCCCATGGCACGAACGGCAGAAGACGACCGAGCGGCGTAGCCTGGGGTCGCCGTCTCGGACGGCGTAGACACTCGGGCCGATGCGCCCGGCATGGGGCGTCGGCGCGCTGCGGCGGACGGTACGGGCCTTGGCGTCACGGGTGACGGGCACCGCGTTGTAGACGTCGCGCCAGCGTACGTCAGCGGGGTAGAATTGCGCCACGATCTCGTGCACCCGCCTGAACCGGTCGGCCTGGAAGCCGGAGCCCGTATGCTTTTCCCAGACGATGTCCTGGGCCATGCGCCACCCCGCCGCCTCGAGTGCCGGCGCGCCGATCATCAGCGAGCGGAGGCTACCGAAAAGCCACAAGCTGCCTGTCGGCTTGAGAAGCGTCCGAGCCACTCGCTCCCAGCCGGCGACGCGCCTGTCCCAGGCCAGGGCCGTGTCGCCATAGGGTGGATCCGCGACCAGCAGGTCGAAGCGGCCCTCCTGGGCCGGCACGGTTCGGCAGTCGCCCGTGATCATTTGTACGTGCAAGACGGTGTTCCCGGCGCGGCGCGAATCGCTGCCTACGAATTGTCCATCCGTTCCCAGCCCGGGGCAACGCCGCGCCCGGCAACCGTTTGCGGTCGGCTGTGGTCATGGACGTCCGATCCCCGTCGGCCGCACGAACGACGCGGTTCGGCGCCCCGCATCCCGCACCCACGCCATGGTTCATCCTCGACCCGCGGGCCGACGCGCGGCGAGCCATGCTTGTCGAACCCTCGGTTGTGCCAACCGTCCGGGTGAGCTCGGCGATGACATCTACCCTCGAGGCTTCTCGGACCCGATGCCCCCCATCGCCGCGAGAGGAGGCCGGCACCCCGTTCGAGTTCTGCCCCATGCGGATCCGCGACGAAGGGGACTGCCTGGACGGGGCGACGGCCTGGGCTCCCTCCCTCGATACGTTCTCCCTTCCCCGATGGATGGTGCCGGCGACGGAGCCCGGTCGCCGAGACCGCCGAGATATGGAAGCGGTCGTCCATCGGCGCGGGATCCTAGGAACTCCTTGGGATTCGGTCTCGGTTGTCGGATTGATCCGAGCGCGCGAAGCCAGGATTGGCGTAGCGGACGACCGGCCCCGGAGCATCGATCGCCGCGTCGTTACGACGATGCATGACCGCCTGGGTCGTGGTGATCTGAGCGCGGATCTGGTCCGTCGCCTTGGCGTTCTGCTCGGTCAAGGCCTTCACTTCGGCTGCCATGACGGCGAACCCCTTGCTCGACGCTCCCGCACGGGCGGCCTCGATGGTGGCGTTGAGCGCCAGGAGGTTGGTCTGGGAGGCGATACCCTGGATCATCGTCACCACCGCCGATCTGCGCCGCCTGCCCACTCAAGCCCTCTACGATGCCGCCAGTACGTTCGGCCTGCTCCACCGCCGCGCCGACGCATCGTTTGTGAGAGGGCATCTGGACGACGTGGAGGTCAGGGCCTTGATTCATGGATCGGGCCTCCCGGGCGGCGCCCGTGGTGGGCGCTCGGCATCGCGACGCGATACGACCGCTTCACGAGCTTGAGGCGGGTGATCTGCCCTTCGGCTTGGCGGTTCGACCAGGGCTCGGTTGGCGTGGCGGCGACAGCCTTCCTGACCTTTGTCGGAGTGCAGATTGTCCGACTGCATCGTGGTCGACCGCGCCGACGATTGCGCTCGCCCCGCACCACGACGAGGGTGGCCGCCAAAATACGGCTGTCGTGGCAGTTTTCCTCGATGGGTGTCGTGTCGCGCGCTGGCCCATGCCCATCTGCACCGGTAGGCAGATCGCGATGCCGTCGGTCAGGCGATGCGACCACTGCGCTTGCGGATCGGCCCGGTGCTACGGAGAATTCCAAGGGCACGATTCGCGGGCGATCCCGCGTCGCGGGGGCATCATCGGGGCACTCCATGTTCGAAATCGACCTCTTCGAGCACCGCCTCAAGACGACGGCACGAGGCGTCCACCTGTTCATGCTGGCCGGTGAGGTGCGGGCCGACCCGGCGATCCGCTACTGGCGAGATCCGTCGGGCAACGGCAACTCCCGGACGGCGGGAGACGAGATGCGGGACTTGCGGCGCGATCTCGCGCGGCTCGAGGACGGATGGTGGCCCGATGAGGAGGATCTGGCGGATGTGCCCATCCTGAAGGACTGGGGCATAACCTTCTGCGAAGGCGAGCGCCTCTGGCGTCTCATGGGCGATCCGTACCACGCCGCGCGCGAGCTGCCCGGCGTCGTGGACGGTCAGACACTGTGTACGATGCAGGTCCTGGCCATCGACGATGAATTTGCCTGGGCCCGGGATCGGCGCGGCTTCTATAGGCTTGGCCAGCCACGGGCCTGACGTCGGCCTGAGGATCGGCTTCGAAGTGGGGCTCTGGCTCACCTTCGGTGCAGGCGGGTTGATGGATCTCGGCTTCGGCCGTCGGAGGTCCTGCGATGCCTCCCAGCCGGCATTCTGGTTTTATCATGCCGCGCGGCCTTATCGTCGATCACGTCGAGACTGGTCCCGGCCTGACCATCATCGCCCGGCCAGTGGCCGCTTCAGTCCGCTGTCCGAACTGCGATCAACCCTCGTCTCGGGTCCACAGCCACGACACGCGCACCCTGTCGGATCTGCCAGTTGCCGGGAGACGCGTCGTCATCGCGATCCGCGTCCGCCGCTTCCGTTGCGTCGGGTCGGACTATCGGGCCAAGATCCTCGCCGAGCGGCTCGGGTCGGATCGTGTCGCCGCCTGCGCTCGGCGCAGGGCCCGGCTGGAAGGCATCGTGCATCATCTCGGCCACGGCCGATCTCACCTGTCGCCGATCTCGGCCGCCTTCGCGTTTCTCGACGGAAGGACCCTTCTCGGATCTTTAGAACGCCCGCTTGCCCGCAACCAATTCGCCGGGTACGAACGAGCTCGGCCGGAACGGTTCGCGGGGCGAAGGCGCAGATGCGGCCTCATGGGAGTGAGCACGCGATCTTGCAGCATGCATGATTGCTCTGCTTCGATCACCGGGTCGTCGGCTCGCCGAGCCGGGAAGCCGGCGAATCGATCGCATCTGCGTATTCGGCGACGCTTTATTGCGCGCATCTATTTGGCCCGACCTTAGGGCCGCTGCGGCGATCGCGGACTCTGAACAAGAGTATCCCTGAAGTTCTCTACTCCACTGAAGCTCAAAACGTAGGGAGGTCAGCCTTGGCTCATGCAAGCGGAGTTGACGTGCTGCTCATCGTTGCGCTTCCGGAAGAGGCGCTCGCCTTCCAAGGGAACTCCTTCTTTCCGTTGGCCGAAACAGAAACGCTGGAGGCTTTCCGCTACCGCAAGTTCTCCTTTCTTGACGTTGGTGACACCCACCGGGTCGGACTGTTTCTCACAGTTGGAGAAGTCGGCTCCAAGGTTCGCGACGCAACCGTCTTGTTTGCCACCCACTTCAGACCGAAGATCGTATTGAGCGTCGGCATTTCCGGCAGGGTCGGAACCGACGCGAGGGTTGGCGACATAGTCGTTCCGGCTCACATCAATATCTACGATTTCCGTTCGGCCACCCAGGATGACAATGCGGGCGGTTACCTCTTCAATGCGGGCGGTAAGCCTGCCAACGTCAGCGCCAACGCGCGCTCTATATGCAATGCGCCCGAATTCGCCGAGAAGCTGCATCTGCAATCTCTCGACCAGTTCTGTGCCGGGTCGAAGACGGAGCTGTCCTCAAGCGACAGTGGAAAGATCGCGGGGTGGGTTGCCGAGGGATTGATGTCGTCGGTCCCGCGTATCATCGAGGGGCCGTTCGCCGTTGGAAGCAGCGTGAACAAGTCGCAAGAGTTCAAGCGGCAGGTGTTGCTCAAGACAGATCGGAACATCCTCGCAGTCGACATGGAAAGCGGATTTGTAGCCGATGCGGTCCAGTCTTTGGATCCCCCGCCACAGTTCTTTTCGATACGCGCGATAAGCGACCCAGCCACCGCGGCAAAAAAGGACTTCGACGCGGTCTCGGATGGCGCCGTCCGGCGATGGGCCATGTCGAGCATCGTCGCCACGGTCGGAGCGCTTGTCGCGCAGCCGACGCTGTACGGCTCGCAGGCGGGCTCGCTCGCCCGCCCGCCGCGATCGGACAACGACGATGGCTATCTTTCCGATTACCCTGGCCAACGAATCTCCGACGCCGCCACGCTCGAAGACTTCGACCGGCGTTTCTCAAACCTCCGCTGCGATCGTTTGAGCACCATCGTCTTCAGCGACTTCGTGGAAGCGGTTCGACGGCGCCCTGAGAACGGACGTTTCCTGGTACGTGGCCGAGGCGGGGCGGGAAAGAGCGCCTTCCTGATGAAGGCCAAGATGGAGATCGGACGGGACACGTCGCTGCGCGCGCTTTTCCTCAACATGCGCAATCTGCTTGATCTTGCGAGACGCATGCCCCATCGCACGGCAGTCCACACCGAGATCTCCAAGCAGGCGCAGTCTTCGTCCTGGCCCGAGCCGGTGAAACACGTGGTATTCGTCGACGAATTATACGGCGAAGATGAAGAGAAGCAGCTCCTCGACGAACTGGTTGATCTATTAAAGATTACAAAGCCGACGTTAGTTTTTGCTTTCGGCGTCGACCATTTCGAGATCAGCCGGATTGCGTCGGAGACGCGCGGCGAACCTTATGTCTACGGCTACGTATACGATCTTGAGGTCAGTCTAAAGTCGATTGCGATCAACGATGATCGGACCGCGGCCGACGTTATCGACGGGCTTATTCGAACCAGCGGAACGGAGAACGTCGAAATCACGGATCGGGACGTCATGCAGAGGCTCCGGGCGCTGGGTTTCCTGTATATCAACCATTTCGTCATCTCTTTGTATCTAAACAACTTCCGCAAGTTGAATTTCAGCTCGGTACGTACCGCGACGGTGTTCATCAATCGCGCGATGGAGGCGCTGTGCTCGGATTTGTACGGTCGAAAACGACCGGCCACCGGCTTCGATGATCTTTGTGTCGAGGCATTTCGGTCGTGGTCGTCTGAGTTGGCCAAAGAGCAGGTTCCAGAACATCGCCGGGAGATCAATCGACGCTACAAGGAGTCTTTCGCCCACTTTCCCAGGATCGTTCAGACCAGCATGATTGCGCATGCCGTCGTGCACATCTTGTCGAGGTACAGTTCCTCCCACATCGACGTCTTCAAAAAAAGCGGTGTCGATCAGGGGATCTTCTTGTCCATCGTGTTCGCCAACGACGTTAACAGCGCGATCAAGGATCTCCTCGCCGACGAACGGATCGAGAACTTGGTTCTCGACGCGGCGGCATCCATCTACGAGACGTTGGAGCCGCGAGGCCTCTCGTACGCCATCTACCTGTTCGGAAGAGCCCGATCCGTGAAGGGCAAGCGTCGGGCCCAGGAATTCTTTGATAACGCCTCTCGGCTCCTGATCGACGGTGCTCCGCGGCACGTAGGAAGTCTCGACACTGTGGACGACGAGATCAAGTTCGAGCGTCTGGCAAGGCGCTCGCTCTACATCAGCAGATCGCTCAACGGCGATCGCAAGGCGACCGAGGCGTACATCAGTGAGGTTCTGGAAGATCCGGTCGAGGACCGACTGAACCGAGGCTTCCATCTTGAGTACTATGGCGACCATCTCGGGACCGGTATCAGCGTGAAGCTCGAACTCGATGATTCCGGCGGCGCTTGGAAGCACACCCGCCAAGTCATCGGGGCGAGGATTGAGGCGGCCCTGGTCGGCGGAATCTTGAATGAGTACGACCGTATCTGCATCCTAACCTATTTCTCGCTGGTACGCTATCGTCATGAACTCAACACGCTCGGCGACCACCGCGATGCCGCCAGGGCGATGTTGACGTCCGTGCTCAGCAGCGGTCTCAACCTCGGGATCCAACTCAGCGCCTTCCTGTCCGGGCTCGCGAAGTCGCTGGAAAGACCGACCTTTACCGGCATAGAAGTGCTGCTGCAGCTGTACGTCCTCAAAGGCCTCCCGCGGGCGGGCTGGACCAAGAGGGGTTTCGGGGCACTGGAGGCTGTGGAGACGGTCGCGTCGCATGTGTACGGTGCGATGCTCATCGCGGATATCCTGCTTCCGATATTGCGGCCCCTCGTCACCGACGATGAGAGGCGGCAGGTCGGCAGGCTCCTGCTCTACCACGACCTCGCGGAGTCATACATCGGCGATTACATTCCGACCGACGGTGAGACCAAGTCCAAAGAGGAGGCCGCGGTGAATATGATCGCCGGTCTGTCGATGTATAAAAGGATGACGGCCCTCTCGTCCATAAGGCAGCAATGGACTGAGTACGAGCAGGGCCAGTCGAGAGCATGCCGCCTAGCGAGGGATTTCGATAAGTTGGATGCCGTATTGCAAGCGACGGTGTATGCGGATCGATTCGCGGATGTGCAGGAGCTGCGTAGATTCTTTGATTATCATTTGGAGAGAATACTAGACCCGGAGCTAAGGTCGATCGCCGAGGAGGCGCTCTCAATGGCCTTGAAGCGGAGGTTTGCCTGAACGTCGTGGATCTCCGACGCGACGGCGCGGGCATTGTAGGACTGATCAAACGCCATAATCCGCCCTGGGTCCGATCGCAGTTCTCGGTGTCGCCCACAGCCACCGTCGCTTGGTCCGCCTCGTCGAGCGCCTCGAATGCACGGACCGGAACCTCAGGTCAGAGGCGTCCGCGGATCGGCGCGATCCGGGCGCGGCCGAGCGCCCCGGTCGAGCAGGCTCCGACCTTCGCGGGATCGACTCGGCCGGGACGTCCGTTGATGCCCGGTAAGCCGAGCGCTCGGCGAGGAATGCGGCCCCGCCTTCGGGACCGCCGCCGGCATCCGAGCTGTCCCGGAGTCAGGGCACCGGGGGTGTCGCGGCGATGAACCCCCGGGACAGCGCGACGGCGAGCGGATATCGGCCGATGTTCCGCCAGTCCTCCGCGTAGGGCTGCAGGACCGACCAGTCCTGTTCGAGATGCACGAACCGCCCCGTCGCGGTCTCCGCGCTTGCCGAGCAGATGTCCGCGCTGCCGTTGGCGAGACGGCCCTGCACGTTGGTGAACCCGCAGAGCCTGCGGTAGCCGTACTGCGCGTCTGATGGAAGGTTGCAACTCACGACCGTGCCGGCCGCGAGCTGCAACCGGCCGAGCCAACCGCGCAAGCGGGTAGCCGGCAACGTCATCGCCGGATCCGCCCCGTGTGCTCCGCTGGAGACGATGAGCGACGTCCTCGCGCCGTCCGTGTCGTCCCTCATCCCGTGCAGCGAGACCGACACCGAGCGCGGCCATCGCGTGGCGAGGGCTTGGTGCGCGGCCTGGAAGAAGGTGCCGATGTAGTGGCCGACGTCGGAATCCCTGTAGGGTTCGGTCCGATCGCAGACGCCCGTCGTCCCGCTGCATCCGGCGAAGGTCATGCTGGCGCAACGATGGGCACCGGAGACCAAGGCGGCCCGGCCCCCGACGGATCGAAGGAGCAACATCGCCTCTTCCGCCGTGCCGGCCTCGAACGGGACGTGGGGCGCCTCGAACACCACGTCCCGGCTCGGGGCGAGGTTCACGACGACCGTCGCGTCTCGGTCCGATCCGTCGTAGGCGGCGACGTACCAGGTTCCATTCTCCTCGATCGCGGCGACGGTGTAGCCCAGCGACCGGGTCATGACGCGGGCTGAGCTCCAATCGCCCGAGGCCAACGCTTCGACGAACCTGCCGAACGCCGCGACGCGCTGGGGAGGCGTGAGGAAGGTTTGAAGCGTGTTCGGGCCGAGATGGGGCCGAGAGGCGATCCAGGCCGCGAGGGGGCCCTGCGCCCGCGGCATGGCCGCGGGCGGGGACGGACCGGCTTGGGCCGCGGCTGCGCCGGTGAGGGCGGCGAGGAGCGCCAACCCAAAACCGCAGCGGACGAATGGCTCGGACACAGCACGCGAGGCGGGCGGGCGCTGGACCGGCATCTCAGGGGGCCACCGCTCGGGCGAACTGCACGTCGGACAGGAAGCCGTCCCCCTCGCGCCGAGCGCCGCCCAGAACGTAGACGTAGTCGTTGTAGCGGACCGTCGCGTGGCCCCAGCGGGCCGTCGCGAAGAGATGGCTGTCGAAACCGACCCGTCCGGGAAGACCGTCGGCCGCGATCGGGACGATTTGCACCGTGTTCAGGTAATTGCCCTGGCCTGCATTGCCGCCGAGCACGAGGGCCGCGGGCGAGTTCGGGACCCCCAGGAGGATCATCGAGTGGCCGTAGACGGGCAGCGTCAACGGGCGCGGCGACGTCGTCCACGGACCCGGACAGCCGTCCTCCCGAAGGATGCTGGTCTGGATGTCCCCGAATACGTCGTCGAGAAGGTCGCCCCAGCCGCCCAGCACGATGAGCTCGTCCTTCAGCACGGCGGTGCCCGGTGCGGATCGCCCGCCCTTCAGGTGGAACGGGCACACGCGCCATGGCCCGACGGATCCGTCGCCGGAGAGTGGTGCGGCCTCCACCTCGTCGAAATGGACCGTGTCGAACCCGACCTGGTTCACGCCGCCGACCGCGATCAGGTACGCCTGGCCGGACGGGGACCTCCACGCCTGCAGGCCGAGGTTCGATCTGGCGATGTTGAGCCGGGCCGGGCTCGGGGCCCACGGGCCGATCTGCCCGTCCGCCTGGATCGGCGCGATGTTCGTATCATCCAGCGTGCCAACCGCGGAGTATCCGCCCACGAGGTAGACGCGTCCGCCGAAGGCAACCACGCCGTGCCCGGAGCGTGCGCCCGGGATCCGGCCGGCTCCGCGCCAACCCGTCGCAAGAACCGCCCCGTCGTTGCCCAACTCGGCAACCTGGACATCGTCGAGCAGCGTCGGGCCCTTATCCGAGGCGAACAGGCCGCCGAGCACGTAGAGGCGATTTCCGCTCACGAAGGCCGCGTGCGAGGTGCGAGGCCCGTCGATCGGGGCGGTCAGCCTCCAATCGGACAGGGTCACCGCCTGTTGGCAGTGCGCGGAAGTCGACGATAGCGAGAGGAAGGCGCCGAGGACCCGGGCCGTCGGATGATGAACAAGCGGCATGTGCGACCTCGCGGGACACGCCCGTGATTGTGATCGGGGCGAATCGAGAGGTGAGGAGAGCATCACTTGACAACGGCGCAAAGCGCTTCGGCACTGAATGCGGGCCGCGGCCTCGGCGTGCGACGCCGGCATGCGGCGCCGGACCTCCGCTGCGCCTCGACCGGTGGCCCGGACCGGCGGAGCTTGGCGGCCGTGGCCGTCCGGAACCCGCCGAACGGACCCGAGCGCGGCATCGGGTGCGCTCGCACCGGGAACGTTGGCCCGGCTTGCGGAAATCCGTCGCCCCGCGATGCGCCTTTCGGCACCGATCCGGAGCCGCGACCTTGATCCGAGCCGCTCGTTCGCTAACTTGCGAGCTGGGAATGAGGTCTCCCGCACAACTGCCCTTAGGGCTGATGACTCTTATCGCAGCCGACGCGCGATAGGAGGGTGTCTTGTTCCCGCTGGTTTCAAGCCGGAGTTCCGTCCGGCCCTGCCCATGGCAGGGCGGCCCGCCGCATGGCTGCACTGCGAGCGTGCAGCCATGAAGTCGGCTGCCATCCCCGCCGGCGATGCGACCTTCCGGGAGGTCAAAGTCCTGATCGATGTGCCCATCGGCGGCCCGCCGATCGAGTACGGGACGGACAAGCCTTCCGGCGCGCTCATGGTCGACCGCTTCCTCCACACGCCGATGCACCGCCTTGGGGACTACGGCTTCATCCCCGACACCCTGCCCGAGGACGGAGACCCACGCGACGTGCTCGTGGCCAACACCCGGGTCATCCGGCCGGGTGCCGTGATTGCGGTGCGCCCGGTCGGCGTGCCATTGGTGGACGAAGAGCACGGGCCCGACGAGACGATGATCGGCGTCCCGGCCCCACGACCGACGCAGGGCGCGAAGGCCGTCAGAATCTGAACGCGTCCGGATCGGTTGCGGCCACCGGCGAACGCCGAAATCCTAACCACCGACGTCGCAGGCGGCCCGGTGCCCGAGGTGAGGCGTGAACCGGGGGTGATCGGGCACGTCTCGATCATGCAACCTGCACCTACGGCAGCTAGCGGCGAGCCATTGGTGCGCCAGGGTCCCCCGCCGCGGTTCGACCTGTCGGCGCCGGTCTTCGATATCGTAGGCCCCGCCACTTCGACCGCGAGACCTAAGTGCATATCAATGCATAAGCCGGAGCATCGCCTCGACCGCGGCCCTGAAGTCGGCGGACGCGTCCGCAGCCTTCGAAACTTCGGCCAACCATGGACTACGCTTCGGCTCGGCGTCCGTCGCACGGCTTAGGCTTGCTGCAAGCCGACGGCCGGCACGATGTCGGCCCCGGAGCACCTTCGACAGGTGACCCTGGCTGATGCCAAGGCGCGCGGCGGTTACCGCCTGTGTCCAGCCGTTCGCATCCATCAGTGCGCGAAGCATTGCGACGAATGCCTCTGTGCTTGTGTCGGTCGTCATCACGCATAAAATGCATATGACAGCGGCTCAGACAACGAGCCAACGGCCCCGGAGGCGCGTACCGTGCAGATAATGTTCACCATGGTGGCCGACAGCACGTACGAGCTGACCATGCCGCCAGCCGATGCCATGGTGATGCCGGATATCCGGTGGGGCGCCTTCGACACGCTCTTCACCGCGGCGTATTGGTGCGGCCAGGCATGGCAGGCCGCACTTCACGGCCATTTCCGGGCGCTCAGGCTGGGCCGGTCGCTGGCCGAGGAGACAGCTGCCTGCTTGCTCGGCGGCTACGGCATGAAGGCCGAACTCGGCCTCGCGGCCTACCGACGGCTGCGCGACCGGGCCACGCTCGTCGAGGCGACCACCGCCGCCGAGTTCGAGCGCCACCTGTCGGAACCGTTCCTCGTCGACGGTCGGGCGACGCGCTACCGATTCCCGAGGCAGAAGGCCGTGTATCTCACCGGCTGCCTGGCCGGCCTGGGCGACATCGATGAGGCCGCATCGTCGGACCTCGAACTCCGCGACGCACTCACGCGCTTGCCCGGCATCGGCCTCAAGACGGCGTCATGGATCGTGCGAAACTACCGCACCTCGAACGACGTTGCAGTGCTCGACGTACACGTGCTGCGCGCGGGTCAGATCCTTGGCCTGTTCGGCCCCCACGAGACGCCGCAACGTCACTACCGGGGTTTGGAGGATCGGTTCATACGGTTCGCGGCCGCGGTCGAGGCGCCCGCCTCCCTCCTGGACGCCTTGGTCTGGCAGCATATGCGGTTGCTGCGGCAGGCCTGATCAAGGGTCGCCCTCCCCTCCCCGAGCCTGCGCACGCCCGACCGCGGCGACACCCGCCCCGAGCAGGCCATGGCCTTCGCCGAACACGGCCGCGAGGGCATCGTCCCCCCCGATGCCCACCGGGCAGAAACCGAGCCTCAGGGCGGTGGCGCACAAGTGCATGGTCTGCATGACCGCCCCGGCGTCGCGCCAGACCAGCGCCGCTTCCCTTTCGTAGACGGCACGCACCCGTGCTGGATCCGCCGCGAGCACGAGGAGGTCGGCCTTCGCCGCTGGTACGATGCGACGCACCTCGGCGATCAGATCGACCAGGCGCCACTTCTCTTCGAGGGCCAGCAACTCGAGGCGCGCCTCGAAGGGGGCCAGCCTGAATATCCGCGGGCTCGGGCCCACCCGGACGAGGAGCGCCGTGACCGGATGGATGGCTCCCGCGGAATGGGCGGGCCGCAGCGAGCGCTGCGGCGCGCACCCCCAGACTGCGCGCGCGCCCGTCGCGAACGCCATCAAGTTGGCGACCTCGCGGAGCGGCGCCTGGGTTAGGTGCCGGATTGAGGATCTCGCCTCAAGCACCTCGCCGAAGTCGACGGGGCCGGGTGCCACCACCGCCCGGAGCGTCCAGGAGCGGACGACGGGCCAAGGACGCTCAGCATGGGGCAACGCGTCCCCCCGGGGTCTTGGCTCCCGGTCATCGCCCGGCGTGACATCGATGGCCACCGCCCCTTCCCGTCCGAGCAATTGCGCCTCCCCTGCGATCCGGGCGAGGCATGAACCTGCCGTCGCGGGCTAAGCGGTGCGTCGCCCCCGTTCAGTACGGGCCAGCGCCGATGGCTTCCATCGTCCGGTAGTGCTTCCGGCAACCGCCGCACTCACCGCAGGCATGCTCGGCGCGGTGACACGAATGAGACCAGGCAAGCACGTCGAGGGGGACTTCCGAGACCGCAACGAGTTCGGCCGCGCTCAGTCCGACAGCCGGCGCTTCGAGCGCCATGCTCCCCTCCTGCATCCGGAGCAGCGCATCGAGGCCGGCGACGAACGCCGCCTTGCCATCGGCATGCTCGCCGTCCGTCGCGAGCGTGCCGATCATGAGGCGCGTGACGCCGAGCGGGATCATGGCCATGGCCGCCAGCGTCACGAGCATCTGGTTGCGGTAGGGCCACCATTCGGGAACGGGGGCGATGCCGATGCCGGGGCGCCCGGCCATGTCCCCGCTGCCGAGTGCCGACAGGTCGGCGCGTACGATGCGGTGGACGATGCCCAGCATGTCGCAGACCGCGCCCGCCGCCCGGATCTCTGCGGCGGCGGCGACCTGCCCGTAATCGACCGTCACGGCATGGGAGGGGCGCTTCCAGTACGCGATGGCGATTGAATCCATGCCGCCCGACAAAAGGAGCGCCGTGGTCATGGCCGCCACGCCAATTGATGCACCGCGGTGACGAAGTCGTCGTAGACGAGGCAGCCCGACCCGACCACCATCTTGAGGTCCTCGTCCTTGACCACCTGGGCGAACCCGTAGACGGGCTTCCCGAGGGCGCGGGCATACCCGACCTCGTACAGCGTACCGGGGTCGAGGCCGTCCAGTACGGCGAATAACGCATCGCAACGCTCGATGGCGGCGATGTCGGCCGGCGCGACGTCGCCGGCCAAGCCGGGCCCGATGTCGTGGAAAGGAGAGAACACGCGCATGCCGACCTCGGCGAGGCACCGGCGCGCCTCGTCGATCTGCCACCGCTGCGCCATCGTGAAGAACGGGCCCGCCAGATAGACTTCGCCCGGCCGCGCGACCAGGGGCCGCGGGTCGGCCGCCGCCAACTCCCGCATGTCGCGGATCGGCAGCGCCCGGCTGTCGACGTACTCGGACACGGCGACCGACGCGATCCGAGCGGAGGCGACCGGATCCAATCCCCGCACGCCCCATGCCGCGGCGAAGGCCGCGGCGAAGACGTCGCCGCTCCCGATGGTGAAGGTACGCTCCGACCTGTATGCATGGACCGGTATGACGGCCTCAGCGGTCACGACGATGGCACCGTCGGTCCCCGCCTTGACGACCACCACCTCCGCACGCTCGGAGACGAGCAGGGCACGGGCCCCCTCCACCGGTTCCCGAACGCCGGTCATGCCCGCGATCTCGCCGCGATTGGCGACAACGGCCAGCCGTCCGGTCGCGCTGCCGTTCGCGGAGAACAGCTCCGGGGAGAAGGCGGATTGCGGGTCGTAGACGCACACCTCCGCCCTGACGCGCCCCGTGGACTCCATCATCCCGAAGCGCAGGACGGCCTCACCCGTCACGTCGATGGGCGGGAGCCTCGTGATGAGCCCGGGGGATGGTCGGATGACCGGGAGGGACATCGGGTGGACGTATTCGAACGTGACCCTCTGCGGGGCCTCGACCACGCGTAGGTTGAACCCGTACATCTCGGCATAGCCGGCGAAGTGCCGGGCCAGTTCCGGCTCGGCGTAGGTGACCAGTTCGAGGTCCGGCACGACCCCTCCCAGGGCTGCCGCCGCCCGCCCGCCGGAGCCGAACACCTGGTCCCATTCCGGCCACGAGCAGCGTTCGCGATAGACGCCGCCGACGACGGTCAGCCTCGTCATGCCGGTTGCACCTGCACATCGATAAGGCCGCCCTGAACCCCGACCACCACGACGGCGTAATCGACCCCGTTGTTGATGCACTGGATGAGCTGGGGCATCGAGGGCGACGTGATCGAACCCAGGACGCCGCCCGCGGGGGTCACCACGAGCAGTCTCTTCGGCGGCCCGGGCACGTAGTCGAGGTAGAGGGCATCCCCGTTACGGATGGTCGCCCTCACCGTCGGGTCGGGCGAGTTCACCTTGGTGCGCTCGACGATGTAGCAAGGCGAGCCCTTCTGGACACCGCCTCCCGCACCCTGGCCTCCCTCGGGACTACCATCCGTCCCCGCCGTCCCTTCGGCCCCGGCCTTCGGGGCAACCGGCACCGGCTTTACCGCCGGTCGCAGCGGCGCGTCATCGCCGCCGCCGTTACCACTGCTGGACATCAGCCCCCCTCCGCCGATCAGCCGCCTACCGCCACCCATCTCGCCGACGCAGCTTGCGGTTGCGGTGTTATCGCGTCAAGCCGATCTCGGCGACGCCTCGATCGACCGGCATCCAGCGGTCTGCCACGGGCTGCGGGCGCCGCATGGGAAAGCGCATGCCGGACGATACGAAACGGCTGGATTGGTCGAAGCTCCTGTGTGCCGAAAGGGTACCGCGCACGGACGGGAAGGAAGCCTCGGATGAAGGCGCGGATTGGCTCGTCGCCAGCCGGACGGCGGCCGAGCGGGATTTCGACCGCGTCCTATTCGCCACCCCGACCCGACGCCTGGGTGACAAGACGCAGGTCTTCCCCCTTGAGAGGAACGAGAGCGTCCGGACCAGGCTGACGCACAGCCACGAAGTCGCGAACCTGGCGCGCTCGATCGGCACGCACATGGTCAACAGCACGCTGGGTGACCGGATCGTCGGCGAGGCGACGCGCGAAGGCGGAGCGTTCGAAGGCCGTGACCCCGAGGTCCGCAGGGCCATCCCGGCGATGCTCGCCGCCGCCGGCCTGGCGCACGATCTGGGCAACCCGCCCTTCGGGCATCAGGGCGAGTACGCCATCCGCGATTGGGTCAGGCGCAACGAGGAGCGGTTGTTCGGGACCCCCGCGGAACTCGGCAACGCACTGAAAGAGGACTTCCGCAAGTTCGAAGGCAACGCCCAGACGCTGCGGACGCTGACCCGGCTGCAGGTCGTCAAGGACAACCGGGGCATGAACCTGACCTTCGGCACCCTGGCGGCGCTGATGAAGTACACGGTCGGCTCCGACGCGATCGTCGAGGGCGGGGCATCGCATGCCAGGAAGGTCGGGTTCTTCCAGTCCGAGGCCGGCCTGGTCGCCCGGATCAGGGAGATGACCGGCCTGTCACACGGGTGGATGCGGCACCCGCTGACCCACCTCATGGAGGCGTGCGACGACATCGCCTACTTGGTCGTGGACGCCGAAGACGCGGTCAAGAAGCAGATCGTCTCGTTCCCGGACCTCATGGAGTGGTTGCGTAGCCGGAAGGACCTGCAGGGGGACAAGCTTTCGGCGTGGATCCTGACCCAGGCCGGCAACGGTGACCGTCAGGCAAGGGCATCGGGCCTTCCTCCGTCCGAACTGAACGACGTGTCGATGCAGATCTTCCGGACTAACGCGATTACGGCGTTAATCTCGGCCATCATCCGCGCGTTCGAGGCAAGGTACGATGACATCATGGTCGGGGAGCTGGAGGAGCCGTTGTTAGCGGCGAGCGTTGGCGGCACGTTCGCCTCGGCGATGAAGGCCTTCGACGGCGAGTACGCCTATCGCCATCGCCGCGTCCTTGAGATCGAGCTGGACGGGTTCAACGTCATCCACGGTCTCATGGACCTGCTCTGGAGGGGCATCGCCGAGCGCCGGGATTACCTCCTCCCCGGCTCCGACCGCACGTCCCCCTTCGCACGCTACGCCTACAGCCGGATCTCGGTGAACTACCGCCGGGTGTTCGAGAACGCGCTACCATCCACAGGGATCGAAGCGGCGCCGTTGCCGATTCGGTACAGGGAGCTACAACTCCTGACCGATATGGTCGCGGGGATGACCGACCGCTTCGCCATCGACCTGTACCGGGAGCTGCAAGCGTTCCATGTCGGGGCATCACAACCGTGAGCGGGACCGTCTGCACAGGCGTGCCGACGCCTTCTTCGCGTCAAAGGTCGGCGGGCGGGGCGAAGTGGCGGAATTCGCGTCGGCGTTAAGCGACCTCGGTCGGACCGTCGTGATCGGCGGCATGCTGCGCGACCTCTGCGTCGGTCGTCTGCGCGAATTTCGATCCGATGTCGACTTCGTCGTCCACCCGGACTCACTCGCGACGTACGACCACTTCGTATCCGGGCTCGGCGGCAAGCCGAACCGCTTCGGCGGCCATGCCATCGAACTCGCCCATTGGAAGGTCGAGGTGTGGCCGCTGCAACGCACGTGGGCCAAGGTGAACGGCCACGCGACGGTTGACCAGGTCGAGGACCTCCTCAGGGTGACGTTCTTCGATTGGGACGCGGTGCTCTACGACGTCGGGACCAAGCGCGTCATCGCGGACGAGCGTTACTTCGACCGGGTCGCGCAAAGAGTTATCGACCTCAACCTCGAACCTAACCCGAACCCTCTGGGGAATGCCGTGCGCACGCTTCGATATGCGTACCGGTGGGGCGCGGGAATCGGGGGGCGCCTGGCGGGGCACCTTTACAGCCAGGTGGTCGAGTATGGTTGGACGCGCCTGGTCGCCTACGAGCAGGCCACCTTCGCTGCCCCGTGCCTGGGGATGATCGACGGCGGTCTGGTGACCGCTCGCCTGTGCGGGCGCAGCTCCGATGCAGCGGTGCCGGTACGCCTGCTGGCCCGGACCTGAAGCGCTGGGTGGTCCGACCGGAGGGCCTGGTCACCACGTGGCCACGACGGGGGTTGCAACGGGCCCGCGAGCGAAGGACCGGCCGGGGTAGCCGAGCGCGGGAGCGGTGGGCTCGCCTGTCCGGTCCCGGGCTCGATGGGCCGGCCGCGCGCAGTGGGGAAATATTGGACGCGGGCGCGTGCGCCGTTCAGGCAGCCCGGACGGTCTGCAGGAACGCCGTCGCCTCGGACCCGAGGCGCTCGGAACGGGCGGACACCTCGGGGACCAGGGCGAGCATATGCGAGGCGGCGACGCCCGTCCCCGCCGCCGCGCCCGCGACGCCGGCGACGGTCGACGTCACCTCGCGGGATAGGTGTCTCGAGTGGGTAGCGTGGGTGGCGGGACTTGCGCGATGGGCAGGATTGCGTACGACCTTAGGTCGTGCCGCACAGGTGCTTGCGGTGGAGGATCGGCATGTCGGAGTTCGACCAGGTCCCGTTCGGAGCGGCAGAGTTCGCGGACAACCCGGAGCCGCGCTGCCCCTGCCTACTCTTGTTGGACACCTCCCATTCCATGCAGGGGCGTCCGATCGTGGAGCTGAACCGCGGGTTGGTCGCATTCAAGGACGAGCTCGCCGCCGACACCTTGGCGATGAAGCGCGTCGAGATCGCGGTCGTCACCTTCGGCCCGGTCTCGGTCCTCAACGACTTCCAGACGCCGGACCTGTTCATGCCCCCGACGCTCGACACGACCGGCGACACTCCGATGGGTGCGGCCATCGAACGGGGCGTCGACATGATCCGCGAGCGCAAGGACGCATACCGGGCCAACGGCATCTCGTATTACCGCCCCTGGGTATTCCTGTTCACCGATGGCGGTCCGACCGACAGCTACGCCCGCGCCGCGCAGCTCGTTCGCGAAGGCGAGGAAACGAAGGCGTTCTCGTTCTTCGCGGTCGGCATGGAGGGCGCGAACATGGAGGTCCTGGCCAACATCTCCAGCCGCCAGCCGTTGAAGTTGAGCGGGCTCCGATTCCGCGAGCTTTTCGCGTGGTTGTCCTCGTCGCTGAGTGGGGTCTCGCGCTCGCAGGTCGGTCAGACGGTGCCGCTCGCCGCCCCCACGGGATGGGCCGAGGTTTGAGCGACGGCCGCCCGTGGCGACTGGTCCTGGCCGTCGCGAGGGGGACGTCGCACGAGGGCTCGAACGCACCCTGCCAGGACCATGCTGGTTGCCGGGTCGTCGACACGGACGAAGGGGACGTGCTGGTCGCCGTCGTCTGCGACGGTGCCGGTAGCGCCGCCCATGCCGAGGTCGGCGCCTGGCTGGCGGTGGAGACGGCGATGGAGTTGGTCGAGCTCCATTTCGAGGAAGGCGGGCGGATGGCCGACGTCGACCTGGCATGCGGCCGCGCCTGGGTCGCCCGGGTGGCGGACGCGCTGACCCGCCACGCCGCCGCCGAAGGCCGCCCATTGAGGGATTACGCCTGCACGCTGTTGGTCGCCGTCGTCGGCGCGTCGGGCGCGGCCTTCCTCCAGGTCGGCGACGGCGCCATCGTCATATCGCGGGGCGAGGACGAGGACTGGTCCTACGTGTTCTGGCCGCAGCACGGCGAGTTCGCCAACACCACGAACTTCGTCGTCTCCCACGACGCGACCGAACGGTTGGAATTCGCCTACGTGCCCGAGCGGCTCCAGGAAGTGTCCGTCTTCTCCGACGGGCTGGAGAACCTCGTCCTCCATCAGGCGACCAGGACCGTGTTCGAGCCGTTCTTCCGGCAGATGCTCGCGCCCGTGCGGAAGCTCGCGGGGCCGGGCCTGGACGCCGCCCTGTCGGCGGACCTCACCGCCTACCTGTCCTCTCCGCGCGTCTGCGAGCGCACCGACGACGACAAGTCGCTGGTCCTCGCCTCGCGCCTGTCGCCGCCCTGACGGGCCCCGGATGGGCAAGGGACCGCCGCGGGTCTTCGACGATGCCGGTCGGCCGGTCGGGCTCGGTGCCGTGCTCGGGCAGGGGGGCGAAGGCGCCGTCTACGAGGTCGTATCGCAACCGGCCCTCGTCGCGAAGGTCTACCACAACCCGTTGTCCCCCGAGCGGGCGGACAAGATCAAGGCCATGGGGTCGCTGGGCAACGAAGCCCTGGCTCGCCTCACGGCATGGCCCGCGGGCCTCCTAATGGACGCAGGCGCGCGGGCGCCGGTTGGCCTCCTCATGCCTCGCGTCGCCAACCGCAAGGACATCCACAACCTCTACAGCCCAAAGAGCCGCCGCTCGGAGTTCCTCCGGGCGGATTGGCGCTTCCTCGTGCGGGCCGCAGCGAACACGGCCCGGGCCTTCGCGGCCGTTCATGCCGCCGGTTGCGTCATAGGCGACGTCAACCATGGCGGCGTCCTCGTCGGCCAGGATGCGACGGTCACCCTGATCGACTGCGACAGCTTCCAGGTCACGCATGGCGGACGACGCTTCCTGTGCGAGGTCGGCGTCGAGACGTTCACCCCTCCAGAGCTACAGGGGCGACCGTTCCACGGGGTCGTGCGCGACGCCTCGCACGACGATTTCGGCTTGGCGGTCATGACCTTCCTCCTCCTCTTCATGGGAAGGCACCCGTTCGCCGGCCGGTTCTCCGGTGCCGGCGACATGCCGATCCCACGCGCCATTGAGGAGCACCGCTTCGCCTACGGCCAGCGTCGGTCGGCCCTGCAGATGACCCAGCCGCCCGGTACCCCTCCGCTTTCCATCGTGGGGCCGGAGGTGGAGCGACTGTTCGAGCGGGCCTTCGCCGCGGATGCGCGTACGGTCGGCCGACCGGCCGCCCGGGCGTGGATCGCCGGACTCGAAGGTCTTGAAAAGGAACTGAGGCAGTGCGCCTCCAACCCCTCCCACTGGCATCACCGGGCCACCCAATGCCCTTGGTGCCCGATGGAGGGAGCCACCGGTGTCGCCTTGTTCCCGGCCGTGGTCCAGGGCGCATCGAGCACCGTCTTCGACATGGCCCGGCTGTGGCAAGAGGTGGAGGCGATTCGGCATCCGGGAAGCGCCCCGGCTATCGATGTCCCGATGCCGGGGCCAAGTGCCGAGGCCCTGAGGCTCGCCGGTTGGAAGACGAAGAGGCACGCCATGGCCGCCGTCGTGGCTGCCGTGGTGGCGTTGTTCGGCCTGGCGGTGGGACCCGTGACGCTCCTGGCGGCGGGCGTGGCGTACCTCGTCGTCCTCGCGGCGACCGACGGGGCCGGGAAGACCGGACCCATCAAGGACGCCCATCGAACCGCATCGGCACGGTGGGACCGCGTCGAGAAGGAGTGGCTGCAGAAGACGGGTCCGGCCATCTACGAGCAGCGGAGGTCCGTTCTGCTCGACCTGCGCAACGAATGGAACCAGGTGCCGAGCATGCGACTGGGGATGCTGGCCGGGTTGGAGCGCGACCGCGAGCGGGCGCAGCGCCTCCGCTTCCTGGACGCGTTCGAGATCGAGAAGGCCAAGATCGAGGGGGTCGGCAAGGGGCGGAAGCTGACCCTGGCCTCGTACGGCATTGAGACGGCCGCGGACGTGACGCACGCCGCGCTGGTCCAAGTGCCCGGTTTCGGACCCAAGATGCAGGTCCGCATGCTGGACTGGCGCGCATCGCTGGAGCGGCGGTTCGCCTTCGATCCGACGCGCCATGTCGATCAGCGCGACGTCGCCCGCGTCGAGCGGGACGTCCTGGCCAGGAAGACCCAGATCGAGGGGCGCATGAACGGGGCCCTGGCCGAGCTACGGCAGGCGCACTCCCAGATCGTCGCCGCCCGCCAGCACACGATGGCGCAGGTGGTCACTGTCCGGCGCGAGTTCTTGCAGGCCCTGGCGGACAAGCAGGCCGTCGAGTGAGGGACGGTCATTTGAAGTCCCACCCGACCACCACGTCGTTCTCCAACGTCACCCGGCGACGGAATCTGTTCTTGCCGGACTGATCGTACTTGAAGGTCTGACTGGTCTTGGTCTTGTAGACCTTTCGGTCAATGGCGGCTGGACGACCCAGTGCGTCGAGCAGGTGCTCGACATGCATGCCCTGCCATACTACCTTTTTCATAATAAGATCGACTATCTCGACGTCGCCGTACTTCGCCATCAGCTTTTTGCGGCGAGCCTGGTTCATGAGGCTTTTTATCGCGAGTATGCCCACCCCGATCAGAACGAGGACTAATACCAGCTCCAATTTACCCCCCTCGGATTGATATTGTACTCTTTGCGTCAATAGCGTCATTCGGCGTCGCGCCGCCGCCAATGCATGAGGCATCGCTGCGGCCGGATGATGATAATCGGACCTGCGGGAAGGGCCGTAAGGACCTCGCTCGTGATCGGGCGCCAAGCTGTACCTGGCCAAGGCGACCGGCCGCAACCGGGTCGAGTGGGCGGCATCCGCTTGACGGATCCGTGGGCGGACGGGTCCCGCGTCCCCGATGGCCGATGATGCGGGCCACGATTGTCGGATCGGGGGTACCATTCGTAGGTCGCGGGAGGCGGCGTCGAGGGAGGCATGCAACCGGTCAGGACTGCTTGCGGGGATCGGGCTCAACCGGATCGCCACCCTTCAGGAACGGACGCACGGATCGCGGACTGGAACTCCGGGTCCTGGACGAAGTCTCGGAGATCGTTGTCCGCCGTGGGGTCGCCGGGAATGCCCGGGTCGAGCAACGTTCCCAGCAGGCCCCGGACAGGGCTCGCCGGATCCGGGACGAGTTCGACGACGCTTCGAACCGACGACAGGGCGGCGTCCCGCGCCGCGCGCATCTCGTCCGCACCGGAACCACGCTCCGAGAACCAACGGTGCGCCTGTCCATAGGCGCATGCCCGCCAAAGATGGACCATCGGGTCCCGGTCGGTTCGGGCATCGGTCGCCAGGGAGTCGGCGAGGGCGCGGGCGCGCGCGAAGCCGTCCGGAGGCGGCAGGTAGAGGGAGAGGAGAAGTTCCTGGCGCCGGACGCGCGGGTCGTCCGGGGCCTTCGCCCTCGCCTCGGCCAGGGTTTCGGACGCTCCCCGGAGGTCGCCCCGCAGCATGCGGACCTCGGCGAGGCGCCGCAGGATGCGGACGTCGTCGGGCGCCAGAGCGTTCGCTCGCCGGAGCGCGGTCTCGGCTGCCTCATGGTTCCGCGCCCGGGCCTGCGCCGCCCCCCAGGCCGCGAACTCGTCCGCGGAGACGAGCTCGTCGAAGCCGTACCCTCGCACCACGGCGTCGGCTGCCACGGACGCCGCTGGCCCGAGCGGCGTCCCGATCCGCGCGCCGGCGGCGGCGCCGACGGCCCGGGCGTCCGCGGCGATGCCGGCGTCGTTGGCCGCGGCGACAGTCTCGGCGGGAAGCCCGGCGCGCTGGATGCCCTCGGTCATGAAGAGCGTGAGCGTGATGCGCGTCCTCGCCTGGAGGTAGAGGAACAGGAAGCCGAGGAGAAAGGCGGCCAGCCCCACGGGGAGCACCACCAACTCGGCGCCGGGAAAACCCGACAGGGCCTTTTCGGCGACGTAGGCGGCCGCCCCCTTGGCTGTGTCGGCGACCTGCCCGGCGTGCACGAGGCCGAGCCCGACGAGGATCTTGGTGACCCAGTCGGAGATCTCCTCCAGGTTCGAGTTCCCCTGAAGGGGCGCGAAGCCGGCGACGGGGACCTTATTCGGAGGGGTGGCCGCAGGTCCCGCCCCATCGGCCGGCCGGCGCGTGGCGAGGGACGCGAGCTGCCCGTCCCTGGTGAGCAGGCGGGGGATCCCGAACAGGAAACCGGCCAGCCCCCCGAGCAGGGCCGCGGCCAGCGCAATCCCGCCCAGCACGCTGGCGCCGGCGGCCATCGAGCCGTTCGCGGGCGTGGCCCCCCAGACATAGCCCGCGATCACGGCGAGCAAGGCGACGACCGTCGCGCCCGCGGCTCGGTCGGCCCAGGACAGGTTGCGCCCCAGCTCCCCTGCCCCGCCGCGCGCGCCCGTTCCCTCCTTCCCACCCCGCAAGCTCAGGTTTCCCTTGTGCGGGCGATGCCGCCCGCCGAGGCCGAACGGCCCGGGAACGTCACCGCGGCAGCCACCCCGTTCCGGCCGTTACCGTGCATCTCGACGACCTGCATCGGCGGGGGATCCCGGTCACGCGCGACGCGCGCGAACTTCTCCGTGAGGTGACGCGCGAGCAGGCGGCTCGACGTGGTGACGACGAGCCGAAGGCGGCCGTTGCCGGATAGGGTGACCGCGCGCAGGACGTCCAGCAGCCCGACGCGGTTCAGGTCGTCCATGTGCGTGACGGGCTCGTCGAGGAAGAAGGTTCCTCCGAGGCTCCGGGCCCGGGCGATGAAGAGCGACAACGCCAGGTCCTGACGCTGGCCCTGGCTGAAATCGCGCGTCGGGTCGAGGGTCGCTTCCCCCGCACCGGCGCACCACCTCAGGAAATCGGCCCCCTCTCCGAACTCGATGCAGTCGATCAGCCGGTTCGCGTGCATGCGCGCGAACAACGGGTTCACGACTGCCGAAAGCTGGACGACGCGCTGGCGCGCCGCCTCCGCGGCGTGGCGCTCAAACGCGTCGGCGCCGCGCGCGGCGGCGGCCCGGCCGCCCCGGATCAGTTCGAGGCGATTCCGCTCGCGCGTCAACCTGGCCCCGAGCTGACCTACGCGCTCGCGGTCGGCTTCGGTCGCGCGGGCGGCCTTCGCCGCGCCGAGATGGGCCTCGGCCCGCGTCAGGACCGCGTCGACATGCCTGATGACCTCGCGTGCCTCGTCCCGGGCCCGCACGCTCAACCGCGCATCGCCCGCGACGACGGCCCACGCTCGCGCGAGGCCGTCCTGGAGCGCTCGAAGGTGGGTAAGCCGCCCGCGCAACGCCTCGAGCTCGCCCCGCGCGGCCTCGGCCCGGGCCTGCGCCGCCCGGGACGCCTCCGCGGCCGCCATAGCCGCCGCCTGCGCGCCCTGCCTCTCCTGCGAGACGGACGCGAGCTCCGCTTCCATGGCGGCCGAGAAGCGGGCCGCCGCCGCCCGGAGCGGGGTATCGTCCGGGAGCACCGAGCGGAAGCGGGGCGTGCGCGCGCCTAGTTCGTCCTCAAGTGCCTGGAGAGCCTCCACGGCATCGACGCGCCGGCGGAGGCGGGACAGGGCCCCCGACAGGTCCGTGACCGTCGCGGCGGGGCCGACGTGCCGGACCCGACGGGCGAATTCGGCCTGGACTTGCGCGTCCTGCGCTAGCGAGCGGCGCAGCGCATCGACCTCGCCCCTCAACCGTGTCGCCTCGGCGACCGCGGCCCCGGCTTGCCGTACGCGGCGCTCGCCGTTGGCGACCTCTCGCTCCAGGCCCGCCACGAGCGATGGGCCACCGCCGAGCATCGCCTCGACCGAGGCCCGCAGCCGTTCGTGCGTGCGCCAATCGTGGCCGCAGACCGGGCAATCGGCATCCGCGTGACGATGGCCGAGGAACGCCAGAGCCTCCGCACGCAGCCGTTGCAGCGGCTGGCCGATCTCGGCCAGCCTGCGCCGGGCCGCCTCCAGGCCGCCGGACGCCGCCGCGAGTTCCCCGTCCCGCCGCCGTACTTCTTCCTCGTCCGGCAGCGAGGCGAGGAGCCGGGATAACCTGTCATCCGCGGCGGCGACGCGTCGATCGAGTTCCGGCATCCCGACGGCGAGCCGCGCGAGCGCGGCCAGCTCGGCGGCACGCTCCTGCCGCAAGGCGGCGGACATCCTGGCCTCGGGAAGGCGCCGGAGGGTGGCGAGGGTGGCATCGGGGGCAAGGCCCGCGGCCGCGCCGGCGGATGCCATCTCCGGCAGCCGTGGGGCAACGGCGCCGCGGAAGCCGACCGACTCCGCACGGCGCCGGTCCACCCCATGAAATGCCTCGCTCGCGGCTCGCGCCCGGGCAGCGAGTTCCGACGCGCGTATCCTGGCCATACCGAGCGCCGCCGACACGCGGCCCTCCTCCGCCAGGCCGTCCGCGAGTTCCCGGCCGGTTGTCCGTCGCGATGCCCAGCCCTCGTCCACCGCCGCCATGGCCGACATCGATGCGGCATGGGCTTGCCGCCGCCGCCCGATCTCGGCGGCCAGCGCCTCCACCCGCCGCGGGCCGGGCGATCCGGCATCCATGCCGAGGAGCCGTTCGCCCAAGTGGGCTTCCTCGTCGCTGGGCCGCGGACCAGAGCGCCGGAGCGCCCTCGTAGCCCCGGCGAGTTCCTTCCTCGCCTCCGCCACGGCCTGGGACAGCGCGTTCTCGTCCGGGAGCAAGGCGTCCGCGTAACGCCTCAGCCGGCCGGCGGAGTCGTGCTCCTCCCGGATGTCGAGCAAGTCGGCGAAGATTTCTTTCCGGCGACCGAGGGTCTCGGGGTCGGTGTCGAGCAGCGTGGCGAGTTCCTCGGCGGTGAGGATGTGGGTCGCACGGAGGAACTGCTGCCGCCTCCGGATCGCCGTCACGTGATGGGGCTCCCATCCGGCGTCCTGCCGGGCCGGCGCGGTGAGCGTGGCGAGCAGGGCGCCGGGTTGCACCGGGCGCGCCTGGGCCCGCGTCGCGCCGAGGCGCGCGCCGCTCCTGTCCCTCCGCAGGTACAGGGGGCGTCCATCCAGCTCCATCTCCGCCTCGACGGTGGGCTCGGCCCCCGGCGCGAACTTCGACACCAGGAGGGCGGAATCGAAGGCGTTCCCTGTGCAGAGACGGTGGACCTGCCCGGTCAGGAGCCATTCCGTCGCGTCGCACAAGGTGGTCTTGCCGGTCCCATTGGCGGCGTAGATCACCGTCAAGGCCGGTCGCAGGTCGAGCTCGACCGAGCCGGTGATGCCGCGGAACGCGTCGACGCGGAGGCGATTGATCCGCAACCCACTCACGGCTCGACCTTGCTCCTGTCTTCCGCGACGACTGCGCCGTGCCCGTGCTCGGCGATGCGCTGCCACAGGGCTTCCGCCTCCGCGTCGAGAGCGGGTCGCGCCTGCCTGCGCACGCGGGCGGCCTCCCGGGGCAGGCCGAGCACGCCGACCGCGGCCAACCCACGCCAGCCCATCTCGCAGTCGTCGGGCCAGATCACGTGCTTCCGGCAGACCTGCGTGGACAGTTCGAGGGCCCGGACGAGCTCCCGCTCGGGGGCCGAGGCCTGCGCCAACACGAGGTAGCCGTCGATCGGGGCCTGTCCACCCTCGTCCGCCTTCAGCACGTCGTCGAGCCAGGCCTGGCCGGTCCTCGCGGCCTCGGCGAGCCCGGACTCGGCGACCGGCCAGAACAGGAGCCCGGCGTAGGTGCCGGCCCAGAACGCGGTCCCCTCGGGAGGATCGACCGCCCCGGTGCGACCGGCGGGAAGCCGTTCGACCCGGGAAAGGCCGACCTGGTCGCAGAGCGCGTCGAGGGTCGCATAGGGCCAGACGGGCATCACGCGGCCTCCCGGTCCGCCGCAGCCAAGAGATCGAGCAGCGCGGCGACGGCATCCGCGGCGGCCACAGACCCGTTCATGTAGATGTCCGTGACGCGCTGGAGCCCGATGCAGGTCACGGCCCGCTGCGTTCGCGGCAAGGAGATGTCGCCGGGCTCGGCCGGCGGTTCGGTCAGGTCCGAGCGCCTGTCGCCTGTTACCGGGCCCTCCGGCAGGCTCTGGCGCCGGCCCGTGCCCACCACGATGAGATGCGAGTGCGGGTTCGGCGTCCTGGCCCATGCCTCGAGGAGCCGCAGCATCTCCTGTCCGCCGCGCACGGGGTCGCGCCAAACGAGGACGTGCGCGCCCGACCCAACGAGCCGGAGCTGGCCGTGACGATCCTCGGCGCCGTGCCAGTCGATGCCCGCGACGCCCGCCAACGCGGCCAGGCCGTGCAGGGCCTCGCCGACGATCTCCAAGTGCGGTTCGAGGTTATCCGGGTCGATCCGCGTCCCGGCGGTGCCAGCCAGCAGCGAGGAGAGAAGGTTTCCCGCGAGCGGATGCGCCGTGCCGGCGAGGTGGCGCCTCACGGCTTCGAGCCCCTCGGCCAGCCTTGGCGTTCCAGCTCGGTTCAACCGGCAGGCGGCGCGTTAGGCGGTCCAACTCGTGCGCCTCCGCGGTCTCGTCGACGTCCCGCCTCGTCCCGAGCCCCACCCCGGTCAGCGGCAGCGTGTACTCGATCCTCCACAGGTCCAAGGCGGTGGCGGGGCCCGGCTCATGGAAGCTGAGCGGCCCGGCGGCGACGCGGGGCCCGCTGCCTCGGATGAGGACGCCCTCCGCGGTCCCCGGCACCGAGATGGGGCGCCCGCCCCCCGAGCCCCGCAAGCCGCGCGGGAAGGTGGCGAACGGGCCGAATGCGCCGCTGAGGGACCGCCAGCGGTCTATCTCCTCCTGGGAATGGCACGGGCAGCATGCCTGGTTACAGGTCACGAAGGTGACGCGGCGCGTCGCGGAGATCTCGTTGACGAACCGGTCTATCGCCCTGCGCCAGTTCTTGTTCGCCGGCGCGTCCTGCAGCAGGCTGGCGGTGACCAGGACGGGATGGGCGTCACGCACGTCGGCTTCGAGCGCGGCCCTGATGCGCTCCCTGGTCGTCGGGGCGCCCGGGGCCTCCGCCTGCACGACCTCCGCGCATATCAGCGGGAAAAGGTCCAGGTCGGCAAGGCGCAGCCGCAGCAGCGACATACCGCGCCGCATGCGCACCATCTGCCTTTCGTGGGCCTGTTCCAGGAAGGTTTTCAGGAAGACGATGCAGGCCGTCCCCTCGCCGGGACGGTGGACCCAGCACCATCCGGCCCCGTACCTGTTGTCGTCGCCCAGGGGTCCGACGCCCTCGCGGTCCCAGGCGGCATGGCGCCCCTCCCCTCCGTCGAGCCAGGCCTCGATGCCTCCCCCGCTCGCGACTCCGAAACCGGCCACGAGGATCAGGGTGCGAGGGCAGGACCGGACCGCCGCGTCGACGGCCTCCCAGTCCTGCGAGCCGAGCGCGTACTCGGGGGCGACGACAAGTGTCGGTGAGCGGCCGGGCAAGAGATGGTCCAGGGCGGTGCCGTGCCCAGCCGGAAGCCGCGCGAACAATTGCGTGAGCGCCGCCACGACAGACGGTCGTGGGCCGTCCCGCTCGATGACGCCTATCTCCACCGGATGGGCTTGGACCAAGCAGAGCTGCACCTCGCGTCGCTCCAGCAGACCGAAACCGATGTCGAACGTCGCGATGCCGCCTTCATGGCTGACTCTGATCGGAAGCGGCATGCGTGCGATGGCTGGAGTCCGTTGGGCGGAAGGCGGGGCAGCCTTTCGCAGGCCCCACCCACGGCGGCCGGCGACCGTACAGCACCTCGCAATGCCGGTGGATAGCGTGGACGCGCTATCCACCGGCATGATCGCCGACGCTCGCACGCGCGGTGCGCCCCCCCCTTGACCCACAGGATGCGCAGGACGCTTGTCACCGTGCGCCGCCCTGGCGTCAGGATCGCGCCGACCAGCAGGCTTTGAGCGTGTCGCCACGAGCGGTGCACGACCAGCGGCCCGAAGTCCAGGATGATCCCGGCGAAGTTGGTGGGCGGCGGCATGGTGGGGTCCCTTGGCGGCGACGCCGCCAGCCTATCCGTCACGCCCGCCTCGTCACCTCACACCCGCGACGACCCGTCCGATTGGCCAAAGTCGAGCTTAGACATCCCTTCTTGCGGGCGGGGATGGCGCGGCAGCCCGAGATCCAACTCGCATCCGGTTTGCCCACCCCGCCGTCGGCCAGGTGGCAAGCCGACGAATCCGCTACCCTGTCTCCGGTTGCCCGGCGAAGAGGGATTGGCGGCATGCCCACGCGGATCTTGGCTGACGATGTCGCCCCTGTATGCGATCCCGAAGTGTCACCTCCGCCACCGACCGCACCGGGAACCCGGGCCGGGAGCCTTCACGAGAGCGGGGCAACGCCCGTCATCAGCATGGAGATCACGGTCCTGGGTGACAGAGAGGACGTGTTCGCCCACCGTGACTCCGATGCGCTCGCGATCGCCCGGATGCTGATGGTGACGGTGCTCACCCGGTTCAACCTGGTGTGGCGCGTGCGGCGCGGGGATTGTCCGCGAGGGCGTAGGTTAGCCCCTCCCTGGCTCAGGGCATGGGACGATCCCGGCGATCGAGATTGGAGGACGGCCAGACAGCGGCCCGTTCGCTTCGAGGGTCCCCTGGCTCAAATCGACGACGTCAGCGCGGCGATCATTGCCCTTTGCGTCTACAAGCCGAGCGCCGAAGAATTGTCCGCCATTAAGGAACTCTGGCCAAAATACAAATTCTCAAGCGTCATCCGCGCCAAACGCGAGGTCGTCGCCCGTGTCGACGGACGATAGGGATACCGTCCGCAGGACCGGTGCACAGCCGTTTCGGAAAGCGATTGATAGGTTTTGCGAAGCGATATCGGACGTTCGGGATTCGATGATGTCCGGAGCGCCGCATGCACGCTTACAACGAAGAATGCCTGAAGCTGTTAGCAAAATATTTCGTGAACATCGACACCATTATATCGAAAAAACTCCTGCGCCGAGTACCTTCATACGAGATTACGTTGACCGATGAGTTGCTGGCTAATCTCGACGAGGAGTCTATCATCCGCGAGAATCCTAGCTTTCTGATATGGCTTCGAGCTGAAATCGAAAGACTGAACAACACATATATCGACGAAATACATTCAAAATCTCCAGATCTCGACCTGAAAATCGAGACTTACGATCATAGTAGAGGGTTTGAATACACCCTATCGAACGTCGACATTGGCCTACATATTGAATTTGGCCGGCCAGATCAGATTAATTACCGAAACGAAATCTACCTTCTTCAGGCCAAAAGGCTCAGACCTGAGATAATCGAAGGAAATCCAACATACAGCGCGCGATCGGCATTCAGTTCATTTCGACGCCATCAACATGAGGCAATGAGATCCTTCGAACACCGTCTAGATCTAGATGTATTTAGATACATGTAATACATGCCCCGACGCGATTTTGTCAATCCGAGTTTTGTCGTCGAGGGACGAAAGTCGTCTTGGTCAGAGCAGCTCGACTCATGCGGCATCTGGATCGGTCGAGTTGATGACAAAATGCAAGTTTGCCCGGCTCAAATCTACGGCGCTCACAAGATAGATGCGGCGCCGCTGGTGGCCGTCCTTCTCGGACACGTCGCGCAGTCGATAGGGGAGATCGAATTTGCCTCACAACTCATCGGGGAGGCCGGATCACGGATAAAGGCCCAACGCTCCGCGTCCGATGCGAGAGAAATCGCGTATGCGCTCGCAACCGGGGACAGAGAAAGGATCGGGCGTTTGGAGCAGCACCTGGGCAAAATGTCAGGAGGATATGCGCCCGTGCCGAATACGGTTCTCAAATTGCACCTCCCGGCCGCGCCGGCGCCTCGACCGGCCATGCGTATGGGTTTCGGTCCTGGCTGATGGGATATCGACGCGGTGTCGAGGGAAACTGGATCGGCAGGTGCCAATCGAATCTCGCACCCTTCGCGGCCTCCCTTCATCAAGATCGTCCGTCGGCCATGCCTCTCCGGGGCCTAACCGGATCATCCAGCGTTTGGAGCAAGCGTCCGGCACAACCTGCGACGATCCAGGACGCTCACATCGCGCGATCCCGGCTGCTCTCGGCAATCAGTTGATCGATGGCGGCATCTGGCTCGCGTGAAGCGGTCATGACCCGACGCAAGACAATCCGGGGCTGCTGCGCGACGTCAGAACATTGCCGATGGACGTGAAGACGCCGAACGGCAGGCCGCCCCTGTGCTTCGCCTTTTAGACTGGTTCGGTGGCCACTGCTTTTATCTGGCGCCGACAGAGATGCAGCAGGCCGGCCCCGGAGGCGTCGAGCCGTCCCGACGCCTCCGGCATCTCCCGACGGGCCGTCCTGCAGGAAGCGATGGCTCTTGCCGACATGGGCCTTGGCATCTCGATCGTCGGGTCCGGGATGCCGAGGGACAGAGGACGTGCTTCGGCCCGGCCGGCCCTAGTGGCTCTGCACAGGGGATTTAACGGTTTGAGCCTGTGCGGCGTGGAGGGTCGGCAGTGTATCGGGGTCGACGAGGATCCTTATGGATCTCGGAGCTCCGGGTGTGCGCTCGATGAAGCCCAGCCGCTCAAGCACAAGTATCATCTGATGAACGGAGGGCGGCGTCACGCGGAAGTGACGTTGCAGGTCGGCTTCGGCAGGTGGCCGGCCTAGCACGACCGTGTAAGCATGGATGAAGGCGAGACATTGCCCCTGCTTGTCTGAAAAAGTGGGGTGGGCGTCGGCTTTGGTCCGGTTCATCTCTGCTGCCATCCAGACCGGGGGCAGAGATGAACGTAAAGTACCAGGTTGACTTGGACCAGGGTGAACGCGAGTAGCTGAGGAGCCTGTCGAGCGGCGGCAAGATTGCGGCCCGTCGGCTCAAGCGGGTGCAGATCCTATTGGCGGCCGATGCGGGGATCGACGACGACAGCATGGCGGAAAGCCTCGGGCTCAGCGGGTCGACGATCTACCGGACCAAGCGCCGCTTCGTTGAGGAAGGCCTAGAGGCGGCCCTGTCGGAACAGCCCCGGCCGGGCGGTGCCCGCAAGCTGTCGGACCGCGACGAGGTTCTTCTGGTGGCGACCGCCTGCTCGGCGCCGCCTGACGGGCGCAAACGGTGGACGCTGACCCTGTTAGCCGATGCCATGGTGAGGCTGACAGAGCACGATGATCTCTCGCGCGAGACGGTCCGGCGGCGTCTGGCCGAGAACGCTCTCAAGCCCTGGCGCCGCGACATGTGGTGCATCCCGCAGGTCGATGGAACCTACGTCGCTCGCATGGAGAATGTCCTCGATCTCTATGCCGAGGAGCCCGATCCGAAGCGGCCCGTCGTCTGCTTCGACGAGAGCCCGATGCAGCTCATCGGTGAGGCGCGCCAGCCCATCCCGGCCGCGCCGGGCCGTCCGGAGCGTTACGACTACGAGTACAGGCGCAAGGGAACGGCCAACCTGTTCGTCTTCATCGACGCCCATCGCCCGTGGCGTAAGGTAAAGGTCACTGAGCGGCGGACGGCCATCGACTTCGCCCACTGCATGCGCGATCTCGTCGACGTTCATTATCCCGAGGCCGACCGGGTCAGGGTCGTCCTGGATAACCTGTCCAGCCATTCGCCTGGCGCGCTCTACGACGCCTTCCCAGCGCCGGAGGCCCATCGCATCCTGCGGCGTCTGGAATTCCACCACACGCCCAAGCACGCGAGCTGGCTCAACATGGTTGAGATCGAGATTGGTGTCTTGCGCACCCAGTGCATCAACCGCCGCATCGCCGATCGTGACACCTTGGACCGTGAAGTTGCTGCCTGGGAGCAGCAACGCAATCGCGATGACGCGAAGATTATCTGGATGTTCACCACCGAGCGGGCCCGAGCCAAGCTCGCGAAGGCCTACCCCCACCCAACAGTCAAAGAGGCATAATCCCTGTGCCGCACCACTAGTGGAATGACTGGAACGGCGGCCGTGGCAGCATGCCATGTCCGGAGTTCGGCGCGTCGCGTCGCCGTCCACGTCCAGCCGGATGCTCGGCGGCCACCGACGTCTCGTCGCCGGACGACGCATCCGCGCCGACTCGACTTTCGATCGGTGCCGTCGTGGAACATGAGAGGAATCACCCGCCGCCTCTCGGCACGGACGGCTTCGTAGGGTCCTCGCGAGCGAGTCCGGTTGATCGGCGCATCGGTCTGGATCGGTGACTGGAAGGGCGGGTTGATATGAGTTAGCGTTAGTGCCCCGATCACCGCGTCGGGGGTAACTTATTTGATCGGAGCGGCAGGCGATGTGACCAAGTCGGCTCAGGTTGCAAAGGCCAAGGGGTAGCCTATTCCGCGGATCGGGGGACGTTAAACCCCATTCGGGGCATGTTAAATGCGCTCCTGACATCCGGCCGGCGCCATTTGGCGGCCTCGTCGCACCACGCGGCGCCGAATTGCGGACCGCGCAGGGCGTCCGGCTCCTCAGCCGAGAATGCCAGCGCGACCGCACCGTTGCTCCACTCGACGCGGCGGCGGCTCGGCGACCAGACCGGGCGGGCGCGCCCCCGCGCCGGCAGGCCGAGGAGTCCCGAGGGACCGTCGACCATCACGTCGCGCACGTCGAGATGGGTCTCGCCCACGAGCGCGATCCGTCCGACCGGGTCCTCGGTGAAGGCCGGATCGCCCCGGGCGAGGGCGTCGACCCACTCGGCCCCGGTGCGGGTCTTGCCGCTGCCGCGGCCGCCGATCACCGCCCAGGTGGTCCAGGGCTCGGGCGGCGGCAGCTGATCGGGCCGGGCCTGATGCAGCCAGTCGCCGGCCAGGGCCCGGAGCAGGTCCTGAGGCAGGGTCCCGAGGAAGTCAGGCAGCCGTCCGGCCGCCGACAAAGCCAGCATAGCGTCGCGCGATCTCCGCGCGCAGGGCGGGCAGGTCGGGTTCGCTCCCATCGCCCCCCTCCTCCCCCGCGCTCCGCGCCCTGTCCGCATCCACCGTGTCGAGGAGCCGCTTGAGCCCGCCGAGGTCGCGCAGGATCCGGGCGGAGTCGCGCGCGGCCGGCCCCACCCCGCTCAGCGTCGCGTCGAAGGCGGCGATCTGCCGGACGATGTGGGCGCGCAGATGCGTCCGCAGGGTCGCCGGATCGGTCGCCGGGTCGCCGCGCCGGATCAAAGTCGGCGGCAGATCCGCCCCGAAGGCCGAGGCCAGCATCGCGGCATCGAGCCGGCCGAGTCCCAGGATCTCGGTGACGTCGCCGGGATCGGCGCCCGGGGTGCAGAGCAGGCGGATCAGCGCCGCCCGACGCGCCGCCGGCCAGCGCGCCGTCAGGAGCCTGGGCCGATGCTTCCGCGGTCTCAGCCAGCCGGCCCGGACATTCCACGTGCGGACCGTGCTCGGATGGACACCGAGGCGGGCGCTGATCGCGTCGAACGGCAGATCGGTCTCTCGGAGAAGCTTCAGCGCCTCGGCGCGGCTATCCGCCCGGCTGGGAGGAGGTGGCCACATCGGCGTCTCTCCGCACACGTCTCGACCGTGCCGTGGTGATACACGGGCAGCGCGACGGTGTCAAGCGCAAATTCCTATTCTTGGCCCAGAATAGGATTTAAGGCAGAGCTCGCCCTGGGCTTCAGCCTTCCCACCGGGCGACGCCGCCGTGGCGGGAGCAGGTACCGCGATGGGTATGGCTAAAGCTCCACGTCCCGTCCCGGCACTTGGCGGTGGCGCCGGCCGGTTTGGCGCCGTCGAGGCTCTTGGCCGGTTGATGGACCTCGGATCCGTCCCGGCTCCGGTAATGGCCGTGCCGGTCGAGGTTCCGGTCGTCCGGTTCGGAGAAGGGCCGCGCGGTCGCACTGCCCGCCATGCCGAGGAGGAGGCAGCCACCGAGGGCGCACCAGCGGGCAGCGCCCCGGCGGAAGGCTCTGGGCCGCAGCGTGATCCGCCACCGGCTGGCGTCGCCACCGGCGCCCCTCCGGCGGAGAATGGGAACGGTCGCGATCGGGCCAGGCAGCACGGCGCCCTCAAGGTTGTGTCAAACACCATCAGACACAACCAGAGCATCGCGTCACGAACTATCTAAAGTTATCTCATCGTCACTCACAGGTTGTCGCTCCCGCATGATGGCCGGTCTGCCCGACCGGCTCGCCGGCGCGTGCGGTCCGGCCGTGCGCCCCGGTTCGGGCGCGCAGGGCGGCGGGGCGCGGAACGGGCTCGAAAGGTATCGCGGCTATCGTCGCCGAAAGTGCGCTGTTGAAGGCGGTGGAAGACCGGAACGGCCGTCCGGTCGACACGTTGACCGGCGCCATCCGCACGCAGGCATCGCCTTTTACGCAGTTCGTCAAAGTGAATCGGGTACAGAATGGTCGGTGAGCCACCAGGGTCCGGCGCGGCACAACCGCCGGATAACGGCCCCTCGGGGGATCCTGGTCGGGGTCCGGCACAGGGGACCGCGGAAGCCGCTGCCCTGAGCGACAGCTTCAAGCGATTCGCCGACGTCGTGCCCCTGATGATGTGGCGCTCGGACGAGGCCGGTCACGCGATCCACCACAACGAGTGCTGGCTGGAATTCACCGGACGCCCCCTCGAGGCGGAACTCGGGCTCGGCTGGCGCAGCGGACTGCATCCCGAGGATTTCGACCGGCATGCCCGGATCGTCGCCGAGGCCTTCGAGGCGCGGGCGCCGTTCACCGTCGAGTTCCGGCTGCGGCGGCACGACGGCGAGTACCGCTGGCTGCTCGACACGGCCCGCCCCCTCATGGAGGATGGCCGGTTCCAGGGCTATCTCGGCTCCTGCTTCGACATCACCGACCGCAAGCACGCGGAGGAGCATATCGAGCACGCGCTGGCCGAGAAGGAGGCGCTGCTGGCCGAGGTCTACCACCGGGTCCGCAACAACCTCCAAGTGATGGTCAGCCTGATCGGCCTCTACGGCCGGGCGGCGCCGGATGCCTGCCGGGGCAGCTTCGAGGCCCTGGGCCAGCGGGTCCGGGCGATCGCGCTGGTGCAGCAACATCTCCATGAGGCGCCGCACATCGCGTCGATCGACCTCAAGGACTACCTCCACCGCCTCGCCTCCGGGCTCGGGCAGCTCCGGCGGGCCGGGCGGATCAGCGTCCATGTCGGCGGCTCGGGGAACGGCCTCGTGGAGCCGCGTACCGCCAACGCCCTCGGCATGATCGTCGCCGAGATCGTCGCCGAGTGCCTGGACGCCACGGCCGAGCACGTCGCCTGCTCCATCGCCATCGACATCGAGTCCGGCCTCCCGGCGCGCCTGTCGATCGTCTCCGGGGTGAGCGAGATGGCCGATTCCGGCCGGTCGAACGTCCCGAAGCTCGGCCCCCGCCTCATCGCCGCCTACGCGGCACAGGCCGAGATCAGCGTGTCGGGCGATGCCAGCCCGGGCGATCCCCTGTGGCTGACCCTGCCGCCGACCCGCCCCGCCGCGCAATGAGCGACCGCGTCGCCGGGCCCCGTCGCCATGACGGCGCGGTCGGCCTATAGCGGCGTGGACCCTACCGGACCCGGCCGAGCATGCTTCCTCCGATCGACACCATCATCGAGAATTTCGAGATCGTCGAAGACGACGACATGCGGCTTGAGTATCTGATCGAGCTGGGCCGCGCCCTGCCGCCGATGCCCGAGTCGGAGCGGACCGAGGCGAACCGCGTCCATGGCTGCGAGAGCCAGGTCTGGATCGACACGAAGGCGGAGCCGTCCGACGGCACGCCGCGCCTCGTCCTCCACGGCTTCAGCGATTCGTTCATCGTCCGCGGCTTCGTGGCGCTGATGGTGGCGCTCTACACCGGCAAGACGCCCCGGGAGGCCGCCGAGACCGACGGCCTCGACCTGTTCCGGCAGCTCCGCTTCGGCGCCCACGTGACCTCGAAGCGCTCCAACGGCGTGCGGGCGATGGCGGAACGCATCCACCGCGACGCGGTCCGGCTCGCCGCCGGGGCCTGAGGGGCCTCACCCCCGCCAGAGGCGCAGGCGGCCCCGATCGGGCCCCGTCGCCTCCCGCTCCAGCCCGTAATGCTCGGCCAGCCGCCCCAGGGCGATGCGGGCCACGACCTTGGCCGAGCGGGCCGGCCAGCGCCGCTCGGCCTCGATCCGCTCCAGGCCCTTGAGGAAGCCGCAGAGGTCGATCAGCAGGCCCGACAGGTCGCTCCCGACCGCATCGAGGGCCCCGCGCACCCGTTGCCGGGCCGCGATCACGTGGTCGGCCGCGCTGGCCGGGTCGCGGGGACCGCCGCCATCGACCCGGGGGGCCCCGAAATCCGAGCCCATGCGCGGCAGCAACGCGGCGGCGGTCATGTCCCGCCGCAGCCGCTCGCCGGCCTCGAACGCCGCCGCGTCGATGAGCGGCGTGCCGTCCCGGTCGCGGCGGCGCACCATCCAGGCCAGGGGGTTCTCGGCAGCGTTGCGGAGGGTCGGCCCCGCACCACCCCCCTCCACGACGGCGAGGTCGTGGTGCTGGGCCGCGAAGGCCAGATCGCCCGGCATGGCCTGCCGGCGCAGGCGCGCCCGCCCGGCCTCCGTGATCGTCAGCCGCGTGCCGGCCGCGTTCCACGTCGCCAGATCGGCCGCGGCCAGAGCCCGGCCGGCCGCGGCCGCGAAGCGCCCGCCCCCCACCGAGACACCGCCGCCGCCGCGCCGGATCACCAGCGCATCCTCAACCAGGGGATCGGGCCGCGCATCGGCGCCCGCCTCGCCCAGTCGCGCCAGAAGGCGGCACGCATCCGCCGGCAGATCCCCAGGTCCGGCGCCGCGCGGCCGCGCCTGCACCGAAGCCACGCGGCGACCCTTGAAAGGTTTGTTCATGCTTTGTTCCGTATGGTTCACCGCGGACGCGCCGAAGCCGCACCATATCAGGAAAAATCAGAATTTCAAGGTTTTTTTACCTACAACTCTCAGCTATCGCGCCGCGGTCTTTCGCGCGGCACGGGTCGGTGCCCGATGGAGGATCTCGGCGATCTCGTCCTCGGACTTGTCCCGGACCTCGTAACCCATCGCCTCGAACCGCTCGATGAGCGCGGCGCTCTCGGCGGCGGAGCGGGCCGCCCAGACGGCGAGGAGGTCGTTCACCCGGTCCAGCTCCGCCTCGGGGTGATCGTCCTGCGCATCCGGCGACGGATTGGGGATCGCGACCATGGCGGCACCTCGGGATCGAACCGGCGACCGTGTTCGATGCCACGGCCCGTCATGCAACGCCCGAGGTCGGGCGTGGCTCCCGCGGTCCCGCAACCGAAAGCCGGGTCGCTCGGGCCGACGACGGTCCGCCCGGGGCAGCAACCGGATGGCCGGCGGACGGCGCTATTCGGTCTGAGCGCGGTCATCCCGGTCGGCGTTCGCCAACGGGGCGACGGCTGTGAAGACGACGCCCTCGGCGCGGTAGTCGATATCGACCCGCCCACCGATCTCCGTGGCCAAAACGCGCTTGATCAGCTGGGTTCCGAAGCTCGTCTGCCGCGGGGCAACGACCGGGGGACCTCCGCGCTCCTGCCAGCGAATATGGAGGAGCGGAGGCTCCTTCCCGCCCTGAACGCTCCACGCCACGTCGACCACACCCGCGGCGACAGACAACGCGCCGTACTTGGTCGAGTTGGTCGCCAGCTCATGGAGTGCCAGGGCGTAGGCGACGACAACCTGTGGGGGCAGGCGCAGATCCGGTCCCGAGAGCTGAAAGCGGTCGCCGTCTTCGACCCCGAAGGGAGCGAGCGAACGCATGATGAGGCCCTGCATCGAGACGCTGCCGAAATCCTCCGTGATCAGAAGGGTATTGGCGGCCGACATCGCCTGGATGCGCGCCGTCAGCGTCGCGGCGGCGTCCTGCAGCGAGTTGGCGCGCCGCATGGTCTGCGAGACGACGGCTTGCAGCGAGGCCAGCGTGTTCTGCATGCGATGGTGGAGTTCGCGGGTCAGCAGCGCGCGATGGCTCTGAACCGCCCGACGGTCCGTGATGTCCTGCGATGTTCCCGTGATCAGGATCGGCGTCCCGTCGGCCCGGTAATGCGCCTTACCCCGAATCTGGACCCATCGCTCCTGACCGGCGGGCGTCGTCAGGCGATACTCGGCGTCGAGAAGCGACCGGTTCGCGATCGCCTGCTCGATCGCGTCCTGCTGGACCGCACGATCGTCCGGGTGGATGGAGGCGCGCAGTTCTTCGAGACTCAGCGGCTCGTCGGGCTGGCGTCCGCAGATCGCCTTGCAGCTGTCGGACGCTGTCAGATGCCCCGTGTCGAGGTTGATGCTCCAGCTTCCAAGCTGCCCCGCCTCGAGGGCAAAGCGCAGGCGCTCCTCGCTCGCCTGCAACTCGACATTGCGCCGCGCGACCTCCGCCTCCAGATCAAGGCGGTCGCGCTGGAGGCGAACCAGACGTTCACGCTCCAGGGTGACATCGAACTGGGACGCAAAGAAGTAGGTGAGCTGACCGTCTTCCCCGAACACGGGAGAGACGAGGAGGCGGTTCCAGAATGTCGAGCCGTCGTTCTTATAGTTCAGGAGGTCGAGTTCGATCGGCGTCCTGCTGTCGATCGCGCTCCTCAAGCGCGCGACGTCCGCCCGGTCGGTCGCAGGTCCCTGCAGGAAGCGGCAGTTCCGCCCGATGATGGCGTCGCGTCCATAGCCCGTCAGCCGCGTGAAGGCCGCGTTGGCGAAGACGATCGGGTTGTCGTCTTGTCGCGGGTCGGTGATGAGCATCGGCATGCGCGTGGCGCGAACGGCCGACGAGAAAGGGTCTGGTCCGGCGCCCGCCCGCGTCAGCTCGCGAATGATGCGGGCTTCTTCCTCATAGTCCGGCACCTGGGCACGTCCTGAACACATCAGACCTCAAGCGCTGCCGTATAACGCGTCGGCGCCTGCGCATGAAGAGCGCCGAAGACCGTTGAAGCGCCCATCCACCTGAACCGGATTGCTCGGGACCAGGGCGAGGCGCGCTGCTCCCGGGAAGGCATGACAGCCTTCCCTAGGCCCCATGGGTGGGGAACGGAGCGACCGCTCGGGGTGGGTTTCCCCCGGTCCGCCTTCGGGCAAGAATTCAGGGCCGCGGACGTCGTCGCCGCGCCTGTTTCCGGCCCGAAGCAGAATCTCGCGATCCCCGCTCCGTGCCGTCCCGATTTGGCGGTCTGCGATGATGGAACGGGGTGAGAGAATTGTTCCGGATGGTCTCGCGGGACATCCAAATCAGACCAGTGGCCGTGGCGAGCCGCGACCATCCCCATGATGAACCGGCATCAGGCGCGGGGCCGGGATCACCGCGCGCCGGATCGAACAGCGGTCGGGTGACGTTCCTTACCGCCTACCCGGTCCAAACAGGAGGAACGCTCATGCGTATTGGCTATCTGCTGCCGCTCGTCGGCCTGCTCGCGCTCACGGCCTGCAAAGACGAGAAGAAGGCCGAGCCCCCCCCGCCTCCTCCGCCGCCTGCCAGCACCGCACCGGCAAACCCGGCGCCTCCGGCGACGACGACCAACCCGGCCCCAGCCAACAAGCCGTAGCCAACGAGCCTCAAGGGCGGCGGGCCCTGGCACGCATCCCAGCGCCACAGGACCCGCCGATCGCGACCGGGGCTGATGTCACCGCCCCGGTCGCGAGGCTCATACCCGAACCAGCCCCCTGGATCGACAGCCAGGGGGGGGGCCTGCCCGTCCGCCCCCACGCAGCCTTGTGCGGAAGCGGACGAGGCCACCCATCCGCTCACGACCCGCCGCAGCGCCCGCGCGACGCGCCCGCATGCCGGCCTCGAATCGTGCGGCACGCCGATGCGGAGGCGAGTGTCGCCGTTCAAAACATCCCGTTGGGGTTGGCTGAGGCCTCAGGCAGGATCTGCAGCACGTCCCAGTGCTCTACGATCCGGCCGTTCTCATCGAGACGGAAAAGGTCCACGGCCGCGTAATCGTGGTCGCCCGGCCAGTGCTGATGGCAATGCAGCACGACCATATCGCCCTCGGCAATTGCCCGCTTCACCGACACCCGCTTCCCCGGCCACTCACGCGCCATGCGCTCGAAATAGGCGATGAAGCCGTCTTTGCCCGTGGCCACATGCGGGTTGTGCTGGATGTAAGCGTCGCCGGCATACCGCTCGATTGCTTCACGCGGACGGCACTCATTGAACATCAGCTCGTAGAACGCGATCACGTTTGCCTTATTTCGCATGAGATCTACCATGCGGCCTTCCTCTACAACGACAAGGCCAATCCGCCGCCCCCGACAGCCAGTCGGATCGAGGGCGTCTTGATCGTGGCCGTCCGCGCCCGGTGATTGGGAGCATGTCGGCCTAGGGCAGGCAAGTGCCCGCGTCCCCTTCCAAGCCGCTCTCGCAGACAGACCGACGGATCGCCGCGCTCTGGACGCTCTGGCCATCTCCCGTAAGCCGGACAGGAATCGTGCGCCGAATGCCCCCTCGGGGCCGGGAGCGATCCGATTACCGTAAGCAGCGCGCCGGGCGAGCATCCTCACGAACCGCCAGCCCGCGCGCGGATAGCCTTCGGTCGGATCAAGGGCCGCCGACCGCGCAGGCCGCCCCGGGCTTGTCGTGCGGGCCGATCCGCTCGACCCGGCTTGCCGTCGCCGCGTTCATGCCGACCACAGGGAGCGCGATGCCGTGGCGACGGAACGTCCGCACCACCCGGTCGAGGGCGTCGAAGGCCGACATATGCCCCAGGAGAGCCGCCTGGAGGTCGCGCCTGACCGCAGGATACCGTTTGGGCGAACGATCACAGCCGCCTTACCGGCCTCCCCCTGCCGCGGGACGGTTGAGACGGCGGGGCGTGCCAGGGCGTCCGAGGTGGACCGGCATCGGCGTGGCAGACGGGCGTCGATCCCCGCGGCCCCTCCCCCACTAAGCGGCGCGGACCTCGTCCAGGAATTTGCGGACGGCTCGGCTCAGCCCATCGGACCGGACGGCGAGGGTGCGCGCGGCACCGAGAACCTGCGTCGCAGCCGATCCTGTTTCGCCGGCGCCCTCGCGCACCGATCCGATGTGATCCGTGACCTGCCGGGTCCCGTGTGCGGCCTCCTGGACGTTCCGCGCGATCTCGCGCGTGGCCGCGCCCTGTTCCTCGATCGCCGAGGCGATGTGGGTGGCGATGCCGGACATGTCGTCGATCGTGCGGCTCACGCCCTGGACCGCCTCGACCGCGCCGCGCGTGGCGGACTGGATCGCACCGATCCGGGCGCTGATCTCTTGCGTCGCCCGGGCTGTCTGCTCGGCCAGTGTCTTGACCTCCGCGGCCACCACGGCGAAGCCGCGCCCGGCCTCCCCCGCGCGGGCCGCCTCGATGGTGGCGTTGAGGGCGAGCAGATTGGTCTGGCTCGCCACGCCCGAGATCAGGCCCGCCGCAACGCCGATCCGGTCGGCACTGTCGGACAGCTCCTGAATGATGGTGCCCGTCTCCTGGGCGCGCGCGATGGCCGTGCCGGCGATCGCGACCGAATGCGTCACCTGTCCGCTGATCTCCTGGACGGAGGCCGCCATCTCGTCGGTCGCGCTCGCAACCTGCTGCACGTTGCCGGACGTTTGTTCGGCGGCAACCGCGACGCTGACCGCGAGCGTATTGGTCTGCGCCGCGATCTCCGTCATCGATGCGGCGGTCGCCTCCATCTCGGTTGCAGCCGCGGTCAGCTCGCCCGTGAGCGCACCCGCCTCCCGCTCGAAATCACGCGTGATGCGGTCGAGGAGTTCGGCCCGGCGCATCTTGGCGGCATCGGCCTCGGCCTGCAGCGCGGCCAGCCGCCGAGCCTCGATCCCGGCCTCCTTGAACACCTGCACGGCGTCGGCGATCTGGCCGATCTCGTTCGCCTCGCCCTGGTGCGGGATCGCGACGGCGAGATCCCCAGCCGCCAACTGCCGCATCGGTTCCAGCACGGCCCGGACACGGGCGGCGATGCTCCGCACGATCAGGGTTCCGAGGATGGTGGCGACCACGAGCGCCAAGGCGCCGATGGCGAGCATGAGCCGCTTGGCCTTGGACGCGGTCGCAACCCCCTGCGCCACGGCGTTCTCGCCCTTGGCATTGTTGAGGGCCACGATCTCTTCGAGAGCCTGGGAGGCCGCCTTGATGTGCGGGCGGACGCCGACGAGGCTCTCGCGCAGCGCCAAGTCCTTATGCCCGATCCGCGAGTATTCCAGCACGGCGGGGATCGCCGCGAGATAGCTCTGCCATTCACGGCGGAACCCGTCGAAGAGTTCACGCTCGCGCGCGTCGCCGATCAGCGGCGCGAAGTTGCGCATCGCCGCGGCCGTGGCCTCTGTCTTCTTTGACAGGGCGGCCTCCTCGGCCTGCATGCGGGCAGCGTCGGTGTAGAGGATGTGGTTGACGACGCTGACGCGCACATCGATGACGTCGCCGCGCAGTTCGCCGGCATATCGGACGCTCGGCAACGTGTTGGTGCCGAGGTGGGCTTGGTCATCGGCGAGGGTGCCGACCGCGTGGAGACCCAGGCCGTCGACGAGAAGCAGACAGCCGATGAGCAGGCCCAGGACGCCGACAAGGCGGTGCTTGATCGAAAGTCTGGAGAACCAAATTCTCATGGCCCGAGCGCAGCCCCGACATCTACACCGATGAAAATAGCGATCGATCTTAAATTTTCCCTTAAAATATCAAAATGCGAATGAAAATATCAAATATCAATACTAAATTCTACGACACGATAATCGCGTGTCATCTTCCTGATCGGGACCGAAATTTGGCGTAATCGAGGCCTTATCATGCGGTCGAAAGTGCCGGAGGCAGGAAGTCCGCGCCGGATGGATTTCCATCGTCCGCATCTAGCCGAACACGATCCGAAGGTATCAGTCGGCTCTGAGCCGGCCCGACATCCCTTCCCGAGCCGTCCGTGAGGTCCTGGCTCGGTTCGGGGCGCTCCGCCTGCCCCGTCGGACGGGACGCAGGCCCACACGACAGCCACCCGTCTCGGCTGGTCGGCCGGCAGGCCTCGGTTCGACAACCGCCCCACCCATGCCGGCGTCGCGACGGCCAGCCCGCCACCCCGAGCCGGCTGTCGCGATGCCCGACGCGGGTGGCGCCTGCGGGACCGGCGCAGGAATCCGCATGGTCGCACCCGCCCGACAGCGGCGTAGCACGTTCTTTTGCCCCCGTGGCCGTTTGAAGAGCAGTCTTTTATCCCACCCGCTGACATGCAAAATTTAACTCTTAATGACGCGGCCCGTATTGCAATACTTTCCCTAATGTAAGAAGCGGAAGGCCGATCAAATCGGACTTACTGCGAAACGATCTCACTCAGAGACCAGTCGATTGTGATCGCACACGCACGATAGCCTTGCCGGAGGGCCACGCCATGACCCGTCAACCCGCGTCTCCCTCCGACAGAGCCTCGGCTGCCGGAGCGCATCGTGGGCCGACCCACGGTCTCGTCGTAACCCTGGAGGCGAAGAACGGGCAGCAGGAGCAGGTCGCGCAGACGCTCCACGCCGCCTTCACGACCGCCATCCGCGAGGGCGGCACCGCGACGTGGTACGCCTACCGCATCTCGGAGACGCGCTTCGGCATCTTCGACACGTTCTTCGACGAGGACGCGCGCAAGTCCCATCTGGATGGGGAGGTCGGCCGCTTGCTGAGCCGCATCGGCGAGGAAATCCTCGTCGGCCCGCCAGACTTTCGGGCCATCTCGATCCTCGCGTCCAAGATCTAGCCCGTCTTATTCATCGGGCTTTGTCGGCGGTGGTTTTTAGGCTGATGGCGAGCGGGATCGCGCGTCTGTTCTGACGCGTGTGGATCCGGAATGTTTTGTCAGCGCTGGAGGGATGTGGACGGGTTCGTCGGGGCGTCGCTGCCCCGTCGTTCAGGCTGGCGCCGGGGCGAGCGCGGTCGCGAGGTGGCGCAGAAGGTCAGCATCAGGGCAGGCGGCGGCGAAGGCGAGGCGAACCCGGCTGGCGGTCTCGCGGATGCGAGCTCCGAGCTTCAGGAGGCGCAGCCGGAGGGTGGCGAACTCGGCCGTGGCGAGGCG